>DATLXW010000054.1:0-2784 GCA_035575415.1 Methyloceanibacter sp. | reverse complement strand
CTCATGAGCGCGCCGGGCCGGGTTTTCTCCCGCACGCGCATCCTGAACCAAGTCTGGGGATATAGCGAGGATCCGCTCACTAACGTGGTCGACGTCTATATTGCCCGGCTGAGACGCAAGATCGACACGGAAGGCCGCGAGCCCCTGCTGGAGACCGTACGCGGGCATGGCTATCGCCTGAAGGCCCCGTCATGATGCCGGCGGCACCAGCGCGGAACTTTTGGCAAAACCCATTGCCAACCGGCAATCGAATCTTGCGAACTTTGCCGGGATCGCTAGAGTATGCGCCGCCACTCTCGCCAACGACGCGCCATAACTCTTCCGGGCCCTGCCAAAGGGTCGCGTCTGCCTTTGCCGCGCGAGCGGCCGAAGGCTGTGTTCGCCCTCGCCTGGCTAGCCCCAATGCCAATTGGATCGAAACATCACCGACGTGGAGGAACGCCCGTTGCGGTCAGGTCTGTTAGCCTTTCTCATCTGCGCCATTGTCGGCGTGGTCTCCGCTCCCCCGGCGGACGCCGCCAACAAGGTCAAAATCGGCGTGCTGAAATTCGGCACAGTGAGCTGGCTGCTCGACACCATTCAGGCGAACGGCCTCGACAAGGCCGAAGGCATCGAGCTCGACATCGTTCCATTGGCGAGCACGCAGGCGACAACCGTCGGCTTGCAGGGCCGCTCGGTCGACGTCATCGCCACCGATTGGTTGTGGGTTTCGCGCGAGCGAAGCGAGGGCGGCGACTTCACCTTCTCGCCCTTTACCACTGCGCTCGGCGCCATCATGGTGCCGCCCAACTCGCCGATCAAGACGCTCGGCGATCTTAAGGGCAAGAAGCTCGGCGTTGCCGGCGGTCCGCTCGACAAGAGCTGGCTGCTGCTCGTGGCTTACGCGCTCAGGACCGCCAATCTCGACCTGCGCACCGAGACGAGACAGGAATTCGGCGCGCCGCCGCTTCTCAACGAACGCGCCAAACAGGGCGAACTCGACGCCGTCCTCAATTTCTGGCCCTATGCGGCACGGCTGGAGGCGCAAGGCTTCACCCAATTGATCGGCGTCGAGGACGTGGTGCGCGAGCTTGGCGCCAAAGGCGAGGTTGCCATGGTCGGCTTCGTCTTCAGCGAAGCCTGGGCCGACAAAAATCGTGAGGCAGTTCAAGCGTTTCTCCGCGCGGCGGCCAAGGCCGACGAATTGCTCGCCACATCCGACAAGGAATGGGAACGGCTCAAATCGGTAATGGGCGAGAACGACCCCAACTTCAATGAGGCGACTTTCGAAGCGCTCAAGCGCCGCTACCGCGAAGGCATCCCCGAACGCTCGACCGCCGAGAATGAAAGCGACGCCAAGGTGCTGTATCAGTTCCTGCGGACGCTGGGCGGGGAGAAACTCGTCGGCCGCGGCACCGAGCTTGCCCCCGGAACCTTTTGGCAGGGCGGCCAATCATGAGCGTCACCTATGTCCGCACCGAGACTGCGTCGCCGGCGCGCGTCTTGCGCGGATCCATGATTTCTATCCTTTCGGTCGCTGGCTTCCTGCTCCTGTGGTTCGTCGCCGCGGAGATTGCGCAGAGCCGGTTGCTTCCGGGCCCCGTCGCCGTGCTGAACTATATTTACGAGGAGACGATCCACGGCGATCTTCTGACCGAGCTCGGCATCACGCTCTGGCGCGTCGCGGCGTCTTTTATCGTCGCCATGTTCATCGGCAGCGTCATCGGCCTCGCCATGGGCCAATTGCCCGGCCTCAACCGCGTGCTTGATCCTTGGCTGATCGTGCTGCTCAATCTTCCCGCCCTCGTCATCATCATCCTGGCCTATGTCTGGTTCGGGCTGAACGAAGCCGCTGCGATCGGCGCCGTCGCCTTGAACAAAATACCCAATGTTGTGGTCACCTTGCGCGAAGGCGCGCGCGCGCTCGATCCTGGGCTCGACGAAATGGCGCGCGCCTATCGCATGTCGTACTGGAGCAAATTGCGCAACGTCACCTTGCCGCAACTTCAGCCCTATTTCGCCGCGGCCTCCCGCTCCGGCCTGTCGCTGATCTGGAAGATCGTGCTGGTCGTCGAATTGCTTGGCCGGCCGAACGGCGTCGGCTTCGAGCTTCATCTCAATTTCCAGCTTTTCAATGTGACGGCCATTCTCGGCTACACCCTTGCCTTCGTCGCCGTCATGCTCGCAATCGAATATTTGTTGGTGCAGCCCCTTGAACGACATTCGACCCGCTGGCGTAACAAGCCGGTTTGAGATCCACATCGAGGAGAAGGTCCATGTCGGAGCCGACGGCTCCGAACTTGTGGCCATTCGTGATTTCGACCTCGAAGTCGAGCCCGAGAGC
The DNA here is from genome assembly GCA_035575415.1 of Methyloceanibacter sp. GTDB lineage: Bacteria > Pseudomonadota > Alphaproteobacteria > Rhizobiales > Methyloligellaceae > Methyloceanibacter. Next base: position 461 of record DATLXW010000054.1, on the reverse strand, counting down.
ATGACCGTGCTGATGGGCCCGTCGGGCTGCGGCAAGACCACCATGCTGCGGATCGTGGCTGGCCTCGACGAGCGCTATCGCGGGCGGGTGGGCACGCATCCCGAAACCCGCATCGGACTGATGTTCCAGGAGCCGCGCCTGCTCCCCTGGCGCACTGTCAAGCAGAACATCACGCTGGTGGCGGCCCCGGATTTCACCGAACAGGACCTCGACCGGCTCGCGCACGCCGTCGGCATCGCCGACATGCTGCCGCGCTATCCGCAGGAGTTGTCGCTCGGGCTCGCCCGCCGCGTGGCGCTCGCCCGCGCCTTCGCCACCAAGCCGGACCTGCTCCTGCTCGACGAACCCTTCGTTTCGCTTGACGAGCGCACCGCCGACCGCTTGCGCCGTCTTTTGCTCGAAATCTGGCAGGCGCGGCCCACCACCGCGATTCTTGTGACCCACAATGCGCGCGAGGCGAT
>DATLXW010000053.1:0-8495 GCA_035575415.1 Methyloceanibacter sp. | reverse complement strand
GCGGCCAAGCGCGGAGTTGAACAGGGTGATGAGCCGCTACAAGGACATTTTCGGCGACAAGCCGGCGTCGGAACAGTAACGGCGCAACAGGTCGCAATAATCCGCCGCGCCATGGCCCTTCAGGCTTCGGCGCGGCTGCTTCTCGTCGCGTCGGAAATGGTGGGGGCACAAGGACTCGAACCTTGGACCCGCTGATTAAGAGTCAGCTGCTCTACCACCTGAGCTATGCGCCCTTTATAGTCGGCTTCGCCTTGAAGCCGAACGTTGCATGGCGACCCTATTCTGCGGCCACCCAAGGGTGCTCCCCTTAGCACTGCCCCGCGCGCCCTGTCCAGGCCGGCTTTCCTTGTCCCGCGCGATCACCAGAAGGGGCCGAGTTCCTCCCGCCTGATCAGCACTTGCCGGTTGATGTGGGCGTTAAGCACGAAGCCGAACCCGGCCATCATGGTCAACATCGAAGTGCCGCCATAGGACACGAGCGGCAGCGGCACGCCGACCACCGGCACGAGTCCCGTCACCATCGCCACGTTGATAAAGACATAGGCGAACAGGCAAAGCCCCATGCCGGCGGCGACAAGCCGGGGAAACGTGCTGCGGCATCGCAAAGCCATATAGGCGATGAAGAGCAGCGCGAGAAGATAGAGCGTGAGGAGCACGCAGGCGCCGATGAAGCCCATCTCCTCGGAAAACATGGTGAAAATGAAGTCGGTATGCTTCTCGGGCAGGAAATTGAGCTGGGCTTGCGTGCCCTGCATAAAGCCCTTGCCGGCGAAACCGCCCGAGCCGATGGCGATCTTCGATTGCAGGATATGGTAGCCGGAGCCCGACGGGTCGCGCTCGGGGTCGATAAAGGTCAGCACCCGTTCGCGCTGATAATCGTGCAGGTGCTCCCAAACATGCGGGAGCGCAGCGATCACCCCGACCACCCCGCCGAGGAAATAAAGCCAGCTCACGCCGGCAAGAAACAACAGCCCGAAGCCGATGATGCCGAACAGCGCCGCCGTGCCGAGGTCTGGCTGTTCCAACGCGAGGAACACCGGCACGGCGATTATGGCAAGCGGCGGCAGCACCGCCCAGGGCCAAGATACTTGCCGCGGCGGCAGCCATTGATAATAGCGTGCGACGGCAAGCACGAGCGCGATCTTCATGAGTTCGGTGGGCTGAAAGGAATATTCCTGATAGCCGAGCCAGCGTCGGGCGCCCCCGCTTTCCACACCGATGAACATCACCGCGGCCAACAGCAGAAGCGCCACGAGATAGAGCGGATAGGCCATGCGCAGCCACCAGCGAATATCCGACAGCGCGATGACGAAGAGCAGCCCAAGGCCGAGGCAATAGCGCGCCACATGACGGCTCGCCCACGGATCGAGCGATCCTTTTGCCACCGAATAGAGCGCGCCCACTCCGATCAGTGCGATCGCGGTGATGAGGAGCAGAAAGGGCCAATTGAGCAGCAAAAGCTTCTTCTTGAGCAGAACTTGCGGCCGCTCGACGCTATCGGCGAACAACGCTTTCATTGCGGCTGCTCCGGTACCGAGGCGGACGCTGTCCCGGCCTGAGTGACGGCCGCGACGGAAGGTCTTGCCGCCGGGTCGCGCAAGATGATTTCGGTCATGATGTCGCGCACTACCGGCGCCGCCGCACGCGAACCGCCGCCGCCATGCTCGACCACGCAGGCCGCCGCGTAGCGCGGCGCATCGAACGGCGCATAGGCGATGAATAGAGCGTGGGTCTCCCCTTCCCAGCCCTTCAGTTTGTGCTGATTCTTGGCGCTGATGACCTGCGAGGTGCCGGTCTTGCCCGCCATCTTCACATCCGGTAACGGAAGCGCGGAGCGCACCGCCGTGCCGCCCGGCTCGTTGACGACGCCATACATGCCGGCGCGAACCAGATCCAAATTCGCCGGGTCAATGGCAAGGGGCGCAAACGGCTCCAAGGCGCGATCGGCCGGAACGATAAGCCGCGGCACGACCGCCCGGCCTGTGGCGATGCGGGCCGCCATTACCGCGAGCTGAAGCGGCGTGGTGGAGACATAACCTTGTCCAATCCCGCAACTGATCGTCTCGCCGGGATACCACGGTTGGCCGAATCGCTTGCGCTTCCACGCCGTATCCGGAACGATTCCTTGCTTCTGTCCCGCAAGGCCCAAATCGTAGATTTGTCCAAGTCCAAGCGCCCGAGAGGTGACGGCGAGCCGGTCTATGCCGACGCGCTTCACTGTTTCGTAGAAATAGACGTCGCAGGACTCCTTGATGGCCCGGTGAACATCGACGCCGCCGCCATGAGCCTTCCAGCAGCGGAAGCTGCGGCGCCCGAATTGGTAGCTGCCAGGACAGTTCATCCGTTCAAACGGCGTAATAACTTCGTTCTCCAACCCCGCCAGCGCAGTTACGACCTTGAAGGTCGAGCCCGGGGGATATTGTCCGCGCAAGGCGCGATTTTCCAACGGATGATCCTTGGCCCTGGCGAGCTCGGACCATTTCCTCGCATCGATCTTGAACGAAATGTCGTTGGGGTCGAAGGTTGGATACGAGGCCATGACGATAATGCCGCCAGTCAAAACGTCGATCACCACGATGGAGGCGACGCGTAATCCTTCCAACCGTTTGAGCGCTATGGTTTGCAGCTCCTGATCGACGGTCAGCACCAAATCCTTGCCGCGGACGCTTGGGGTCGATGCCAATTCGCGAACCACCCGTCCATGGGCATCCACCTCGTAATCGATAGTACCTGCTTGTCCGCGCAGCTCCCGATCCAGGCCCTTTTCGATACCGGCTTTGCCGGTGCGGAAGCCGGGCACGCGCATCATCGGATCCTCGTCGACCTCCGCCTTGTCGGCCATGCCCACATAGCCGACGACGTGGGCCATGCTGCTCGCATGGTGATAGCGGCGATAGGTCGCCCGATCGGGGCGGACGCCGGCGAGTTGCGGCGCAAGGACGCCGAGAAGCGCGAATTGTCGCCAGGTCAAACCTTCGACGACAAGCACGGGAAAATAGCCGCTCTGTCTACGTGCCGCTCGCATCACCCGGTCTTTGTCCGCCGCCGACACCGGCACGATCCGCCCGATGGCATCAAGCGTGGCTCCGAGGTCCTTGCAAAATGCGGGTATGACAATGACGCGGAAGTTCTCGCGATCCTCGGCTACAACCCTGCCGGCCCGGTCGTAAATCGTACCGCGCACCGGGGCGACGAGCTGCGTGGTTATGCGATTCTCGTCGGACAAGAGCCGGTAGTCGGACGATTCGACGATCTGCAACTGGCGCAGCCGCCACAAGAGAAGTCCGAATAGCCCGGCCTGTGCGCCGCCGATCAGCACTGCCCGGCGCGAGAAGCGATGTCTCAACCTCACGCCGTAATCCGGCTGTTCGCCGGTTTTCCTGACGGCGTTCCTGAGGAGACGGAGGAGAGCCGCGCGCCGCGCTCGTTGACGGCGAATCCTCACCCCATACTCGGGAGGTTTCACGTCCACCTCCGATAGAGCGCCGTCCGCTCCGGCAACAACCTGCCGCGCCTGATCCAAAGAACTCCGTGCAGCACGACGGGGAACAGCAGGACCGAGGCGCAGGCCCCGAACGCCATCGGCCACCAGTCGATCCAACGCAGGAAATAGAGCGAAGCGAGAAGCCAGCTTAGACCCGCAATAAGGAAGGCGGCGATAGACCAAACGATCCAAAGCCGTTTGAGGTCGCGCCCGTCGGTAAACGGACCGGCATAGCCGCCGGCGGTCACGCCGATTAGCATCATCAGCGCCCAAAAGCCCAGAGGTCCGCCGCCCAGCAGGTCGCCGAGTAAGCCGAACAGCATGGCGAGGTAGGCCGGCAACGTCGTGCCCGGAATGATGCGCCAGCAGAAGACCATCGTCACGGCCAAGAGCGACAGGATGAACGTGGCGTGGGCCGGAAGGCCCCAAGGCACAGCCGCGGCAAGCACGGCGAACAGTACCGAGAGGGCTGGCAGCATTCCCTTCATGGCCGTGCTTGTGCGATACCGGCTGCGGCAGGTTCGATCGCGCCGGCTTGCTTGATCGGGGCACCGCCGGGATCGGGTTCGATGGCGGCGGTTGGAACCGGCGCCGGCGCTTCATCCACTTCCGGCGAGGGAGAAAGCGGACGTCCCGCCGTCACCGGCGGAGGATCCGTGCGTATCAAGGCGGGCGTGTCGAAGAAAAGCACGCTCACCGCGTCGAGCCCGCTCAGCTCGGCATAGGGCCGAACTTTGTACGCACCCTTCGCACCTGTCACCGTGCCGACGCGCAAACCGCGCGGCAGGACGCCGTCGCTCCCCGACGTATAGACCTCCTCGCCCAACCGAAGCGTAGTACCCTCGGGCAGAAAATCGAGTTTGAGCTCGGCGCTATTGTCGCCGGTGGCAATCGCGTGCACCCCGGTTCTGCCGACCAGAACCGGCGTGCGGCTGGTAAGATCGTCGAGCAGCAGTACGCGGGAGACCGAGTCCCCCGCTTCGACGATACGTCCCACAAGACCGTCGCCATTGATGACGGCGTAGCCGACGCGCACGCCATGGTCGCGACCGAGATTGATCAGGGCGCTGCGCAGGAACGGACCGCGAGCGTCGGCGATCACATTACCCGTCACGTAGTGCAGCGCCGGCTCCTCGACGGCATGCAAGAGCGACCGCAAATGAGAGACGTTCCGTTCAAGCAGCTTGGCGCGCCATTCCCATTGCTTGAGCTGCTCATTCTCGGCTTTCAATCTATCGATCTCTTCGGCCATGGCCATATAGGAGCGCACGCGGGCAACGGCTTGCCGGCTCATAACGCCGGGGATTGACGCCGCTTCGAGCAGCGGTCCCGTGACGTCGAGAAGCCGATCGCGCACTTCCACCACGGCGCCGTGGCCGATCCGGCTCAGCACAAGCAGCACGGCGCAGAGGAAATAGAGAGTGAAATTGAGAAGCTCGCCCGGAGCGCGCCAGGTTCGGCGCGGCCTGGGTTTGAACGGTGAATTTCGCCCGCGCATTTCGGCGATATCCTTGGGACAAGGCGGGAAGTACGCCCGCGCCTTGTTCCGCTTCACTCAGAGAGCCAGCCGAGCCAGCAAGCCCTCTTCCCCGCTTGTGGCCGGCTCATGGCTTGACAAGAAAATCCGCCATGGTGTCGAGCTGCTCAAGGGCCTTTCCAGTTCCGCGCACGACACAGCGCAATGGATCCTCAGCAATTTTGAATTTGACTCCCGTCTCCTGAGTAAAGCGGGCGTCGAGGCGGTCGAGCAGCGCGCCGCCGCCCGTGAGGTAGATGCCGGACTCGCAGATGTCGGCGGTCAACTCGGGCGGAATATCGGCCAACGCCTGGCGGATGCCGCCTACGATCTGTTGGATGGGCAGATTAAGAGCCTGGGGAATGTCCTCCGGCTCGAGGGTGATGTCCGCGGGGAACCCGCGATGCAAATCGCGTCCCTTGATGTGGATCGGCATGCGCTCGCCGTTCGACTTGGCGATGGCGCAGCCGGCGCTCTTTTTGATGGTCTCGGCGCTGGTCGCCCCGATCAGGAGATTATATTTGAAGCGCACATAGTTGACGATGGCTTCGTCAAAGGCGTTGCCGGCGCTGCGCACCGAACGCGAATAGAGCACGCTTCCCATCGACAGCACGGCGATGTCGGTCGTGCCGCCGCCGATATCCACCACCATCGAGCCGCGCGGTTCTTGAATCGGCAATCCGGCGCCGATCGCGGCTGCGATCGGCTCTTCGATCAGGTAGACCTTCCTTGCGCCGGCGGAGAGGCCGGCCTCATGCACCGCGCGCCGCTCCACCGGCGTCGCGCTGGCCGGCACGCAGATCATGATGCGCGGACTGGCGAACAGCCTTCGCTTCAGCACGCGCCGGATGAAATGTTTGATCATTTCCTCGGCGGCGTTGAAATCGGCGATCACGCCGTCGCGCAGAGGCTGAATCGTCTCGATCTTGGTCGGGGTGCGGCCGAGCATACTCTTGGCGTCGTAACCGACGGCGATCACCCGCCGGTCGCCGTCCCGTGTCTGGCTGACCGCTACGACTGAGGGCTCGTCGACCACAATCCCACGTCCCGGCACGTAAACCAGTGTATTCGCCGTGCCAAGGTCGATGGCCATGTCCGCCGAGACAAAGCCCATCACCCGCGAGAACATCGCCCGCCCCGATCTGGCTCCCCGCTACGAGCCATCCAACGCCACTGAGGTGCGCGGCCGGCAGATGGCTCTTATCCTTGCGACAGGGGTTTTAGCTCTCCGCCGAACGCAGTCCCATGTTGCTGCAAATCGGAGTCGAGGGCAATGCATCGGAGAAGAAAATTGCAAAAACAATTCGCTTGCACGCTTTTCGCGATGACCCGCGTCCGGCCAAGCGGCGGGAGACCGCCGAGCCCCAGCTGGCCGCGGTCCCGCTTAAGAACAGCCCTGAAGCCCAAGCGCCAAAGGGACGGCAAAGCTTCAATTTTCAGTCCTGACGAGAGGGGCCGGCGTCCCAGGGCCGGCCCCTCTCCAATTGTGGCAGGCCGTCTTGCGAGTCGAAACGACTACGAAGCGAGCATCGTCTCGGGCTTGCGGCGCGCCTCGCGCGCCAGCAATTTATTCAGTGCACTGACGTAAGCGCGCGCGGAGGCGACGAGGGTATCGGTGTCGGAACCCCGGCCCGTGACCGTCTTGCCATCCGCTTCCAGCCGGACGCTCACCTCAGCCTGCGCATCGGTTCCTTCCGTCACCGCGCTCACCTGATAGAGCGGCAAGCGCGCTTCATGCGGCACGATAGCTTTGATCGCGCGGAAGGTCGCATCGACCGGGCCGTCGCCAGTCGATTCGCAAGTATGCTGCTTGCCGTCGACATCAAGCGTGATTGTCGCCTTTTGCGGACCGCCGGTTCCGGCGATTACCGTTAGCGCCACGACCTTGATGCGGTCGTGTGCGGAAGCGATCTCCTGGTCGACCAGCGCCTCGATATCCTCGTCATAGACGTGCTTTTTCACGTCGGCGAGCGATTTGAAGCGGATGAAGGCGTCTTCGAAGGCATTGTCGCCGAGCTCGTAGCCGAGTTCCTTCAACTTTTCGCGGAACGCATGCCGGCCCGAGTGCTTGCCCATGACGAGCGAGGACTCCTTCAAGCCGACGCTCTCCGGCGTCATGATCTCGAAGGTCTGGGCGTGCTTGAGCACGCCGTCCTGGTGAATGCCGCTTTCATGCGCGAACGCGTTCCGGCCCACGATCGCCTTGTTGTACTGCACCGGAAAAGCGGTCACGCGCGAGACCAGCTTCGAGGCGCGCGTCAACATGGTGGTGTCGATGCCGGTGTAGAACGGCATGACGTCGGAGCGGGTCTTGATCGCCATGACGATCTCTTCGAGCGCCGCATTACCGGCGCGCTCGCCAAGCCCGTTGATGGCGCATTCGACCTGGCGCGCGCCGGCGATAACGCCGGACAGGGAATTCGCCACCGCCAAACCGAGATCGTTGTGGCAGTGGGTGGAGAAGACGACGGTGTCAGCCCCGGGCACCCGCGCAACGATCATGCGGATCAGATTCGCAAACTCCTCGGGCGTGGCGTAACCCACCGTGTCGGGGATGTTGACCGTGGTGGCGCCGGCCTTGATCGCGGCCTCGACGCAGCGGCACAGAAAATCGTGCTCAGTTCGTGTCGCATCCATCGCCGACCACTCGACATCGTCGGTATAGCTGCGCGCGCGGGTGACAGAAGCCGTGACCCGCTCCAAGACCTCGGTTTCGTCGATTCCCATCTGATATTTGCGGTGTAGCGGCGAAGTTCCGATGAAAGTGTGGATACGGCCGCGCTTGGCCGGTCTGATCGCCTCGGCGCAACGGTCGATATCCTTGAAGTGGGCGCGCGCAAGCCCGCAGATCACCGCCTGCTTGGCGCGCCGGGCGATTTCTTGCACGCTGTTGAAGTCTCCCTCAGAGGCGATGGGGAATCCCGCCTCGATGATGTCGACCCCCATCTCGTCGAGCACCTCGGCGACTTCGAGCTTCTCCTCGAAGGTCATGGTGGCGCCGGGGCATTGCTCTCCGTCGCGCAAGGTGGTGTCGAAAATGACCACGCGGTCGCGGTGTCGCGCCTCGCCGGTCTGTTCCTGATTGGACTGCATCGCTCTCGTCCCTGAGACTTTGGGCGCCAATCTAGCACGATTGGCAAGCCGATTGAATTTTCTAAGGATTATCTTGCCATCCCCTGAACGCCCGTCTGGCTTTGAGCCAGACTGCCCGCGCTCAGGGGCGTCTAAGGACGAGGCCGAATTTGCGCAGGCGCAGGCAAACGGCCGGCAAAGCCGCCGCGTCGTACTTGTAGGTCTGGTTCGCGCGCTGCATGGGTCACCTGAAATCGCCCGGAAAATAATGCCAACACTTCTTCGGAGCAAGACGACAATGCTTCGCCTCTTGCGGCTTACAGACGCGTAGCCGCCCGTTACCGCGACGCCGTCTGCGCCCGGTTTGTGTGCTTTTCCCCCTCCTTGGACATGAGGGGGTGGCGCGCCGAAAGGCGCAGTCCA
>DATLXW010000052.1:0-13103 GCA_035575415.1 Methyloceanibacter sp. | reverse complement strand
CGCAGCCGATGATCGGGGTGAAGCCGCTCTTTTCCGGGCGGTCGCTCAGCGACAACGACATCGCCAAATTCGACGTGGTCATGGTCGCGCCGGACGGGAAGCCCGTGGCGGCGACGGGCCTCAAATGGCAACTCCTCAATGTCGAGACCAAATATCAGTGGTATCGCAGCGGCGGCAATTGGAGCTACGAGCCGATCAAGGTGACACGGCGCGTCGCCGACGGCACGCTCGATCTTGCCGCCGACACCCCTGGCAAGATTTCGGTCCCCGTAACGTGGGGCCGATACCGGCTCGAAGTGGCAAGCCCCGATCCCTCGGGACCCGAGACCGTCATCAGTTTCGACTCGGGATGGTACGCGGAGGCCTCGGCCGACACACCGGACCTGCTCGAAATCGCGCTCGATAAGCCGGAATATAAGCCCGGGGAAACGATGACCGTCGCAGTCACGGCGCGAAGCGCGGGTAAAGTGACGCTGTCAGTAATCGGCGACCGCCTCTTCACCCAGACGACCGCCGATGTCGAGGCGGGGCACGTGAAGCTTCCGCTCACCGTCGGCACAGACTGGGGTACCGGCGCCTATGTGCTCGCCACCCTGCGGCGCCCGCTCGACGAAGCCGATAAGCGCATGCCCGGCCGTGCCATCGGCGTACAGTGGTTCTCGATCGACAAAGCTGCGCACACGATCGGCGTGGCGCTCGATCTGCCGGATCTGATCCGGCCGGAGACGAAGCTGACCGTACCGATCAAACTTGCGGGGCTTGCGCCGAACGAGGAAGCGCGCGTCGTGGTCTCCGCCGTCGATGTCGGTATCCTTAACCTGACCAATTACAAGGCGCCTGATCCTGACGGCTATTATCTCGGCCAGCGCAAGCTCTCCGCCGAGATCCGCGACCTTTATGGCCAGTTGATCGACGGCATGCAGGGCACCAAGGGCCGGATCAGGACCGGGGGCGATTCCGGCGGCGGCGAATTGCAGGGAAGCCCGCCGGTGCAGCCGCCGCTCGCCTTCTACTCGGGCATCATCACCGTCGGCCCCGACGGCACCGCGCAAGTGAGCTTCGACATTCCCGCTTTCTCGGGGACCGTGCGCGTGATGACGGTGGCCTGGAGTAAGGACAAGACCGGGCACGCTTCGGGCGATGTCGTGGTGCGCGATCCCGTCGTGGTAACGGCCACTTTGCCGCGCTTCTTGCTTATGGGCGACAGAACGACGCTCAGGCTCGATCTCGACAATGTCGAGGGCGCGACCGGCGAGTATAAAATCGCCGTGACCTCTGATGGACCGCTCGGCGTCGAGGGCGGCGAGACCTCGCTCAAACTCGACGCCAAGAAGCGCGGCGCCGTCACCTTCCCGGTCGCAGCAAAGGGCGTGGGAAAAGGGCTTTTGGCGGTGACTGTCAATGGGCCGGAAGGCTTCAGCCTTGCGCGCCATTATCCATTGACGGTGAAACCGTCGACGCAGATCCTCGCGCGCCGTACGGTGAAGCCGCTCGGGCCCGGACAGAGCGTCACCGTGTCAAACGACGTCTTTACCGACCTCGTCCCGTCGACGGGCAGCGTGGCGGTGTCGGTAACACCCACCGCCGCGCTCGACGTGGCGAGCCTGATCGGCGCGCTCGATCGTTACCCGCTCGGCTGCACCGAACAGATCGTAAGCCGCGCCATCGCGCTGCTCTATGTGAACGAGCTTGCCCTTAACGCGCAAATGGCGGCGGACACTTCGCTCGACGAGCGCATTCAAAAGGCGATCGAGACGGTGCTTGCGAGACAAGGCGCCGAAGGCTCGTTCGGGCTTTGGGCGCCTGGCGGCGACGACGCCTGGCTCGATGCTTACGTTACGGATTTCCTGACCCGCGCCCGCGCGCGTGGCTTTTCCGTCTCGGATCTCCAGTTCAAACTCGCGCTCGACCGCTTGCGCAACTACATCAGCACGGCGCCCGACGTTTCCACCGACGGCGGCGCGGCTCTCTCTTATGCGCTTTATGTGTTGGCGCGAAACGGCATGGCTCCGGTGGGCGATCTCCGTTACATCGCAGATGTCAAGCTCGACGCGCTCGCCACGCCGACGGCGAAGGCGGAGATCGCGGCCGCACTTGCCATGCTGGGCGACCGCGTGCGCTCCGAGAAGGCCTTCAACGCTGCGCTCGGCGCTATACCCGAGGACATTAGATATGAAGGCGGCCGCACCGATTACGGCTCGCCGCTTCGCGACGCCGCCGTGCTGGTCACGCTCGCGGCAGAAGGCGATGCGCCGAAACCGATCCTCGTGAGCGGCACCAAGCGCATCGAGCAGGCGCGCAGCCTCGTGACCTATACCTCGACGCAGGAAGATGCCTGGCTCGTGCTCGCCGCGCGCGCTCTCGGTAAACAGGATATCAGCCTCGAGACCAATGAGGGCGGGATCGAGGGGCCGCTCTATCGCACCTTCACCGAAGAGCAGCTCGCGACGAGCCCGCTTACAGTGACCAACGCCGGCGATACGCCCCTCGACACGGTTATTTCCGTATCAGGCGCGCCGGTCACGCCGGAGCCCGCCGGCGAGCACGGGTTCAAGATCGAGCGCAATTTCTTTACGCTCGACGGCGGCGACGCGGACATCGCCAAGGCGAAACAGAACGATCGCTTCGTCGTTGTATTGACCGTGACGGAGCCGCAGCCGCAATTCGCTCGCGTGGCGCTCACCGATTATGTTCCCGCGGGATTCGAGATCGACAATCCGCGGCTCGTGTCGTCGGGAGACACGGGCACGCTCGATTGGATCGACCACGCGGCTGAGCCGGCGCATACGGAATTTCGCGACGACCGCTTCACCGCCGCTTTCGAACGGAGAAAGGACGATCAACCGGTCTTTACCGTCGCCTATATCGTCCGCGCGGTCTCGCCGGGAAGCTATGTGCTGCCGCAGGCGGTGGTCGAGGACATGTACCGTCCGGACCGGTTCGGACGCACCGATACGGGCGCCGTCGAGGTTCTGCCCGCGCGATGAAACACGACGTAGACACAAAAACGCCGCTTCCTCCTTGTGGTGAGCCACGCGCTCGCCATGCGCGCGCGGAGGGGCGTGAAGGAGAGGCTAAGACTTCGGGGCTCACCCTCCCACTCAAGGGAGGAGGGGACGCGCCGCGAAAGTGGAAAAGACGTGCCACGTTTGCGGCTGTCGCTGCGGCGTGGCTGATTGCGGCCTTGGCCGGAGCAGCCAGCGGGCTCGTGGAGGCGCTGGGACCGGCGCCGCTCGGGCGCGATCTCGAAATGTCGCGCGTCGTGCTCGACCGCAACGGCAAGCTGTTGCGCGCCTATCTCACCAGCGAAGGCCGCTGGCGGCTGCCGGCCATGCGCGATCAGGTCGACCCGCATTATCTCGAAGCGCTGCTCGCCTACGAGGACAAGCGCTTCTTTCACCATCACGGCGTGGATCCGTTCGCCTTCCTGCGCGCGGCCTATCAGCTCGTGAAACACGGCAGGATCGTCTCAGGCGGCTCTACCCTCACCATGCAGGTGGCGCGGCTGCTTGAGCCGCGCGAGCATCGTACATTCGGCGCGAAACTCCGCCAAACCGTGCGGGCGCTTCAGCTCGAATGGGCGCTGAGCAAAGACGAGATTCTGGCACTCTATCTGACGCTTGCACCCTATGGCGGCAACCTCGAAGGGATCAGAGCCGCCTCTTTCGCCTATTTCGGCAAGGAGCCGCGGCGGCTCACCTTGGGCGAAGCGGCGCTGCTCGTCGCTCTGCCACAGTCACCCGAATATCGCCGTCCCGACCGCTACCCCGAAGCGGCAAAGCGCGCGCGTGACCGCGTACTCGACCGCATCTTTGGCAGCGGACTGTTCAGCGCCGCCGAAATCGCGCAGGCGAAAGAAGAGCAGGTGCCGACCAAGCGCAAGGCCATGCCGCTTGTCGCGCCGCACGCGGCGGACGAAGCAGCCATTCGCGCGCCGGGCGAGCGCGAGATCAAGCTCACCATCGACGCCGGGGTGCAGAAGATTCTCGAAGCTCTTGCGCGAGACCGCGCGCAGGCGCTCGGCCCGGACCTGTCGGTAGCGATCGTCGTCATCGACAACGCCAGCGGCGAGGTGGTCGCACGGATCGCCTCGCCAGATTATTTCGACGAGCGGCGCGCGGGCCAAGTCGACTTGACCAAGGCCGTGCGGTCGCCGGGTTCGGCGCTGAAGCCTTTCATCTACGGGCTCGGCTTCGAGGACGGGCTCATTCATCCGGAGAGCCTGATCGAGGACAGGCCGATCCGCTATCCGGGCTACGCGCCCGAGAATTTCGACCTCACTTTCCAGGGCACCGTCACCGTGCGCCGCGCGCTACAATTGTCGCTGAACGTGCCGGCGGTCGCCGTGCTCAACGAAGTCGGCCCGAGCCGGCTGATTGCCCGGCTGGCGCAGGCGGGCGCTCCACTCGTTCTTCCCAAGGAAGAAGCGCCAGGGCTTGCGCTCGGACTTGGCGGCGTGGGGGTAAGGCTCACCGATCTCACCATGCTCTATGCCGGACTGGCGCGGCAGGGCACGGTTGCGCCGCTGACCGAGCGCCTCGAGACCGCGCAGCAGCAGCCTCGGCGGCTGCTCGATCCGGTGGCAGCCTGGTATGTCGCCAATATCTTGCTCGGATCGCCGCCCCCGGAGAACGCTCTCGGCGGGCGCATCGCCTTCAAGACCGGGACGAGTTACGGCTATCGCGACGCCTGGGCGGTCGGCTTCGACGGCGAGCGCACGATCGGCGTATGGACCGGACGCCCCGACGGTGCGCCGGTGGCTGGGCTGGCGGGCCGCGCGAGCGCCGCGCCGATTCTGTTCGATGCATTCGCGCGGCTCGGTCAAACGGTCGTACCGCTCAAATCGGCGCCGGCAGGCGCGCTGCTTGCCACCACCGCAAAGCTTCCGCCGCCGTTGAAGCGATTCGCCGCGCGCGCCAATGCCGGCGAGGCCATGACCCCGAAAGTGCGGATCGTGTTTCCTCCCGACGGCGCCAGTCTCGAACTCACCGCCACCGACGGAGCGCCAGACCCTATCGCGCTCAAGATCGCTGGCGGCACTCCGCCGCTCAACGTGCTCGTCAACGGCCTGCCCCTCCCCGCCAAGAAGTCGGCCCGCACGCTTTTCTTCGCGCCGGATGGACCGGGCTTTGTGCGGCTCACGGTGACCGACTCAAGCGGCGCCGCCGACAGCGTCGTGATCCGCTTGCAGTAGGGACATAGCTCACTTCTTCTTCGACACGTGCTCGGGCTTGCCTTTGCGTTTCGTCGCTGCCAATTCCTCGAGCTGAGACTCGCTCATTGATTCATACATGCTGCGCGAGGCGCCTTTTAGCTCGCCGGCGGGGATTTCGCCCCGCTTCGCCGCCAAGGCTGCGCCGGCAGCCTTTTGTTGCGCCGCCGATCTTGCTGGCATTGCCGCACTCCATCTGAGACATTCTCTGAAAAGAACGCGTAGAGATCAGCCTGCGTTCCGAGGTCGGACCATGACGTCGCTCAAGACCCTTGCCGTGCCGCTCGCAACGCCGCCGATGGAGGCGAAGCTTGTAAGCGAGCTTCCCGAAGAGCCGGGATGGCAGTTCGAACCGAAATGGGACGGCTTTCGCTGTCTTGCCTTCCGCGCCGGCGAGGAAGTCGACCTCAGGGCGAAATCGGGCAAGCCGCTTACGCGATACTTTCCCGAGGTCGCCGCTTTTCTCAAATCGGTGAAGCCGAAGCAATTCGTCCTCGACGGCGAGCTCGCCATTCCGCTCGACGGCACGCTTTCCTTCGATGCGCTGCAAATGCGCGTGCATCCGGCGGAAAGCCGGATCAAAAAGCTTTCCCTCGAGACGCCTGCAATTCTTATTCTCTTCGATATGTTGCTCGACACCAAGGGTAAGAGCCTGATCGAGCAACCGCTGACCAAACGCCGAAGTGCGCTCGAAGACTTCTTCGCAGAAACGAGGGGGACGCAAGGTCTGAAGCTTTCGCCTTTCACTGCCAAGCGGCGCCAAGCCGAGCATTGGCTCGACGAGGCGCGCGGTGCGCTCGACGGGGTGATCGCCAAGCGCAGCGACGGACCCTATCTCCCCGGCGAGCGCGCGATGCTCAAGGTCAAGCGCCTCCGTACCGCCGACTGCGTGGTGGGGGGATTCCGCTACGAAACCGGCAGCGATCTCGTCGGCTCGCTTCTGCTTGGCCTATATAATAGAGAGGGCAAGCTCGATCATGTCGGCTTTACCGCAACCATTAGCGACGCGGAACGTCCCGCCCTGACCAAGAAGCTGGAAGCGCTGATCTCGCCCCCGGGGTTCACTGGCAAGGCGCCCGGCGGCCCAAGCCGTTGGAGCACGGAAAGGACGGGAGAGTGGGAACCGGTGAAACCGAAACTCGTGGTCGAGGTTCGCTACGATCACGTCACCGGCGACCGCTTTCGCCATGGCACCAGACTGATCCGCTTTCGCCCCGACAAGAGCCCGAAGCAGTGCACCTTCGAGCAGATCGCGCCGGTCCATCCGCCGAGGGAGGTCGCGCGGCTGCTTAAGTGAGGTCTCGGCTCGGGTTCGCAAACACCGCATGCTGTCGCGCGACGGTAAGTCTCGCGACATTCTCGCGCGGCCTCGGGCCAAACGTCCGTCCCCTTTGCAGCGTTGGATGGAATGCCTTGAAGAGAGGAAATCTTCAAGGAGGCTCAATCAAGGAGAACGGCCATGAAACATTATCTGCTTGCCGGTTTGCTGGTCGCCGGCCTCGTGACACCAGCGCTTGCAGCGCGCCAATTTTTTGTGGCGCAGAACAACACGACGCACAAATGTTCGATCGTGGCGCATAAGCCAGATGGCAAGACCCTCACGATGCTCGGCTCGCAAGGCTACGCCAGCAAGGCCGCGGCGGAGAGCGCGCTCAAAGGCATGAGCGAATGTAAGGCTTAACGCAGGCCGACCCCCGTGGACCGGATGTCCGGCGGATGATCGCCGGCGTCCGGGCCCGGCCTTCGGCCCCGGCGCGAATAACGAAGCCTGCGAAAGAACCCCGGTAATCCGGCGCCAACTCTTTGAAAGCCAACTCTTTGAAATAAGTGTATGGGCAAGCCAATATTGCTATCATGATTGTGATCATGGCTGGTTCACTCTGACGGGTTCTCGGCTCTTGACGGGAAAGCCGCCGGTGCCCGAGAACCAGGGTGATCGAGCCCAGCACCAGCACGTGTCCAAAACGGCCCATATCAAGACTTTCGGCTGCCAGATGAACGCCTACGACTCCGAGCGCATGGCGGAAGCGCTCGCGGCCGAGGGCTATGCGCTCACGGCAGATGCGACAGAGGCCGACCTCGTCGTGCTCAACACCTGCCACATTCGCGAGAAGGCCTCCGAGAAAGTCTACTCCGAGCTAGGCCGCCTGCGCCTGAACAAGGAGCGCCGCAAGCGCGAGGGCCGCGACACGATCATCGCCGTTGCCGGTTGCGTGGCGCAAGCCGAAGGTGCGGAACTCGCCGCACGGGCTCCGGTCGTCGACATCGTCGTCGGTCCGCAGAGCTATCACCGCCTCCCGGACCTGGTGCGGCAGGCGAGCGAAGCGAAGGCAACGCTTATAGCGACGGAGTTTCCCGCAGAAGACAAGTTTCAGCAATTGCCCGAGCGCCCGGGAGGGCGCCGGCGGCCGTCAGCCTTCATCACGGTGCAGGAAGGCTGCGACAAGTTCTGCACCTTTTGCGTCGTGCCCTATACGCGCGGAGCGGAATTTTCACGTCCCGTGGCTGAGATCGTCGCCGAGGCCGAGCGGCTTGCGGCGATGGGCGCGCGCGAGATCACGCTGCTTGGGCAAAACGTCAACGCCTATCACGGAACGGGGCCGGACGGCCGGACCTGGACGCTGGCGATGCTGCTGCGCCGGCTTGCGCAAATTCCCGCGCTCCAGCGCTTGCGCTACACGACCAGCCACCCGCTTGACATGGACGACGACTTGATCGGCCTCTTCGCCGACGAGCCGAAGCTCATGCCATATCTGCACCTCCCCTTCCAGGCAGGGTCGGATCGGATTCTCAAGGCGATGAACCGCAGGCACAGCGCCGCGCAATATCAGGACATCGTCGGCAAGGTGCGCGAGGCGCGGCCCGACATCGCGCTGTCTACAGATATTATCGTCGGCTTCCCGGGCGAGACCGATGCGGATTTCGAGGCGACGCTTGCACTCGCCGCGCAGGTTCGTTTCGCCCAGGCTTTCACGTTCAAATATAGCGCGCGCCCGGGCACGCCGGCGGCTGAGTTCGAGGCCCAGGTACCGGAAAAGGTAAAGCTTGAGCGGCTTTATGCGCTGCAAGAGGTGATCGATCGCGATCGCCATGCATTCGACCGAGCCACGGTGGGACGGCGCCTTGAGGTGTTGTTCGACGGAAAAGGACGGAAACCAGGGCAGATTGTCGGGCGTTCACCTTATCTACAGGCGGTGCATGTGGAGGGGCCGGAAGCGCTTATCGGCCGGATTGCCGCGGTTGACATCGCGGCGGCAAGCCCAAACAGTCTCACCGGTGTCATACAATCGGGATTTGAATGGCTCGAGCCAGTTCAGGCGGCCGTGTGACCAGCAAGGCCGGTATTCGCAAAGCATCCATGACGCGCGGACAACGAACGGCGCTGAAGCGCGCCGCCGCCGCGGAAGAGGCCGGCGAGCCGACCGTCGTCTATTTCGACGATATGCGGCTCGTTCGCGATCTTCTCGGCGATTATGACGCCAATCTCGCCGTGCTGGAAGACCGGCTCGGCGTGGAGGCCGTCGTCAACGGCAACGCCGTCAGCCTGCGCGGGCCGGAAACGTCCCGCGTTACGGCCAAGTCGGTGCTGGAGCAGCTCTATGGGAGACTGTCGCAAGGGGAGTCGATCGGCGTCGGCGAAGTGGTGGGCGCCATTCGCCATGCGCGCGCGCTTGTGCCCGGCGAAGCAGAAAGCACCGGCGCCGCCTTCGCCGAAGCGCAACAGATCCGCACCCGCAAGCGCCTGATCACCGCGCGAACGCCGGCGCAGAGCGCCTATCTCGCCTCGTTGCAGAAGAACGATCTTGTGTTCGCCACGGGGCCTGCGGGCACGGGTAAGACCTATCTCGCCGTCGCCTTCGCCGCGGCCTGCCTCGAAAGCGGACGCTGCGACCGCCTGATTCTGTCGCGGCCCGCCGTCGAGGCCGGCGAGCGGCTGGGCTTCCTTCCGGGCGACATGCGCGAGAAGGTCGATCCCTATTTGCGGCCGCTTTACGATGCGCTTTACGACGTGTTGCCGCCGGAGCGGGTCGAGCGCGGCATCGCCAGCGGCGCCATCGAGATCGCGCCGCTTGCCTTTATGCGCGGCCGGACCTTGTCGCACGCGATCATCATCCTCGACGAAGCGCAGAACTGCACGCCAGTGCAGATCAAGATGTTTCTCACCAGGCTCGGCGACGAAAGCAAGATGATCGTGACCGGCGATCCGACCCAGGTCGATCTGCCGGCCGGCAAGGATTCGGGCCTGCTCGAAGCCATCAACCTCCTACGCGGCATCGACGAGATCGACCACATCGCCTTTACCCGGCAGGACGTGGTCCGGCGCGAGCTCGTCGGCAAGATCGTCGACGCCTACGAATCCGCTCACCGGAAGGGCGAGCGCCATGGCTGAGGGTGGCCCTAGTCGCAAACGCGCGGCCCCGGCGGGTATCCCGCTCGAGGTCGAGGTGGTACGCCACGACGACGCCTGGGCGGCCGCCGGGGTGACGGAAACTGCGCTCAAGCGCGCGGCGCAGGCCGCTTTCCGCACTGCGCGGCCGCGCGCGCGCGGCAGCCATCGGATCACGCTCGTCCTTGCCGGCGACGAAGAAATGCGGCGCCTCAATCGCACTTTTCGCGGCAAGGATGCCTCGACCAACGTGCTTTCGTTTCCGTCAGGCGATGCGATCGCCGAGCCCGGCTTTTTGGGCGACGTGGTGCTTGCCCATGGCACCGTAGCGTGGGAAGCGCGCCAACGGAACATCCCGCTCAAAGACCACGCCGCGCATCTCGTCGTGCACGGCACACTGCATCTTCTTGGCTTCGACCACGCCGACGACGCACAGGCCGACGAAATGGAGCAGCTCGAGCGCAAGGCCCTCGCCGCGCTCGGAATCGCCGATCCTTACGCCGAAACCGCCGCCGGCGCCGCGGAGGCACGAACATGAGCAATACCGGCACCGTCGAAAAGGACCTGCCAGCCGAACAACGTGCGGAAGGCGAGGAAGAGACCTCGTGGTTCGAGCGTTTGCTCGCCACTTTCGGCTTGGGCGAGGAGCCTGATCTGCGCGAGCTGATCGAAGATGCGCTCGCGCGCAGCAAAAGCGACACGCTGAGCGCGCAGGAGCGGACGATGCTGCGCCGCATCCTCCGCTTCGGCAAGCTAACCGTGGAAGACGTGATGGTGCCCCGGGCGGATATCATCGCCGTCGACGACACGGCAACGATCGACGAATTGATGCGGCTGTTCCGGCAGGCCGAACATTCGCGGCTTCCCGTCTATCACGAGACACTCGACGATCCGCGCGGCATGATCCATATCCGCGACCTGATGTCGTGGATCACGGCGCAGGCCGAGAGCGCTGCGAACGACGGACTTAATCTCGGTAAGGTCGACCTTAAGCGCAGTATCGCAAGCGTCAATATCATGCGCGAGCTGCTTTATGTGCCCGGCTCGATGACGGCGCTCGATCTTCTCTTGAAGATGCAGACGACGCGGCTGCATCTTGCCTTCGTGGTCGACGAATATGGCGGCACCGACGGACTTGTCTCCATCGAGGATCTCGTGGAAGAGGTGGTAGGCGACATCGCCGATGAGCACGACGTCGAGGACGAGCCGATGATCCTGACCGACCCTCGACTCGGGCTGATCGCGGACGCACGCCTGCCGATCGAGCAGCTGGAGCAGCAGCTTGGGCTGGAGCTC
This sequence comes from Methyloceanibacter sp., assembly GCA_035575415.1. Taxonomy (GTDB): domain Bacteria; phylum Pseudomonadota; class Alphaproteobacteria; order Rhizobiales; family Methyloligellaceae; genus Methyloceanibacter. The sequence goes on along the minus strand of DATLXW010000052.1, from coordinate 2,208 downwards.
GTGTCGCGGGAATTGGAAGAGGAAATCGACACGCTCGGCGGCCTGGTGTTTTCGCTTGCGGGACGCGTGCCGGCGCGGGGAGAGTTGGTGCGCCACCCGAGCGGCGTCGAGTTCGAAGTGCTGGACGCCGACCCGCGGCGGATCAAGCGGCTGCGCATCCATGTGCCTCCTGCGGCCGAGGCGCCGGAAGACAGCGCGGCAAAATCCGAAAGCCCGACGCTCTAATGACGCGAAGCCGCGCGCTCTTCCCTTCTCCCTTGCGGGGGAGCGATCGGGAGGGGGGCGCGCCAACGGGACGGACTCTGTTGGTCAACCTCCTCCCGCCCCGCAAGGGGAGAGGTGAAGATGAGGGCTCATGTTAGGCGCCTTCGAAACGGCGGCGAACCGGGTTGCGGACCTTAGGGGCGTGCGCCGCGCGCTCTTCGCCATACTGCTCGGAAGTTTCTCGGTTCTTGCTTTTGCACCGCTGCATCTATGGCCGGCGCTTTTTCTCACCTTTGGAGCGCTCGTCTGGCTTCTCGACGGCTGTCATGCGCGTCACGCGTGCCTGCCGGACCGGCTGCGATGCGCTGGATTGACCGGATTCTGGTTCGGTTTCGGTTTTTTTCTTGCCGGCCTTTACTGGGTCGCCGAGGCTTTCCTGATCGAGCCCTGGCGGCACGGTTGGCTTCTTCCCTTGGTCATGACGGCGCTGCCTGGCGGCATGGCTCTCTTCTTCGCCGCGGCTTGCACGCTCGCCATGCTGTTATGGCAGCCCGGCCCCGGCAGAGTGCTGGCGCTCGGCATCGCGTTCGGTCTTACCGAATATGCGCGCGGACACGTGCTGACGGGGCTGCCTTGGAATCTCATCGGCTATGGCCTGCTCGGGCCGTTGCCGCTGATGCAGCTTGCTTCCGTGTTCGGCGTCTACGCCTTGAGCCTGATCGCGGTGCTGCTCTTTGCGAGTCCGGCGGCCATCGCGGCGCCCAACGTCAGCAGACTCGCAGAGCCACGATGGACCACCGCGCTCGCGATATGTCTCTTGTTTCTGCTTGGCCTTGGTTACGTATGGGGCGAACGCAGACTCGCCGCGGCGCCACAGCAGAGCACCGGCGTGCGTTTGCGCATTGTGCAGGCCAATGTCGATCAAGCCGAGAAATGGCGTCCGGAGAACGCCGCCGAGATTTTCACCGGTTATCTCGACCTCACCCGATCGCCGGGTATCGACAAGATCAACATCGCGATCTGGCCGGAAACGGCGGTGCCGTTCTTTCTCGACGATGCAGAAAATGCGCTTCTCGCCATCGCGGCGGCATTGCCCGAGCGAAGTTCTCTGCTCGTCGGTTCGGCGCGCGTCGCCGATCTGCGCGATGCCGAGGGCGAGCTCGAAGGGCAACGCGTCTACAACAGTCTGCTCGTCGTCGACAGCGAAGGGCGCGTCGCTGACGTTTACGACAAGATCCATCTCGTGCCATTCGGCGAATATCTTCCCTTCCAGGACTTCCTCGAAAGTTTGGGTTTCATGCAGCTCACGGGCGTCCGCGGCGGCTTCAGCCGCGGCGCCACCCGGCGACTGCTTGTGATCGGAAGGGCACCTCCGGCGCGCGGCTTGATCTGCTATGAGGTCATTTTTCCGGACGAAATAGCCGGAGACGGACCGCGGCCCGGCTGGCTCATTAATCTTACTAATGATGCCTGGTTCGGATCGAGCGCGGGCCCCTATCAGCACTTTCATCAGGCGCGGGTTCGTGCCGTGGAGCAAGGGCTGCCGCTTGCACGTGCCGCAAATACGGGCATTTCCGCTCTCATCGACCCTTATGGGCGGATCCTCGCCGAGATTGGCCTCGGTGCGAGAGGCATCGCCGACGCCGAATTGCCCACAGCGGGTGAGGAAACGGTTTTCGCGCGGTTCGGCATGGAACTCGAACTGGTTGTATTGACGTTTTTTATGGCCGCGTGGCTCGTGTGGCGCACCATCTACCGACGCAGATTGAGGCACGGCGGGCTGCGACGCGAGCAAGCTTGACGGGGGTGAACCGCACCCCTATGAACAACTGACGGGGGCGTTTCACCAAGAACGTGAGATAGCTAGATTATTTTCCAACCATGATTGTCACGAGTGAGAGAATGGCAGGCAAAAAGCCTAATCCAGTCGACGCGCATGTCGGTAGCCGAGTGCGCTTGCGGCGCATGTTGCTCGGAATGAGCCAGGAGCGCCTCGGCGAAAGC
>DATLXW010000051.1:0-5389 GCA_035575415.1 Methyloceanibacter sp. | reverse complement strand
TGAGGCCATTCTCGCGCGTACCGGCGCGATCACGCGCCAGGGCACCATGGCCGCGCAAAACACCGTGGGCGACGCCTCCGAAGAAGCCCGCCATCACGGCATGAGCGTCGAACTCAACGTCGCCACGGTCGATTTCCTCGGCGACAGCTTTACCTTCCTCGATTGCCCCGGTTCGATCGAATTTCAGACCGAAGCGGTCAACGCGCTTACGGCGTGCGACGCCGCCGTGGTCGTGTGCGAGCCGGACGAGAAGAAGGTGCCCGCGCTTCAACTCATCCTCAAGCAGCTCGAGGATCGCCGCATCCCCCGTTTCCTGTTCATCAACAAGATCGACAAGGCGGAAGCGCGCATACGCGACGTCGTGCCGATGTTCCAGCCAGCCTCGACGAAGCCGCTAGTGCTGCGGCAAATCCCGATCTGGGAGAACGACATCGTAACTGGCTTCGTCGATCTCGCGCTCGAGCGCGCCTTCCTCTATCGCGAACATGCGCCGAGCGAGGTTGTCGCCATGCCCGACGACCTGGCGCAGCGCGAGAAGGAAGCGCGTTTCTCGATGCTCGAGAAACTAGCCGATTACGACGACGAGCTCATGGAGCAATTGCTCGAAGACGTGCCGCCGCCGCGCGACAAGGTGTTCGACGATCTCTCCAAGGAGCTGCGCGAGGGGCAGATCTGTCCGGTACTGCTCGGATCGGCCGAGAACGGCAACGGCATTCTCCGCCTGCTCAAGGCGCTCAGGCACGAAGCCCCTTTTGTACAAGCGACGGCCAAGCGGCTTGGCGCCGATAAGGCGTCATCGTGCGCCTTCGTGGTCAAGACCTTCCACACCACGCACGGCGGCAAGCTCAGCTTGGCGCGCATCCTGGCCGGCACATTTGCCGACGGGACAACCGTCCATGGCGGCGCCGACGAGGAGCGCATCTCCGGCATTTTCACCTTGCTCGGGCAGGAACCTGCCAAGCGCGGGGAGGCGGTGGCCGGCGATACCGTTGCCTTCGGCCGCCTCGATAGCGTCAAGACCGGCGACACGCTGAGCGAGGACAAAGGCAGCAAAATCAAGATCGGCATGCCGGAGGTCGCGCAGCCCGTGTTCGGACTTGCGATTGCCGCCAAGGAGAAGAAGGACGAAGTCAAGCTCACGGCAGCGATCGGCAAAATCATCGAAGAGGATCCGTCGCTCTCGCTCACGCATAACCAGGACATGGGGGAGATGGTGTTGTGGGGGCAGGGCGATATGCATTTGCGCGTGGCACTCGAAAGACTTGTGCGCAAATACGGCATCGATGCCTCCACGCGCCCGCGGCAAATCCCCTATAAGGAGACGATTCGCAAATCGATCGAGGTGCGTGGCCGGCACAAGAAGCAATCCGGAGGTCACGGCCAGTATGGCGACGTGGTGGTGACGATCAAACCGCTTCCGCGCGGCTCTGGCTTCGAATTCACCGACCAGATTACCGGCGGCGTGGTGCCGAAGAACTACATTCCTTCGGTCGAAATCGGCGTGCGCGACTATCTGCAATCCGGCCCGCTCGGATTTCCGGTCGTGGACGTCGCCGTCTGCCTCATCGACGGGTCCTACCATTCCGTCGACTCGTCCGACATGGCCTTCCGCCAAGCCGGGCGCATCGCCATGAGCGAGGGTATGCCGCAATGTTCGCCGGTGCTGCTCGAACCGATCATGGCGGTCGAGATCGCGGTGCCGTCGGAAGCCACCGCGAAGATCAACTCGATCGTGTCTTCGCGGCGCGGGCAGATCCTCGGTTTCGATGCGCGGCCGGGCTGGCCCGGATGGGACGTGGTCGAGGCGCACATTCCGGAGGCCGAGATCCAGAACCTGATCGTCGAGCTCAGATCGGCGACGGCGGGTGTCGGCACGTTCAGCGCCAAGTTCGATCACCTCGCCGAGCTCACCGGCAAGGTTGCCGATCAGGTGCTGGCAAGCCGGGGCGCCAAGGCGGCCTAAGCGACATGCGAGCGCTTCGGACGGCGCCGTAACGATTGACTAAGGGCAAGCGATTAGGGTCGAGGTCTCGGGCGGTTCCGTGAGTCTCGCAAAAGTTGCACTTTGTCTCAGGACATCCAAACACGCCGCACCAGTGATGCTGCAAAGCGATTCGACGCCCGCGTCTTCGCTTTCGCGAGTTTAGTCGCGGCCGTCGTTCTGGGCGGTATCGTTGCCGTTCCTCAATGGCTGTCGCAACAGGCACGGTGGGAAGAACTGCGCGTCAACGTCGGAGAAATCGGTCAACTCGCCGCGAGCGCCGTCGACGGGGATCTGCACCGGCAATTGCTCGATCCCAACAACTACAGCGACGAACTCTATGCGCGCGCGTTGAAGCCCCTGGTGCGCTTTCACTCCTCCAATCCGAACATTTTCTATCTCTATACGATGGTCGAGCGCGACGGAAAGACGTTCTTCGTGCTCGACACCGCGGCGTCTCCCGACCTTGTCACGGATCGAGAGCTCGAGGCTTCCGCCTATATGGAGCCGTTCGAAATCCGCGCGGAATACGCCGACGATTGGACCAAGGACATCGCCCAGGGCAAGACCTATGTTACGCCCAATTTCCAAACCGACGATTACGGAACATTCCTCTCCGCCCATGCGCCGATCTACGACAGCCAAGGCCGCTATAGCGGTTTTGTCGGCGTCGATTTCGACCTCGCCTATTATCTCGAGCGCGAAGCGCGTTTTCGCGCCATCGCGATCGCTACGCTCGTCGCGGCGGGATTGCTCGCTGTGGCCATCGGCTATGTGTTTGCAGTCTATCATTCTACCATCAGCCGCCGTCTGCATGAGCTCTACGAGAGCTCGATCCGCGACAGCTTGACCGGTATGTTGAACCGCCGCGGCGCCATGCATGTGATCAAGAAGGCGCTCGAGGGGCATCGGGGCCCATGCGCCGTGCTTCTTGTCGATATCGACAATCTGAAGATGATCAACGACTTGAGCGGCCACTCGACCGGGGATGCGGTGCTTGCGCGGGCATCCGAGGCGATCCGAAGTAGCGTCCGTCCGGGCGACGAATGCGCCCGCCTCGGGGACGAGTTCCTGATATATGCGCCGGACTGCGATGCGGATGCCGCTTTGACTGTCGCAAGAGATATTCTCAAGAGACTGGCCGGGCACGGAATGCCCCTTGCTGGCGCGCGCTTTACCGTATCGATCGGCGTTGCGGTGCATAAAGGCGGGGGCGCCGACTTTGCCCGCATGAACCGAGAGGCAGATCACGCGCTCAATCAGGCCAGGGCCGAAGGCAGGAACCGGGTAGCGCTGTTCGATCCGGCCACGGCGGCGGTTTTTAATACCGGCAACGGCCCAAAGGTCAGGGCTTAAGCGGGAAAATTCTGCCGCCGGCGGATTGCGCCGAAAAGCTAATCGCCTTCCTGCGGATTGGCGGCGCGCCAGGCGGAGGGAAGCTCGAAACTGCCGCGCCAGATGCCGCGTTTGGCCGCCTTCGCCTCCGCTTCCGCCTCCCGATACGGATGGCCGGCGGGGCCACCGAGGTCGATCGCGTAGCCATCGCGCACCATGGCCTCGCCGATGTCGGGGACACCCTCGGCGCGACAGACGGCGACAATGCGGCCGAACCGGTCCTCGGCGCGCGGGTCGCAATCGACATTGCCGCGATTGAGGAAGGTGGTGAGCTTGGCTTTGGCGGCACGGCCGCACAGCCAGCTCTTCCCATCCGCCTCGGTGCAAGCCTGTTTCAGTTCCGGAGCGTCGATGCCGAACAGCCGGTACTCGGCGCCGTTGCCCGCCCTGATGGTGTCGCCGTCGAGGGAGACGATCTTCGCCCCTGGTCCGAAAGGCGGGATCTCAACGGTGCAGTAGCGCTCGATAAGGAGCGCGATGAGGAGCACGAGGACGAGGGCGATGATCTTGCCGATCGTCTGCGCAAGCTTGCGCGAGGCGCGCTTTTCCTCTTTGGTCTGCTGGTCGGTCTTTTGGGCCACGTTTGTAAGTTACCGGAGACTCGTAACCGGCGCTCATCGGCCGTCGATACGTTTGCCGATGATGGCGATGGCCTGTTGATAAACGCCGGCGGCATTCCAGCCTTGGATTGCGGCGAAGTTCGGCTCTCCGGGCTGATATCCCGCGCCCCTGACCCAGCCATGGCCCTTGAGAAAATTGGCGGTGGACGCGAGCGCGTCCGCTTTCGCATTGAGGTTGATGCGTCCGTCGCCGTCGCCGTCGACGCCATAGAGCAAAATGCTCTTCGGCAGGAACTGCGTCTGGCCGACCTCGCCATGCATGGCCCCGCGCGTGCCGCTCGACAACACGCCGCGATCGACGAGTTGAAGCGCCGCATACAGTTGCTCGGTGAAGTATTCCGGACGGCGGCAATCATAGGCGAGAGTGGCGACCGCCGAGATCACCGGCTGATTGCCCATGAAGCTGCCGAAGGCGGTCTCCATGCCCCAGATGGCGATCAAAGGGCCGGGCGGCACACCGAAGCGCTTCTCGATGGAAGCAAAAAGGGCGGCATTGGCAGCCTTCTTCCCCTTACCCTGCGAGGCGATCGCCGGGCCGCCCCGCTTGGCCATGAATTGATCGAGCGAAAGCTTGAAACTCTTCTGACCGCGATCGGCGCGGATAGTGCCGACCGAATAATTGGTCGCCATCAGTGCGGCAATGCCCTGGGGGCCGATGCCGCGGGCTTGGGCTTCCTCGGCAAAAACCCGTTTCCAGGCCTCGAAGCCAGAGGAATTCTTGCCGCAAGGAGCGGCCAGAGCTTGGCTTGCCGTCACCATCAGGCAGGCTGCGAGCCACGCGGCCCAGCCAGGTTGCTTGTTCATCATGCTGTTTCCGCGTTCCCTCTAAAGACCGAAAACGGCCGAACTGGCCTTTGCGGGGCGTTAACCTTAACCATTTCTGCAAAAAAGTCCCGACTCTTCTCCCAATCCGGCGTAAAATTAATCGTGGTGATGGATGTTCCCTCCCATCACCGCCCCCGCAGGGAACTTTCGGAAGAAGCCCCGGCCCCCCGTACGGGGCTTCTTCTTTTCGACACACGGACCTTAGGCGCCCAAAGTCACTCGCGGCGGCAGGTCCCGGTCTTGCAGCGGCGCGCCATGCCGGTTAGACGAATGGATGCCGCTTCTTTGTGCGCTGACTTAGCTTTTAGAGGGTGTTCCGATGACGAAGATCTTTCCGCAGCTTGAAATTCCGCAGACGCTTGCCGCCGGGCCCGGGCCCGGGAACACCGACCCGCGCGTGTTGGAGCGCTTCGCCAAGACGGGCGTCGCCGATCACATGCAGAAGGACGTGCTGCGCGGCATGCTCGAAGCGAAGCAAATGCTGCGTGAATTATGGGGCACCAAGAACGTCTATACCTACGGCGTTGCGGGGACTGGCTTCTCCGGTCTCGATTGCGTGCTTTCGCTC
>DATLXW010000050.1:0-4504 GCA_035575415.1 Methyloceanibacter sp. | reverse complement strand
ATCCATGGGAGCGCGCGTTCGAGCGGACGCCAGCGCGCTTCCTCGCGATTGCCCGGCGCGCGGATCACGAACAGGAGAAGGCCGGCGTAGCCCACGGCCTGGGCGATGCTGCCGGCGAGAAACTGCGCGAGGAGCAGCGCCGGCCATTGTTGCAGTAACGCATAGAACGCGTGTGCCTGGCCCGGATTGAACCAGTTCACGTACAGAAAAAAGCCCCAGCTCATCGCGCTCGGGCGTGTCCACACCAACCACGCCGCCGCGAGGATCACCGCAATGCCGGCGAGCTGGTCGAGCGCGAGCACCGCGACGTCGACATAGTTGGCTGGTGGCCGTTCCGCCACGAGAGTGACTTGCCGCGCCGGCCGGCCGCCGCTCGGCGCGAGATCGATGGTCACGGCGCGCCCCGGCAGGACATAGTCCAGGCCGCCGAACATTGCGAGCGCATCGCCGCATCGCGCGAACAGGGCGGGCTGGCAGCCAATATGCTCGAATTCGATTCGATCGCCGGTTTCGATGCCGGCCCGGGTCGCCGGAGAAATCGCCTCGTCCTCGAAGGGCCCGTCGACGTCGTAAATCACCCCGTCATTATTGGCGTACAAGCCAAGCGAACCGAGCGGCTGTAACACCCGGGCAAGGTCGGGCACGATCATGGCGAGCCCCCAGGCGGTAAGCAGGATCAGGAGCGCTCTGCTTGCGATCATGGCCGAACCCTTTGTCCCCGGCTGAAATGTGGATAGCGCGCGGTTTGTCATTGCCAAGCTTGCATAAGCAGCCCGTAATCCGGCCGACTGGCAAGCGAAACATGGGCGAGGGGCCATGTCTGAGGGCAAGCGAAGCGAAGATGCCGCGAAGGAGCCGACCGCCGGAGGCGCGCCGGTCTCGGCGGCGCTCGACCGCTATTTTGGTCTGAGCGCGGCAGGCTCCAACGTGGCCACCGAATTCCGCGCTGGCGTCGCCACCTTCCTCACCATGGCCTACATTATGTTCGTCAATCCCGCGATCCTCGAGGCTGCGGGAATGAACCATGGCGCGGTCTTCGTCGCCACTTGTCTAGCCGCCGCCGTCGGCTCTCTCCTTATGGGACTATGGGCGAATTACCCGATTGCCATGGCGCCGGGCATGGGTCTCAACGCTTATTTCGCTTTCACCATGGTGCCGGAGCTACAGGGCAATTGGCAGCTGGCGCTCGGCTGCGTGTTCGTCTCCGGGGTTCTCTTCTTTCTCATTTCTCTTTCCCCGCTTCGGGTTTGGCTGATCGACGCGATCCCCATGAGCTTGAAACTCGGCATCGCCGCAGGCATCGGATTTTTTCTCGCGCTGATCGCACTCCAGAATGCGGGCGTCGTTGCCGCGGATCCCTCGACCCTCGTCACCCTCGGCGATCTGTCGCAGCCGCAAGCTTGGCTCGCCGCCGCGGGCTTCCTGCTCATCGGCGGGCTTGCCGTGCGGAAGGTCCCCGGCGCGATCATCATCGGCGTGCTTGCCGTCACGCTGGCGGCGGTCGCCTTCGGCTTGGAGCCTTGGCATGGCGTCGCCGCGCGGCCGCCCTCGCTCGCCCCGACGTTTCTGCAAATGGACGTCGCCGGCGTCTTTCAGCTGGGGCTCGTCACCATGGTTCTGACCCTCCTCCTGGTGACGATGCTCGACACCGCCGGAACCTTGATCGGCGTCGCGCGCCAAGCCGGGCTGCTGGACGCGGAGGGCCGGTTGCCCCGCGCCCGCCAAGCCTTCCTTGCCGACTCCGGCGGTGCCATGCTCGGCGCCGCGCTCGGCACCTCGACCGCGACCGCCTATATCGAGAGCGCGGCGGGCGTCGAGGAGGGCGGCCGCACCGGGCTCACCGCCGTGTTTGTGGCGGGTCTCTTCCTGCTCGCCTTGTTCCTCGCGCCGCTTGCGCAAACCGTCCCGCTCTACGCCACGGCGCCGGCGCTTCTCTTCGTCGCTTTCCTCATGGCGGCGAGCCTCGGCGCGCTGCGTTTCGACGACCCGACCGACTATGTGCCGGCCCTCGTCATCGTGCTGATGATGCCGTTGAGCTATTCGATCGCCACCGGCATCGGCCTCGGCTTTATCGCCTATGCTGCCTTGAAGCTGATGGCCGGGCGCGTCCGCGAGATCAACGCCGCGGTCGCGGTGATTGCCCTCGCCTTCCTGCTGAAATTGATCTTCGCCTGAGCGTTCGGCAGGACTCTCTTGGGCCCTTGTAACCCGGGACCCCCTCGGCTATGAGGTCCGGCAAGCCCGACCCCTCTAGCGAGACCCGGACCGCCGATGGACACCGAAACCCACAACGAACCCCCGCGCCACGGCAGTAACGTCTTCAACATTTTCATCACCTCTTTCTGTGCCGCCATCGTCGTTGCCGGGGGGTTCGGCATCGTCTTGGAGGCCTTTATCGTCGCCGCCGCCAATCTGTTCGGCCTCGGTCATGCCTTCGTTTGGGTGGCGAGCGCGCTTACGGCGGCGATCACGCTTTGGCTTGCGCTATGGACCTTCGCCCGCTCCTGGCATGTCGAGCGGAGGCTCAAATCGGGCCTCGAAGTGGACGAGCCCAAGCTCTCGATCCTGGCAAATTTCCGCGGTTCTTGACCCCGGCCCTTGGGGCGATTCTCCGCATGCGGCCGGGCCGAAAAGTCCGTATGCTCTAGCCAAAGCAACAACCCTGGGGGAATTCGGTCATGTCGATTTGGGGCAAGCTCGCAGGTGCCGCTGCCGGTCTCGCGATTGGAGGTCCGATCGGCGCACTCCTTGGCGGGGTCGCCGGACATTATGTCATCGACCGCGACAAGGAAGAAGACGGGCCGGCTGAAAACCAGGTCGCCTTCACCGTCGGCGTGATCGCGCTCGGCGCCAAGATGGCCAAGGCCGACGGCGTAGTGACGATGGACGAGGTCAACGCCTTCAAGGAAGTGTTCAAGGTGCCCGAAGGCGAGATGAAAAACGTCGCCCGCGTGTTCAACCTCGCCAAGCAGGATGTCGCCGGCTACGAAGCCTATGCCGAGCAGCTCTCGGCCATGTTCAAGGACAACCGCAAGCTGCTCGAGGACGTGCTCGAGGGCTTGTTCCACATCGCCAAGGCTGACGATGCCTTGCATCCGCGCGAGGAGCAGTTCCTGGCGGGGGTAGCCAAGCGCTTCGGCATGACCGACACCGAATTCGCCTATATCAAGGCGCGCCATGTCGTTGCCGCCAAGCGCAATCCTTACGACATTCTCGGCGTCAAGCCCTCGATCAGCAACGAGGAGCTTAAGGCGCATTACCGCCGGCTGATCGCCGAGACGCATCCGGACAAGCTGATCGCGCGCGGCGTGCCGAAGGAGTTCGTGGTCATCGCCACCGAGAAGGTCGCCACCATCAACGAGGCTTATGACCAGATCGCCAAAGAGCGCGGGATGTAATTTCGTTCCCGCGCTGGCGGGAATCCAGTAACCACTCCCTTCGACCATTCCGCCACAGCGGGGTTACTGGAGTGCCCGGTCGAGCCGGGCAACGACGATGCAGAAGCAATGACAGCCGCCCCCGACTCTCCGCTCGCCACGCTATGGTGCCCGTCGCCCAACCGTGAGCCGCGCCGCAACGGCCGCGCGCCCGACCTTCTACTTTTGCATTACACCGGCATGGAGTGCTCCGAAGCCGCGCTCGATTGGCTGACCCGGCAAGAGTCGGGCGTCTCCTGCCACTATTTCGTCGACGAGGAGGGCCGCATCGCCCAGCTCGTTCGCGAGGAGGAGCGCGCCTGGCATGCGGGGCAAAGTATTTGGGCCGGCGAGACCGACATCAATTCCTGCTCGATCGGCATCGAGATCCACAATCCGGGTCACGATTTCGATTATCCCGATTTTCCCGAGCCGCAGATGCGTGCCGTCGAGGCGCTTTGCCGTGACATCTTGAGCCGGCATGCCATACCGCCGCATCGCGTGCTGGCGCATTCCGACGTGGCGCCGGGACGGAAGCGCGATCCCGGCGAGAAATTCGATTGGGAACGGCTTGCTCGCTCGGGCATCGGACTATGGGTGCCCCCTGCGCCGCTCGAAGGCGACGCGGGCCTCGGCCCCGGCGACGAAGGCGAAGCGGTCGCCTCGCTGCAACGGAACCTTGCCGGCTTCGGCTACGGCGTCGAGGTGACGACCAGCTACGGAACCGGGCTAGAGAAAGTCGTCGAAGCCTTTCAGCGTCACTTTCGCCCGGCGCTAATCGATGGCCGTGCCGATACATCCACGCGCGAGACCCTCGCACGTCTGCTTGAAGCGCGCCGCAGCGCGAAGGTGGCCTAACCGCGCGTCAGTTTGTGACCTCGAAGTCCATGCCCTCGAAGGTATAGAGCGGGATCTGCGTCCAGACGCCGTCCTCCTGCACCGGCACTTTGTGCATCCTCACATCGGTCACCTTCAGCTTGCCGGTCTTCTCGTCGAGCCAGAAGTCGATGTCGTAATATTCGTCCTTGCTGCCCGGCTTACGGAAGTCGGTGCAGGCGAAATATTCGCCCTCCTTCTTCAAGTGCCGG
>DATLXW010000049.1:0-10152 GCA_035575415.1 Methyloceanibacter sp. | reverse complement strand
AAGATCGGCCAGGCGGCTTGACGCGGCTTTTGCCGATACCCATTTATGCGGCCTCTTCCCGCCGCCGTGACTGAACCGGTGCAACCTGAGGCGAGAACGGCGCGTTAGGGAACACGGACTGCGCGGAACGAACGCCGGAGTGGCCTTGCATCTCGTCACTTTCTTGCCGCTCCGGCCGCTCTTCAAGGTGCCGCGTTTGCGCTTGCGCATTGCGCGTTCGACGTCCTTGGAGGCAGACTTGGAATATTTGCGTGGCATGACTTTACCTCCTTATCGACAGGCGAAACGTCGCCCGCCGATAAGGAGTTCCTGCTGCCAGGCAAACGGATGTCGCTCAGACCGGCTTGATGTCGACCGCAACGGCCCGGGTGACTTCGAGCACGACCTCGTCGCCGGGCTCGACCTGATCGAGGTTGACGTTGGGACCGACGAGGAATTTGCGCGTCTTCCCGCCGGTGCCGGCGAAGGTGATGGTGCGCTGATTGCGATCGACGGCCGCGACGGTGTCGGTGACCTCGACGGTGGTGAGGTCGGTGGCGCCTTGCGGGCTTACCGTGACCCAATCCTGTTCGGCCACAGTCGGCGCGTCGAGTCCCATATCGGCGGTCTCTTCGGCGGCGAAGGAATCGCCTTGTTGCCCCTTGTTGACCGTGCGCAGACCGACGGCGACCTCGTCCTGATAGCTGATGGTGATTTTTTCTTTGACCTTGAGCTTCTTGATGTGCTCGGGCCCGACCTTGACCTCGACCCAATTGTTGTTCGGACCGACCACGGTCACGATCTGCCTGGTCGCGTCGATGGCCTCGACTGTGGCGATCATGGTAACGACCCCGCCGTCCGCCTCGACCTCCACCGCGCCCGCTCGCACATCGTCAATGAACAGAAGCGACACGGCGACGGCAAACACACCTCTTACTGCGGCAACGAAAACGCGCATCAACTTTTCCTCCCACTGAAGGCCTGATCGGCGAGCTACCATCTGAAGCTTGCGCCTATCACCGGCCCGTGCTGCACAACGTCTAGACCGTTCTTACCGAAGCGGCCGCTTTCACTATAATCGACGGCAAGGGCTCGGTAACCGACCACCGCGTGCATCGGCTTGCCGAGGCATGTGGTATCCCAGCCATAGGAGCCAACCACTTGCCAAGAGAATTCGCTTCCCGCGTCGAAGCCGCCGACGTCTCCTTCGAGTCTCAATTCCTTGCCAGGCGCGAGTTGATGACGGATGCGCGCACCCACCACCGGATCGACCCATTCGAGATCGCCGGACCGCGCCAAGGCGATCTTGCGTGAGCGCTTAAGCTTAAGTCCAAGTCGCTCAAGGTCCAACGTGAGGGTGCCGGTCAAGCGGAGCGAAAGATCGGTCTCTTCGTGCCAATAACGCGCGCTGCCCGTCACATCCAGAGCGGTGTAGGAGCCTGAGCCGCGTTGCCAGCGGGCGATCTCATAGGCGACGCCCGACTGAACGATGATCTGCTGATAATCGAGGTTGGCGTGGCCCTTGATATTGAGGGCGGCGCGGCCGAGCGGACCGGTCAGCGTTCTTTGGAAATGAGCTGGAAAGCTGAGGTCCATCCATACAAAGTCGGTGAAGACGGAGAAGCGTCCCTTCCTAGCTTCGAAGAAGCTCATCCAGGCGAGAAGGGAATCGCTTTTCTCGACGATCTGAAAGAAGTCCTCGTTGATGTCCACGGTGTGTCCCCGCGCCGTGGCCTCGCCATTGACATTGATGGCCCAGGCATAGGGCGTGAGGCTGAACTCCCATTTATTGCCGGGCATTGGCCCAGGACCGAGATCGCCCGAGAGAGCGGGGGTCGCTGCGACAAACGATGCGCAGAAGGCTATCGGAAAGCGCTTGAACAGGCGCCGATAGAACATGACGTTTCCCTGTCGCTGCTCCCCCCCGTTATAGGTGCAACCTTTCCGGTTGATCTTGTCATTTTGCGACAAGGCAGGGAAGCAAGAGACTTTAGACTATCACCTGAGCACTGCTCTGGCTGTGTAAAGCTGCAACAGACCGAGGAAATTCGGCCTAAGGGGGGACGGCCGAAAGGCCGAAACCTAGGCGATCTTAGCCTTACGCGAGCGAGAAATGGACTTGATACGCCCACGCGGCCTGCCGGACATGGCGGCGATTTCGCGGTCCTGGATCTCGACATAAGTCCGCGCGGGCAAGTCTCCGTCGAGCCCGCCAAGCTCGGCCGCAGGGACCTTCCGGTTGGAGGTCTGCGTACCGTCCTCATAAAGGACATCGAAAAGAACGAAGCCGGTGGGACGGGATTGCTGCTTCTTGGCCATGATCGTGTTTTTGTTCGAGCGAAATCAAGTTTGCCTCGATCGGCGAGCCTTGGGCGAGCGGGTAGCGGGCCGAGCCTTCGGCTCGCTTTCATTTTCGGCCGCCTCCTTGGCGAGACGAAGCTCGCGCAGCCGCGCGGTCTTGCGCGCCAGGGCCTCGTATTCACGCTCTTGCTCCAACTTGAAGTTCGTTTCGCGCTTCTGCGCCTTGCCGAGCAGCACCTCGGCGTTGCGGCGTGAGGCAGAGGCGCGGGCAGTGGGTCTGCTCATGTTAGGGTTCCGTTATTTGATGGAAAGTACCCGCTCTCTTGGCGGAGGCATGCACGAACCGCTCCACCCCGGCGAATTGCCCGCCGTGCGACCTCTTGCGCCGCTTGACGCGTGGGGCGGTCTCACTGGCTGCCGGCCGAAGACGGGAGGAAGGCTTGGATGCGGCATGTCCACGTTCTGCGACGGTGACGGACGACCGGATCAGCCGCTCGATCGCGGCCAGATAAGGTCGCTCGGCCTGATCGCAAAAGGAGAGCGCCGCGCCGCCAGCACCGGCCCTGGCTGTCCGGCCGATTCGATGCACGTAGCTTTCGGGTTCGTTCGGCAGCTCGTAGTTGATGACGTGGGAGATGTTGGGAACGTCGATGCCGCGGGCGGCGATGTCGGTGGCGACCAGAATGCGTACGCGGCCGGCTCGGAAATCGCCGAGTGCGCGCACGCGCGCATTCTGCGCCTTGTTGCCGTGGAGCGCGACGGCGGCGAAGCCGGCCTGCACCAGGTTCCGGCAGACGCGATCGGCGCCGCGCTTGGTGCGGGTAAAGATAAGCACCCGGTTCAGGTCGCGACTTGAGAGGAGATTCTCGAGCAAACGCCGCTTCTCCTTCGCGTCTACGAAGAAGACGCTCTGCTCGATGCGCTCAACGGCGACCTTGGCCGGCGCGATATCGACTCGGATGGGTGCGTTCAAGATTTCCTGCGCCAGCTTAGCAATCGGCGGCGGCATGGTTGCGGAGAAGAGCAACGTCTGCCGCTCGCGGCGGCAGAGCGAAACGGTCTTCCGCACGTCGTGAATAAAGCCCATGTCGAGCATGCGGTCGGCCTCGTCGAGCACGAGGATAGCGACCCTGTCGAGGCGAACATGACGTTGAGCGCAAAGATCGAGCAGCCGCCCCGGGGTGGCGACCAAGATGTCGACGCCGGCTTTCAGCGCCTTCACCTGATGATGCTGGTTGACGCCCCCAAAGATTACGGTCGAGTTTAAACCGAGGCCGCGGCCATAGGCGGAGAAGCGCTCGCCGATTTGGCTCGCGAGCTCACGCGTCGGGGCAAGGATCAACGCGCGGGGCGCGCCCGGATGCCTTTTGCGGCCCTGGAGCGCAAGGCGCTGAAGCGTGGGCAGCGCAAAGGCCGCCGTCTTGCCCGACCCGGTTTCGGCGATGCCGAGGAGGTCTTTGCCCTGGATCAGGGGCGGGATGCTTCGCGCCTGAATTGGGGTCGGTGTGAAGTGGTTCTCGGCCTTCAGCGCGAGCCGCAAGGGCTCGACCAGGCCGAGGCCGTCGAAAGTTGAAGATGGCATTTATGCAGAGTCCTCAATACGCCGAGTCGCGGCAGCGCCATGTTATTGGCCGCCGAAAAGCTGCGTTTTGCCTCACCCCACGCGCTATCTGGGGACAGACGGATAGAAGAAATTGTCTCGGGATGAGGCGCCGCTCGTTGGGCGGCAGTCACGCGCGATCGCGAGCAATTGATGTAGGCCGAACATGGAGGGCGCCGCACCCGCTGTCAAGACGCGATCTCGAATCGAGATGAATAAAGGCCTCAATCAAGAGGAGACACTGGGTGGCTTCTTGCGCCTTAAGGGGTACTCAGCGCTGTCGTAGAGGGCACGGATGCCGAAGCCGTCGAAGCGCTCCTCGTTGACCTCGAGCGTGCTGCCGATCAGAAGCTCGGGCGGCAGCTCCTCGACCGCATATTTGATGGCTTCGGCGGCACTCTTGAAGCGCGTATAGCGCATCGGCCGCTTGCCCGTCTTGCTCGCGCTGGCATAAAGCTCGGCGGGAGCCTTGTAATCGAACCCGCTCACGGCCGGCATTAAAGCACGCCTTAAGGGGCAAGGCCAGGGTTGCCCGGTTAAACTGGTTATCGGTCGGCGGTGCCGGTGGGGGATTGTCGGGGCGGCCAATCATTGTCAGGGTGTAGCCATGCTGCACGCTCCGCCCCTCGTCTCGACCATCGCCATCGGCCTTGTGCTCGCCTTCAGCCTGGGCGTGGTCGCTCATCGGCTCAAGCTGCCGCCCCTGGTCGGCTATCTCGTGGCGGGGATTGCGGTGGGGCCGTTTACGCCGGGCTTCGTCGCCGACCAGAACATAGCCAATCAGCTCGCCGAGGTCGGCGTCATTCTGCTGATGTTCGGCGTAGGCCTGCACTTCTCGATGAAGGACTTGTTGTCGGTGCGTGCCATCGCGGTCCCGGGGGCCGCGGCGCAGGGCCTCATCGCCACGCCGCTCGGCATGGCTGTGGGCTTCGCCCTCGGATGGCCGCTCGGGTCCGGGATAATTTTTGGCGTTGCGCTGTCCGTTGCCAGCACCGTCGTTGTGCTGCGCGTTCTGCAAGAACGGCGTCTCATCGAAACCGAACGCGGGCGCATCACGGTCGGCTGGCTGATCGTGCAAGACATCGCCATGGTGGTGGCGCTCGTGCTGCTGCCCGGTCTCACCGCATTTTTTCATGACATGCAAACCGCCCCCAATGCGGTCGAAATCGCCGAAGCAGTGGGTCTTCTGCTCGGCAAGCTCGCCGTCTTTCTCGCCGTCATGCTGCTCGTCGGCAAGAAGCTGATCCCGGCGCTGTTGCATTATGTAGCGCATACCGGCAGCCGCGAATTGTTCCGGCTCGCCGTCCTTTCCATCGCGCTCGGCGTGGCCTTCGCCGCCACCGAACTGTTTGGCATTTCGCTTGCGCTCGGCGCGTTCTTTGCCGGTATGATGCTGAGCGAATCCCAGCTTTCGCAACAGGCGGCGACAGAATCGCTGCCCCTGCGCGACGCTTTCGCGGTGCTGTTCTTCGTTTCCGTCGGCATGCTGTTCGATCCGCGCATCTTCCTGGCGGCGCCGCTTGCGCTGCTCGCCACGGTGCTCATCATTTTGGTGGGGAAGTCCGTCGCCGCCTATGGCGTGATGCGCCTGTTCCGCCATTCGCGCTCTTCGGCGCTGATGGTCACGGCGTCGCTGGCGCAAATCGGCGAGTTCTCGTTCATTCTGGCCAATCGCAGCCTCGATCTCGGATTGCTGCCGCAAGAAGGCCGCGATCTCATTCTCGCCGGGGCGATCATTTCCATTCTGCTCAATCCTCTCCTCTTCGTCGCCCTCGATATTTACGCCGCGCGTCGCGAAAAGGCGGCGGAAGCCGCAGCGGCGGCGGAGACTGAGGCGCCGGGGGAGGAAGTGCCGATGCGCGAACCGATCCGGCCGACCAGCCTGAAGGATCATATCGTGCTGATCGGCCACGGCCGGGTGGGCAAATTCATCAGCGGCAAGTTGTCCGGTCAAGGGGTGCCGCTCTTCGTCATCGAGGACGATGAAGACGGCGTCTCCGCGCTCAGAGCCTCCGGCATCGAGGCCCTCGCCGGCAACGCGGCCGATCCGGAAGTGATCCAATCGGCCAATCTTCCGGAGGCGCGCTGCCTGCTCGTCGCCATTCCGGACGCTTTCGAAGGCGGGCAGGTGGTGCAACAGGCCCGCGCCATCAACCCCAAGCTTCCGATCATCGCGCGGGCGCATTCCGAAGAAGAAATCGACCACCTCAGGCGGCACGGCGCCAATCTTGTGGTGATGGGCGAGCACGAAATCGCCAAGGCCATGCTCGATGGAGTGACCGGCGTGGCGTCCCTCATCCGGCCGAGAGCGGAAGTCACGGTTTCGCCCGCGGCCGCGGCGAAGCCGGCAGCGGCCGGTTAAGCGATCTCGTCCATGCCGCACTTCGCGCCCCTCATAACCATGATCGTCGCAGCCTTCACGCTCGCCTGGCTGTTTGCCGCGATTGCGCAGCGGCTCAAGCTGCCGCCGCTCTTCGGCTATCTCGTCGCCGGCGTGGTCATCGGGCCGTTCACTCCAGGCTATGTGGCCGATCAGCATCTAGCCGACCAGTTGGCCGAGATCGGCGTCATCCTCTTGATGTTCGGCGTCGGGCTGCATTTCTCGCTGGCCGATCTCCTCTCGGTCAGGCGGATCGCCATTCCCGGGGCGGTGGCTCAAATCGTCTGCGCGACCTTGCTCGGTATGGTTCTCACCACATGGCTCGGCTGGCCGCTCGGGGCCGGGCTCGTGTTCGGGCTCGCGCTCTCGGTGGCGAGCACAGTGGTTTTGCTGCGGGCCATGCAGGAGCGGCGCCTGCTCGAAACGGAACGCGGACGCATCGCCGTGGGCTGGCTGATCGTCGAGGACATCGCCATGGTGCTCGCCTTGGTGCTGTTGCCGGTCATCGCCAATCTGTTCAGGGAGACGGAACCGGCGGCCGGTGCGGCCGAAATTGCGCTTGTGCTCGGTTTGACCGCCGCCAAGATCGCGGCCTTTGTGGCCGTCATGCTGCTGGTCGGCAAGCGCGTCATTCCTTGGGTCCTGCATTATATGGCGCACACCGGCAATCGCGAGCTGTTCCGCCTCACAGTCCTCGTCATTGCGCTCGGCACGGCGTTTGCCGCGGCCGAGCTGTTCGGCGTGTCGTTCGCGCTGGGCGCGTTCTTTGCCGGCATGATCCTAAGCGAATCCAAACTCAGCCAGCAGGCCGCCACCGAGACCTTGCCGTTGCGCGACGCGTTCGCGGTATTGTTCTTCGTCTCCGTCGGCATGCTGGTCGATCCGGCGATCGTGGTGCGCGAGCCGGTCCCCGTGCTCGCTACGTTGCTCATCATCCTGATCGGCAAATCGCTCGCGGCCTATGCGATCGTCCGGGCCTTCGGCTATGGCAACGCCACGGCGCTCACAATCTCCGCCTCCTTGGCGCAGATCGGCGAGTTCTCCTTTATCCTCGCCAATCTCGGCGTGGCGCTCGCGCTTTTGCCGGAAGCGGGCCGCGATCTGATCCTCGCCGGCGCCATCATCTCGATCCTGATCAATCCGTTCCTATTTTCCGCGCTCGATCGGATGCTCGCGCGGCAAGAAGTGTCCGCCGCCGGAGCCGAGGCCAAGGCGACCGGTCCACGCGGGACGCCCACGCCGACCAGGTTCGAGGACCACGTCGTCTTGGTCGGACATGGCAAGGTCGGCAAGGCGATCAGCGGGGACCTGCGCAAGCGCAAAATTCCGCTCTTGGTAGTGGTGGACGACGAGGAAGAGGCGGCGGAGCTGAGAGGGCACGGTGTCGACGCGATTGCCGGCAACGCCGCCGATCCCGAAGTGATCCAATCGGCCAACTTGCCGAAGGCGCGCTGCCTGCTCGTCGCCATAGCCGATGGCTTCGAGGGCGGCCAGGTGGTACAGCAAGCGCGCGGCATCAATCCAAATCTCAACATCGTCGCGCGCGCCCATTCGGAGGAGGAAAGCTTGCATCTGATGCGGCATGGCGCGAGCCATGTGGTTATGGCCGAGCGGGAGATAGCCTTGGCCATGTCGGGTCACGTGCGTTAGAGCTTCGACTTGATGTCGTTCGGGTCGGCGAAGCGCGCATGGTGGTGCAGAACCTCGACGCCCCGCCCCGCAAGCGTCTTGGCGAGCCGGTCGGGAATGCCCTTAACCCTGGATTTGCCGGTGATGAGGGGCGCCCAATCGAGGGTCGGGTTGCCGACCTTGATGCCATGCACATAAGCTCGGCCGATCTCCTGCAGAGTACGACCGGCGGCTACCAGCACCGTCTTTGAGGTGCAGCCGCGATTGGGGCAAGTGCCGCCGAGATCGCGGGCCTCGGCCAGTACCACTTTCATCCCGGCGGCGCGGGTGGGTATTCTGACGCCGAAGCCGGCATTGCCGCCGCCAATAAGAAAAACGTCGCATATTTTCTGCCGCATAGACGTGGAATAACCAAAGGCGCCGGCGTGTTTTAATGCCAAATGCCTATCGAAACGATAGCGCGGCGGTTCACGCTGAGACGCGCGTGGGCACGGCGCCTGTTTATGCTAGATCGCCGGAAAGGAGGTAAGAGCGTGGCTCCGTTGCTAAGACCGCTGCGCCGGGTATGGGGCGCGCTTGGGCCGGGGCTTACAACCGGCGCGGCCGACGACGACCCAAGCGGCATCGCCACATATTCGCAGGCTGGCGCTCAGTTCGGCTACGGGCTGACCTGGACCATGCTCCTCACCTTCCCATTGATGGCGTCGATCCAGGTTATCAGTGCACTGATGGGCTGGCACACCCGGCGCGGCCTTGCGGCAAATATTGCGACGCGACTCCCACGAACTGTTCTGTTCTGCCTGGTTGGGCTTCTGGTCGCCGCGAACACCGTCAACATCGCTGCCGATCTCGCGGCCATGGGTGCCGTACTTGAGCTGGCCATTGGCGGCTCAAGCTTGGCGTATGCCGTCGCTTTCGGCGTCGGCTGTCTCAGCACGGAAATTCTCGTGCCGTATCACCGGTACGCCGGCTACCTCAAATTCCTTACCTGGACGCTGTTCGTTTATGTGGCCGCAGCCTTTACGGTCTACGTGCCTTGGGGAACAGTCGCACGTACGACCGTATTGCCTGAGCTGTCGCTTGATCGCGATTTTATCGTCATGATCGTCGCGGTTTTCGGCACCACGATCAGCCCCTACCTGCTGTTTTGGCAGGCTTCGCAGGAAGCCGAAGAATCGCGCCTCAGCCATCGCCGTAAATTCCGAACGCCCGGCAAGCACGCCGATCCGTTCCGCCATATCTCGGTCGATACATGGACAGGAATGTTCGTTTCGAACTTCATTGCCTTCTTCATCATCGTAACCACCGCGGCCACGCTCCATGCACACGGTGTCACCAAGATCGAAACCGCAGCGCAGGCCGCAGAAGCCCTGCGGCCGATCGCGGGCGAACTGACTTTCACTTTGTTCGCCGCAGGTATCATCGGCACGGGGCTCTTGGCGGTACCGGTTCTGGCTGGATCGGCTGCCTATGCCGTGGCAGAGACCTTCGGACTGAGAAGCAGCCTAGAACTGCCCGCCGACCGCGCACTAGGCTTCTATGCGATTGTCGGTGCGGCAACGCTCGGAGGGGCCGCGCTTGCCGCGACCGACATCGACCCGATCGCCATGCTATTTTGGACCGCGGTGCTGAACGGGATCGTCTGCGTGCCGATTATGGCTGCATTGATGTTGACCGTGTCGATCGAAGCTCGCGGGAAGCTTGCAGTGCCACGCTGGCTTTCAGGCCTCGGTTGGCTCGCTACCGCGCTGATGGCCGTTGCGGTCGGCGCCTTCGCGGTGACGTCTCTATAGGTGGTCACTTCTGCGCAGCAAGAGCGTTCACTTCCTCGTCGGTGAAGACGCGGCTTCTGGTTAAGAAGCGCACGCCTTCCGGCGCTTCGACCGAAAAGCCGTGACCGCGGCCAGGTACAACGTCGATGATGAGCTGGGTGTGCTTCCAGTACTCGAACTGGTCGGCGTCCATATAGACCGGGCAGCCGCCGATTTCGCCGAGCTTCACGTCGTTGCCGCCGATGCGGAATTCGGCGGCCGGGTAACACATCGGCGCGGAGCCGTCGCAGCAGCCGCCGGATTGATGGAACATCAGCTGCCCGTGCTTGGCACGTAGCATCTCAATAAGCTTTAGTGCGCTTGGGGTTGCGGTTACTCGCTGGACGTTGCCAACGGGGCTAAATTGGTCTATTTCTGGTCTAGGATTGGCGGTCATAGGAGGGTCCTCCAATGGCACGGCGACAGAAGCGGCTCACCTTCTACAGCCTGGA
>DATLXW010000048.1:0-2376 GCA_035575415.1 Methyloceanibacter sp. | reverse complement strand
GCGGCACGCGCGACCACATGCGCTCTCAGCCGCGCGGAGGAGCGTTCGAAAGCGCTCCTGTGCGCGCGCGCATTGGCGAAAAGCGCCTGCTTCAATCTCTGGCTCGCATGGTCGAAGCGCTGGCGCGGCAGATCGAGAATGTTCGCCCTTCTCGGCAGCGCGCGGGCGAACCCGTTAAAGCGATGGCGGTGACTCTCCAGGCGACGCCTTAGCGATGCCGCCACGCGCAGGCCATGCTGCGAGAGGGTGATGAGCAGCTCGGCGCGCACGGGGACGGCCCGCTCGGCCGCCGCGGTTGGTGTCGGCGCGCGAAAGTCGGCCACATAGTCGATGATGGTCCAGTCGGTTTCGTGACCAACGGCGGAGATGAGCGGGATCGTGCTTGCCGCCGCCGCACGCGCAACGCCTTCGTCGTTGAAGCCCCACAAATCTTCGAGGCTGCCGCCGCCGCGAGCGACGATGAGGAGTTCGGGCCGCGGAATCGGTCCTCCACCATCGAGCCTGTTAAAGCCAACGATCGCGGCCGAAACTTCGACGGCGCAGGTTTCGCCTTGCACCCGCACCGGCCACACCAGCACATGGCAAGGGCAGCGATCCTCGAGCCTATGCAATATGTCGCGAATCACGGCGCCCGTTGGCGAGGTAATTACGCCTATAATCCGCGGCAGGAACGGGAGCGGCTTCTTGCGCGCCGGGTCGAACAGACCTTCGGCGGCGAGTCGCTTTTTGCGCTCTTCGAGCTGGGCGAGCAGGGCACCGATGCCGGCAGGCTCGAGGTCGTCGATGACGATCTGATATTTCGAGCGGTCGGGATATGTGGTGACGCGGCCCCGCGCGATGATCTCGAGTCCCTCGTCGGGCTTGAATTTGAGCCGCTGATAGGTGCTTCGCCAGATCACCGCTTCGATGCAGGCGCGATCGTCCTTGAGCGTGAAATAGCAGTGACCTGAGGAGTGCTGGCCCTTGAAGCCGGAGATCTCGCCGCGGAGTTTGACGAGGCCGTAAGCGGTCTCGACCGTCCGCTTGAGCGCGAAGGCGAGCTCGGAGACGGTATATTCGACGAGATTCGTCGCTTGCGGGGAGGTGCGATCGGTCATTGGCGGAAACCTCGTTCATGCAATACAAGCTCGCCATGCGGGCCACAAGCGGAGCCTAGTGCCTCATGAATGTGCTTTTGATCGGCGGCGGGGGACGTGAGCACGCTCTCGCCTGGAAGCTTAGGCAAAGCCCGCTGCTCGACCTCCTCTATTGCGCACCGGGAAACGCCGGAATCGCGGCCGTCGCCGAGTGCGTTAAGCTTGATGCCGCCGACCATGCCGCAGTCGCGCGCTTCTGCAAGGAGAAAAACATCGGGCTTGTGGTGATCGGGCCTGAAGCGCCGCTCGTGGCGGGGCTTGCAGATTCGCTTGCCGCCGCCAACATCGCCGCATTCGGACCTTCCCGGGCGGCGGCGCAGCTCGAAGGCTCGAAGGGCTTCACCAAGGACCTTTGCGCCGAACACGGCATTCCGACCGCAGCCTATCGCCGCTTCGAAACAGCGGATGCGGCCAAGGCCTATGTCGCGGCGCAAGCCCTTCCGATCGTGGTGAAGGCGGACGGGCTCGCAGCGGGTAAAGGCGTGGTCGTCGCCGGAACGCGCGAAGAGGCGGAGGCCGCAGTCGATGCCTGCTTCTCGGGCGCGTTCGGCAAGCGCGGCGTGGTCATTGAGGAGTTCCTCGAGGGCGAGGAAGCAAGCTTCTTCGCCCTCGTTGATGGCGAAACGGCGTTGCCGCTTGCGACCGCGCAAGACCACAAGCGCGCTTACGACGGCGATCGCGGACCGAACACCGGCGGCATGGGCGCCTATTCGCCAGCGCCCATCATGACACCGGCCCTTTGCACGCAAGTCATGGAAACGATCGTACGGCCGACGGTGCGGGCAATGAAGGCGCGCGGCACACCCTTCAAAGGCGTGCTCTATGCCGGGCTGATGATCAAGGACGGGGTTGCGAAGCTGATCGAATATAATGTGCGCTTCGGCGATCCAGAGGCGCAGGTCTTGATGCTGCGACTCAAATCGGACTTGCTCCCTGCCTTGCTTGCCATAGCGGAAGGACGCTTGCGCGGCCTCTCGCTCGATTGGCACGAAGAGCCCACGCTTTGCGTCGTGATGGCGGCGAAGGGCTATCCCGGCGCTTACGCGAAGGGTTCGGAGATCAAAGGACTTTCCACCGCGGGCGCCGACCCAAATGTCGTGATCTTTCACGCCGGAACGAGACGCGAGGGTGAGCGCATCCTCGCCGATGGCGGGCGCGTGCTCGGCGTGACCGCGCGCGGGCACACCATCGCCGAGGCCCAAGCGCGCGCCTATGCGGCCATCGACAAGATCGACTGGCC
>DATLXW010000047.1:0-4626 GCA_035575415.1 Methyloceanibacter sp. | reverse complement strand
GACGGCGGCGAAGGCTCTCCCCGGCGTTCGCCGCGCTGAGATTTCCGACCTGCGAACGGCCGCGATCAAGACCTACGCCCGGCTCGGCTTGCCGCATCGGCGCATCGAGCAGTGGAAATACACCGACCTTCGCGCCCGCCTCGCCGACGTCTATCCTCTGCTCGAGCCGTCCGGACTTGGGGTGAGCGAGGGCGAACTCGAGCAGGCGCTCGGCCGTGAGATGGCTCGCCTGCCAGCCTATCGCCTCGTTGTCGTCGAAGGCGATCTTCGCCCCGACCTTTCCGACATGGCTCGCCTAAAGGCGGCCGGCGTCGAAGCGATTTCTCTGGGGCAGGCTCTGGAAAAAGGTCCCGATTGGTTCAATGCGGCGCTCGCAGCCGTCAATCCGCGCGACGACGACGCTGTGCTTGCGCTTAACACGGCGTTGATGACGGGTGGCGTCGCCTTGCGGATTGGAGAAGGGGTTGGTCTTGATCGGCCGATCCATCTCGTTCAGCTCGACGGTAAAGGCGATCCTGCGAGCACTATCACCCGCAATGTCGTGCTCGCCGCGCCGGGAAGCTCGGCGACCCTGCTTGAAACTTTCGCCGGACTTGGGGTTACCGCCCTTCAGCGCAATACCGTCACCGAGGTAATGCTTGGCGAGAAGGCCGCGCTTCGACATCTTAAGCTACAGCGCGAGCGGGATGATGTCATCCATCTCACCACCTGGCTTGTCGCGCTCTCGGCCGGGTCACGATACGACGTCTTCCAGTTTTCGCTTGGGGCGGCTTTCGCGCGCAATCAGATCTACGCGAAATTCTTGGAGGAAGGGGCCGAAGCCAATCTTTCCGGTGCCTTTCTCCTGCGCGGGCGTCAGCATTGCGACTCGACCATCCTGGTCGAGCACTTGGTGCCGCATTGTGCAACGCGGGAGTTGTTGAAGGCCGTGCTCGACGGTGAATCGCGCGGCGTCTTTCAAGGCAAGATCGTCGTGGCCCCGGGCGCGCAAAAGACCGACAGCAAGCAGATGGCGCAAGCGTTGCTTCTCGCAGAGGGGGCCGAATTCGACTCCAAGCCGGAACTTGAGATTTTCGCGGACGACGTGGTTTGCGGCCACGGTTCGACGTCTGGCCAGATCGACGAAGAGCTGCTGTTCTATCTCGAGGCGCGAGGTATTCCGGAGGCCGAAGCGCGCGCTCTGCTGGTTCAAGCCTTTGTCGGCGAAGCCCTGGAGCGGATCGAGGACGAACCTCTGCGCGAGGCGTTCGCGCGCCTCTCGGCCGACTGGCTTGGCGTCCGCTTCGATTGACGGAGAGGATCGATGACCGTGCTCACGCCGTCGGCCAAGGAGTTGCAAGCGGCAGGAGCGCCTTTCGATGTCGAAGCGGTCCGCGCCGACTTTCCCATCCTGGCAGAGAAAGTGCACGGCAAGCCGCTGGTTTATCTCGACAACGGCGCCTCGGCGCAAAAACCCCGCCTTGTGCTTGAGACCATCCAGCGGACCTATGCCCAGGAATACGCCAACGTCCATCGCGGCTTGCACCATTTGAGCAACGTCGCCACGGCGAACTTCGAGGCCGCGCGGCAGAAAGTGCGTCGCTTCATCAACGCCCGCTTTGACGAAGAGATCATCTTCACTCGCAACGCTACCGAAGCGGTCAATCTTGTCGCCTCTTCCTACGCAGCGCCGCGGATCGGGGAGGGGGATGAAATCCTTCTCACCATCATGGAGCACCACTCCAATATCGTGCCGTGGCATTTCCTGCGGGAGCGGCAGGGGGCAGTGCTCAAATGGGCGCCGGTGTCCGACGACGGCGAGTTCATGCTCGACGCGTTCGAGCAGCTTATCGGCCCGCGCACGAAAATGATTGCTTTGACTCACATGTCGAACGTGCTCGGCACCATAGTGCCGTTGAAGGAAGTCGTGCGTATTGCGCATGAACGCGGCATTCCCGTTCTTGCCGATGGCGCTCAGGCTGCCGTGCATCTGCCCGTCGACGTGCAGGACCTCAACGTCGACTTTTATGTCTTCACCGGACACAAGCTCTATGGGCCGACCGGCATTGGCGTGCTTTACGGCAAAAAGGAGCACTTGGAACGCATGCGGCCCTATCAGGGAGGCGGCGAGATGATCGGCTACGTGACCACCGAAGAAGTGACCTACGCCAATCCGCCGCACCGATTCGAGGCCGGCACTCCGGCGATCGTGCAGGCGATCGGTCTTGGCGCCGCCATCGACTATGTCGAGAGCGTTGGCCGCGACCGCATCAAGGCGCATGAGGATGTGCTCCGCGACTATGCTATGCAGCGCCTCGGCGAATTGAACTGGCTGCGCATTTACGGTCGCGCCAAGGAGAGGGGCAGTCTCATTTCCTTCAACATGGATGGCGCCCATCCGCACGACGTAAGCACGATCCTCGATCGCTATGGCGTGGCGGTCAGGGCAGGAACCCATTGTGCCGAGCCGTTGCTAGCCCGCTACGGAACGACCTCGACATGCCGGGCCTCCTTCGCCATGTATAATACCGTGCAGGAAGTCGATATCCTGGTCGAGGCGCTCCACAAGGCGCGCGGAATGTTCGCTTAAGGTGAATGCCTAAGTGATTGACAAAACCTATAAAGACGAAGCCGCAGCGCGGGTAACCGAGCCGGAACCGGCGGCCGGGGAACCGGGCGAAATCAAGGCTTGCGTCGGCGCGGCCGGGGGTGGGGAGGGAGCGGCGTCCACGATCCAAGGCGAGGAGCTTGAGCGGCTGCATGCCGACATCGTCGCTGCGCTCAAGACGGTGTTCGACCCGGAGATTCCGGTCGATATTTATGAGCTCGGCTTGATCTACCGCCTCGAAGTCGACGACGACCGCAATGTCGAAATCGACATGACCCTGACCGCGCCGGGTTGTCCCGTCGCCGGCGACATGCCGGGCTGGGTAGAGAATGCCGTCTCTTCCGTACCTGGCGTGGGCCAAGTCAAGGTCAAGCTCGTCTTCGATCCGCCCTGGGACACGAGCCGCATGACCGACGAGGCGCGGCTTGCGCTGAACATGTTTTGAGCCTTGAACCTGACCGCGAACTATCCCAACTTGACGTTATGACCAGACCGAGACCGCAAGTGATGCGCCTGACGGAAGCCGCCGCCGAGCGGCTCCGCGCGCTTGCCGCCGCTTCCGGCAAGACGATCGAGGGCGTACGCATTGGTGTGAAGAACGGTGGATGCGCCGGCATGGAATATACCATGTCCTATGCAGAACAGCGCGGGCCGCATGACGAAGTCGTGGAGGACAAGGGCGTCAGACTTCTGATCGACCCGACCGCGGTCATGTTCCTGCTCGGCACGGAAATGGATTACCGCGCCGACAAGTTGCGCTCTGGCTTCGTTTTCAACAATCCGAACCAGACAAGCGCGTGCGGCTGCGGCGAGTCGGTCGCGCTCAAGCCTGCGACCGCCGCCGAAGCGGCAGCGCAGGCCGGCACCAATCTTTCCGAAAAAGCCTCTTAGCTCACCCGCACCGGACGCATCATGAAGGCGGGGACATGGTCGCCCATGCCTTGCTGCTTTCCATGCGGAGCTTGCGGCGCCTGGCTATGTGTACGGTGGGCAGGAGCGCCATGCACAACGGGATTCGGCTTCCGCTCGCCATAGTGCTGCTTTTGCTTGTGCGGGTGGTGGCGGTGGTCGTGGCGGCTTTCGTCATTCTTCTTCGCCTCGTGTCTCATTTGCGAATGCGGCTTGGCTTGCTGGCTTGGCCGCGCGCCCGCTCCGGATCCCCGCTTGCCCCGCCTGGAACGTCCGTGGCGCTGACGGCCATCTGCGTTCGCTTTGGTCCCGGTCTCTTCTCCTCCGGTTTCGCCTGGGGGCCCGTCGATCCAGGGAATCTGCTGCCGGAGCAGCTTCTCGATCGCTTTCAGCGCCTTGTAGTCCTTCGGCGTCACTAGCGTCGCGGCGAAGCCCTCGCGTCCGGCGCGGCCGGTTCGGCCGATGCGATGCACGTAGTCTTCAGGATGGATGGGAACGTCGTAATTGAAGATGTGGCTCACTTCGGGAATGTCGAGTCCGCGCGCGGCGACGTCGCTCGCGGCGAGAAACGCGATCTGGCCGTTGCGGAACGCATCGAGGGTTGCCGTGCGCTGATGCTGATCCATATCCCCGTGCAGCTCGCCGACGCTGAAGCCGTGCCGTCGCAGCGAGCGATAGAGAATGCCGACGTCTTTCTTGCGATTGCAGAAGATGATGGCGTTTTTGACGTCGGTTTCCCGCATCAAAGCCCTAAGCGCTTCGCGTTTGGCGGCGGGG
This sequence comes from Methyloceanibacter sp., assembly GCA_035575415.1. Lineage (GTDB taxonomy): Bacteria > Pseudomonadota > Alphaproteobacteria > Rhizobiales > Methyloligellaceae > Methyloceanibacter. Next base: position 353 of record DATLXW010000047.1, on the reverse strand, counting down.
TCGTCGGGAGCCTTTTTCAGCCTTTGCACGATGGTTGCGGCGGCGGTTGCTTGCGGAGCGACTTCGACACGCTCGGGATTGTGCAGGAACTTGTCGGCGAGGCTTTGGATCTCGGGCGGCATAGTGGCCGAGAAGAACAGCGTCTGGCGGGTGAAGGGCAAAAGCCGGCAGATGCGTTCGATATCGGGGATGAAGCCCATGTCGAGCATGCGGTCGGCTTCGTCGATGACCAAAATCTCGATGCCGTTGAGGAGCAGCTTGCCGCGGCCGAAATGATCGAGCAGCCGCCCCGGCGTTGCGATCACCACGTCGGCGCCGCGATCGAGCTTGCGGTCCTGATCCTCGAACGACAC
>DATLXW010000046.1:0-6367 GCA_035575415.1 Methyloceanibacter sp. | reverse complement strand
ATACAACATCTGCCTTCTGAGGGAAGGCACTCCGTGGTCGACGTCGACCCGTATAGCTTTTTGTGATCTTGTGCGCCGGCACTCACGCACACGCAGCACGCATCAACCCACGGCGCTGGTCGTTTCGACCTTGTGCTCGTGCGCCTTGGCCCACTTGCCATGTTCGGCCATGACGAGGCTAGAGGTCCGCTCGGCAAGCACCCTGTTGGCGATATCGGGTTTCAGCCCGGCGTAGGGCCCCGCCTTCTCGGCATAGAGGTGCTGCTCGTTGCGCAAGCCCTCGCAGGTGGCGCGGTAGAGGATCCAGTTCTCCTGCCATTTGTTCAGGACCTGTAGGCCTTCGAGCAGGATGATGCCGCCCGAAGCCACCCCCACGAGGAAGGCGCGGCTGTCGTGGAAACCGGGAAGGAAGCCGTATTCGGCGAGCACCGGTATGAGGATGGCGAGGACGACGATGGCGATCTTGGAGGCCTTGTAGGCGCGCTGGTTACGTTTGGCTTTCTCGTCGTACCAGTCGATCTTGCCTTGCAGCCGGTCCCATAGCGGCTCAAGCTTCTGTCCGGGCTCCCGCCCTTTTCGCTCCGCGGCCATGGCCGAAAGCCTCCCTAAGCCCTTGCCCGGCATTACGCTGATAGCGCCGGAAATGCGCCTGGCAAAGCCCGTTTTTCGGGGCCGTTTCGCCGCTTCCCCATGTTGCAGGGCCCTCCCCCATATGTTACAGGCTCCCCGGGCTTCCCGGGGACCATGCAGCGGGGTTGCAACCCGTTGGCGGGGAAGTCCAATCCCAGCATTTCGGGTCCGGGGGACGCGGCGGCGCGGGGCGAAGCGCCGGTTCGGCGGAAAGGCATTTTAGGGTGGCAGGAGAAAGAGATACGACTTCGGGGGTCGCAGGCCGCTATGCCACGGCGCTGTTCGAACTCGCCCTCGAGCAACGCCTTCTTGATGTTGTCGCATCCGATCTCGACCGGTTCAATCAGGCGCTCGACGCCTCCAACGACCTTATGCGACTGGTCAAAAGCCCGGTGTTCAGTGCCGAGGAGCAGACCAAGGCGCTTGCCGCGGTTCTGGGCAGGATCGGCATCGGCGGACTTGCCCGCAACTTTCTCCTGCTTGCCTCCAGGAACCGCAGACTATTCGCCGTCCCCGACATGATCCGCGCCTTCCGCAGCCTTCTCGCCCGCCACCGGGGCGAGACGAGCGCGACCGTGATTGCCGCCGCGAAGCTCACCGACGCACAGACCGCGGCGCTCAAGCAGGCGCTGAAAGCGGCGCTCGGCAAGGAGGTTCTGCTTGAAGAGCGCATCGATCCCTCGCTCCTCGGGGGACTGATCGTCAAGGTCGGCAGCCGCATGGTCGATTCGTCGCTGCGCACCAAGTTGAATTCACTCAAAGTCGCCATGAAAGAGGTTGGCTAATGGATATCAGGGCCGCTGAGATCTCCGCGATCCTCAAGGAGCAGATCAAGAATTTCGGACAGGAAGCCGAGGTCGCCGAGATCGGCCAGGTGCTTTCGGTCGGCGACGGCATCGCCCGCGTCTATGGCCTCGACAAGGTGCAGGCCGGCGAGATGGTGGAATTCGCCGACGGCACCCGCGGCATGGCGCTCAATCTCGAAGTGGACAATGTCGGCGTCGTGATTTTCGGCGACGACCGCAATATCAAGGAAGGCGATACGGTCAAACGCACCGGCGCCATCGTCGAGGTGCCGGTCGGCAAGGGCCTGTTGGGGCGCGTGGTCGACGCCCTTGGCAACCCGATCGACGGCAAGGGCCCGATCCAATACGAGGAGAAGCGAAGGGTCGACGTGAAGGCGCCGGGCATCATTCCGCGCCAATCGGTACACGAACCGATGCAGACCGGCCTGAAGGCCATCGACGCGCTGATCCCCATCGGCCGCGGCCAGCGCGAGCTTATCATCGGCGACCGCCAGACCGGCAAGACCGCCATCATCCTCGACACCATCCTCAATCAGAAATCGGTGAACGCGCTCGGCGACGACAAGACGAGCCTCTATTGCATCTATGTCGCCGTCGGTCAGAAGCGCTCCACTGTTGCGCAATTCGTCAAGGTGCTGGAGGACAACGGCGCCCTTCCCTATTCGACCGTGGTCGCCGCCACCGCCTCCGACCCCGCGCCGATGCAGTATCTCGCCCCCTTCTCCGGCTGCGCCATGGGCGAGTTCTTCCGCGACAACGGCATGCACGCGGTCGTGTTCTACGACGACCTTTCCAAGCAGGCTGTGGCCTACCGGCAGATGTCGCTTCTGCTCCGGCGCCCGCCCGGACGCGAGGCCTATCCGGGGGACGTGTTCTATCTCCACTCGCGCCTCTTGGAGCGAGCCGCCAAGCTGAACAAGGATAACGGCTCCGGCTCCCTGACCGCCCTGCCGGTCATCGAGACGCAGGCCAACGACGTCTCGGCCTATATCCCGACTAACGTCATCTCCATCACCGACGGCCAGATCTTCCTCGAGACCGACCTGTTCTATCAGGGTATCAGGCCGGCGGTGAATGTCGGCCTTTCCGTGTCGCGCGTGGGCTCGTCCGCCCAAATCAAGGCGATGAAGCAGGTGGCCGGCAAGATCAAGGGCGAGCTCGCCCAATATCGCGAGATGGCGGCCTTCGCACAATTCGGTTCCGACCTCGACGCCACCACTCAGCGCCTCCTCAATCGCGGCGCGCGGCTGACCGAGCTTCTGAAGCAGCCGCAATTCTCGCCGATGAAGGTCGAAGAGCAGGTGGTCGTGATCTATGCCGGCGTGAACGGCTATCTCGATCCGATTCCCGTCTCCGCGGTCCAGCGTTTTGAAGCCGAGCTTCTCCGCTATATGCGCGCCGAGCATCAAGCCATCCTCGACGATATCCGCGACAAGCGCGAGATCACTAAGGAGACCGGCGACAAGCTGAAAGCGGCCATCGACAAGTTCGCCAAGGCCTTCGCGTGATGTGCATCGCTCTTTCTAGCTTTGCATGCATTTTCATCGCTCCCCTTGATGGGGAGGGTGGCTCGGCCGAAGGCCAAGCCGGCTTGGGTGAATTCAGCCCGCCACCCGGCGCGCTTTACGCGCCGGCCTCCCCAGGAGGGGGAGGTATCGGTCTGACCATCCGGGCTCTTTCGGGGGCAAATCCATGCCGTCGCTGAAAGACCTGAGGAATCGCATCGCCAGCGTGAAGGCGACGCAGAAGATCACCAAGGCCATGCAGATGGTGGCCGCGGCGAAGCTCAGGCGCGCGCAAAGCGCGGCGGAGGCGGCGAGGCCCTATGCTGCGCGCATGGAAGCCGTGCTTGCCAATCTCGCCGCAGCGCTCAAGGGTAGAGAAGGCGGTCCGCCGCTGATGGTGGGAACCGGCAAGGACGACGTTCACTTGCTCGTCGTCTGCACCGCCGAGCGCGGCCTGTGCGGCGCCTTCAATTCCGCCATCGTCCGCCTCGCCCGCGAGCATATCAATCGGCTGCTTGCCGATGGCAAGGGGGTGAAAATTCTCTGCGTCGGCAAGAAGGGCTTCGATCAACTCAAGCGCCAATATTCCCCGCTGATCGTCGACACCATCGAATTTCGCGGCGTGCGCCAGCTTTCCTTCGAGCATGCCGAGAAAGTATCGGAGAAGGTGCGCGCGCTTTTTGCCGAGGGGGCTTTCGACATCGCCACCCTGTTCTTTTCGCGCTTTAAATCGGTAATCAGCCAGATTCCGACCGCGCAGCAGATCATCCCGGCGAGCGTTCCGGCCGAAGAGGCTTCGGCCGAGGACGCGCTCGGCGGCGCCGTTTACGAATACGAGCCGGATGAAGCGGAAATCCTCGCCGACCTCCTGCCGCTCAACATCACCGTCCAGATCTTCAAGGCGCTGTTGGAGAATGCCGCTTCCGAGCAAGGCGCGCGCATGAGCGCGATGGACAACGCCACCCGCAACGCCGGCGATATGATCGGCCGGCTGACGCTGAACTACAACCGAACCCGCCAGGCGATGATCACCAAGGAACTGATCGAGATCATTTCCGGCGCCGAAGCTTTGTGATCGAGGTACGATATGCACGAGCCGAAAAGGAAGGCCGAGATGGCACGCAAATCTCCCGTGGTCGCCGAGACCAAGAAGCAAGAACGGCGCATCGCCGAGGGTAAAGGCCCGAAGGGGCATGTGCGCCAGGTCATGGGGGCCGTGGTCGACGTGCAGTTCCACGATCACCTGCCGGCCATTTTGAACGCGCTCGAGACCGACAACCAAGGCAATCGCCTCGTGCTCGAAGTCGCCCAGCATCTCGGCGAGAATACCGTGCGCACGATCGCCATGGACTCGACGGAAGGCCTGGTGCGCGGCCAGGAAGTGGTCGATACCGGCGAGCCGATCGCGGTTCCCGTCGGCGAAGAGACCTTGGGCCGCATCATGAACGTGGTCGGTGAGGCCGTCGACGAGGCAGGCCCGATCGAGACCGCCGAGCGGCGCCCGATCCATCAGCCGGCGCCGGCCTATGTCGACCAGTCCACCGAAGCGCAGATTCTCATCACCGGCATCAAGGTCGTGGACCTGCTCGCACCGTATGCCAAAGGCGGCAAGATCGGCCTGTTCGGCGGCGCCGGCGTGGGCAAAACCGTGATCATCATGGAGTTGATCAACAACATCGCCAAGGCGCATGGCGGCTACTCGGTGTTCGCCGGCGTGGGCGAGCGCACGCGCGAGGGCAACGACCTCTATCACGAGATGATCGACTCCGGCGTGAACAAGGACCCGCGCAAGACGGGCAGCGCGAAAGGTTCGAAATGCGCGCTCGTCTACGGCCAGATGAACGAGCCGCCGGGCGCCCGCGCTCGCGTCGGCCTGTCCGGTCTGACCGTCGCCGAGTACTTCCGCGACCAGGGCCAGGACGTGCTGTTCTTCGTGGACAACATCTTCCGCTTCACCCAAGCCGGTTCAGAAGTGTCGGCCCTGCTTGGCCGCATCCCCTCCGCCGTGGGCTATCAGCCGACGCTCGCCACCGACATGGGCGCGCTGCAAGAGCGCATCACCACCACGCAGAAGGGTTCGATCACCTCGGTGCAGGCGATCTACGTGCCGGCCGACGATCTGACCGACCCTGCGCCCGCCACCTCGTTTGCCCATCTCGACGCAACCACGGTGCTGTCGCGCTCGATCGCCGAGAAGGGCATTTATCCCGCTGTGGATCCGCTCGACTCGACGAGCCGTATGCTCGATCCGCGCATTGTCGGCGAGGAGCATTACAAGGTCGCCCGCCGCGTGCAGGAAATCCTCCAGCGCTACAAGGCGCTCCAGGACATCATCGCCATTCTCGGCATGGATGAATTGTCGGAGGAGGACAAGCTCACCGTGGCGCGCGCGCGCAAGATCGAGCGCTTCCTGTCCCAGCCTTTCCATGTCGCCGAGGTGTTCACCGGGGCCCCCGGCGTGTTCGTCAACCTTGCCGACACCATCAAGGGCTTCAAAGGCCTCTGCGAGGGCGAATACGACCACCTGCCGGAAGCCGCCTTCTATATGGTGGGAACCATCGAGGAAGCGGTGGCCAAAGCCGAGAAGCTTGCCGCCGAGGCCGCGTAAATGCCTGATGCATTCAAATTCGAGCTGGTGTCGCCGGAGCGGCTGCTCGTCTCCAGCGAGGTCGAGCAAGTGCTCGTGCCTGGCGCAGAGGGCGACATGACTGTGCTCGCTTATCATGCGCCGCTGCTCACCACCTTGCGTCCGGGCCTGCTCGACATCGGCTTCCCCGGCGGCGAGCGTCAGCGCTATTTCATCCGCGGCGGCTTCGCCGAGATCAGTCCCGCCGGACTCAACGTGCTCGCTGAAACCGCCATCGACCTTCGCGAGCTCGATGCGTCGCAGGTAGCGCAAGCCGTCAAGGACGCCGAGGAGGACGTGGCCGACGCCACGACCGACAGCGCGCGCGACCGCGCAAAGACCAAGCTCGATCAGCTGCGTCAGGTGCAAAGCGCATTGAATCTTTAGATCCTTAGGACGGCCGTAATGTCGATTTGGAAAAAGCTTGCTGCCGCCACCGCGGAGATTTCGCCGGAAACGGCAATTAGTGCGTTATTTGGCGGTGGAGCAGCGCACCGCGCTTCCAATCCAGATCGGAGAAGGGAGGATTGGCCCACCGACGAGGCACTGCCCTTCACCGTCGGTATGATCAGTCTCGGCGCAAAAATGGCAAAATCCGACGGTGTGGTCACAAAGGACGAGGTTCGAGCCTTCAAGAAAGCTTTCAATGTGTCCGACGAGGAGATGAAACAGGCTGCTCGGACATTCAAGCTCGCCAGGCAAGACACGACCGGGCATCAAACCTGCTCCGAGCAACTTTTCACCGCGTTCCGGGGCGACCGCAAACTGCTCGAATATGTGCTCGAAGGCCTCTTCCACAT
>DATLXW010000045.1:0-2413 GCA_035575415.1 Methyloceanibacter sp. | reverse complement strand
CGCAACATCGATTAGGCCAATTGGGACGCTTTGCCGCCTCGCCCGATGTGCTAAAGCGAGGCAGTTGAGAGCCCGGACCGCACTCTCTTTTTTGCGGCTGCCCGCAACCACGCCTTAGCAGGGAGACAAAAAGCCTATGGGGAACCCCCGCATTTTGCACATGATCACGCCCCTCAAGCACATGAGCCCATTCGACGTGAACATGGCGCTCGACGCCGGTTTCGATGCCGCGATTCCTTTTACCAACGTCACCCTGGAAGACGTCACCGGACTCGTTCAGGACGCCATTTTCTCCCGCGGCCCGGATGGCGTGAAGCGCACCGGAATGTTCATCGGCGGCAAGCGCGCGATAGAGGCGCTCGATATGCTGGATCGGGCCAAGAAGGCCATGGTGCCCCCGTTCGAAATCTCGGTATTCGCCGATCCGGCAGGATCTTTCACCACCGCCGCCGCCATGGTCGCCTGCGTGAAGAAGGCGTTGCGCGACAAGTTCAAGACCGAGCTGAAGGGAAAGCGTACCGCGGTGTTCGGCGGCACCGGCGTGGTGGCGTTCGCCTCCGCGGTGATCGCGGCGATGGACGGCGCGTCGGCGACATTGATCGGCTATGACGGACCGGACCGTGTACGCAAGCTGTCCGAAGAGGCGCGCGCTCGTTTCGGTGTCGACGTCGGCTATGCCGACGGCAGCACGGAAGAACAGAAGACGGCGCTTGCGCGCGACGCCGATCTCATCTTCGCCGCTGGCCCTGCAGGACGCAGGCTACTCACGCTCGATCAGCTGAAGCAAGCGAAGAACCTTCTCGTGGCGACCGACGTGAACGCCGTCCCGCCTGCTGGCGTCGAAGGCGTGGGCGTCAACGACGATGGGACGCCGATTAAAGAGACGCGTGCCGTCGGCATCGGCGCGCTCGCCGTCGGTAACGTCAAGTACCGGACCGAAGCCGGCCTGTTCAAACAGATGATCGAGGCCGGAAAGCCCGTTTATCTCGATTTCCGGGACGCCTACAGCCTTGCACAGAAGCTCGCCGGCTAAGGGCGCCTCGCTGCTCGTCGCGGCGATCTCCGCGCGGTCCCTCGCGCAGGCCGCACGGCGGGCTGGCTTCGTGCCGCTTACGGTTGATTTCTTCGCCGACACCGACACGCAAGAGGCGGCCTATGCGTACCGCAAGCTCGGCGGCGAGATTGGACGCGGCTTTCGCGCCGCGAGCCTGCTTCGCGCGCTCGAGGCGTTGGCGGAGCAGGCGCCCTCCCCCCTGCTCGGTTTCGTCTATGGCGCAGGCTTTGAGGATCGTCCGGAGTTATTGCGGCGGATCGCGCGGCGATGGCCTCTGCTCGGCAGTGACGCGGGTGCGGTTGAGCGCCTCAAAGCGCCCGAGAGATTCTTCGCCACGCTCGACCGCCTCGGCGTTCTGCATCCCGTCACACTCATGCGGCGACCAGCAAATGGCTCTGGCTGGCTCGCGAAAAAGATCGGCGGTGCAGGCGGGAGCCATATCGCGTCCGCGCGAGCAGCGAAATCAAACTCTTGCCTCTACTATCAGGAGTTGGTCGCAGGTCGGGCCGTTTCTGCCCTGTTCGTCGGCAACGGCAAGGACGCGCGGGTGCTCGGCTTCAGCGAGCAGTGGACCGCCCCGAGCCGAAAGAGTCCTTGGCGCTATGGTGGCGCAGCGCGCCCCGCTGCCGTTCCCGCGAAAACCGGCAGGCAGATGACTGCCGCCGTAAGGGCGGCGGCAAGATGCTTCAAGGTCAAAGGACTCGCTTCGGCCGATTTTCTCGTGGAAGGCGACAAGGCTCTTCTGCTCGAGATCAACCCGCGGCCGGGAGCCACGCTCGACCTTTTCGACTGCGGCGCAGCGCCGCTGCTCAAGCTTCATCTCGAGGCGATCCGCGAGGGAAAGCTGCCGCTCAGGGCCCCGAAATTTGCGGATGCGATGGCTTCGGCAATCGTCTATGCCGAACGCGGAGAGGCGATACCGGAAGACATGGCTTGGCCCGTATGGGCCGCGGACAGGCCCAAGCCTTCGGAATGGATCGACAAAGACCGTCCGATATGCACTGTGTGGGCCCGCAGCGGCACCATGGCGCGGGCCAAGCGCCTGATTAAGGAGCGAATTTGCAGAATCAAAGCAGGATTGCGAAGCGTTAGCAGGGGGAATGACGGTGAACAAAAGAGAAGACATCGGCGACGCGCGCCAATTGCGCCGGCCGAGCGTGAACGGCAAAGCGGCGCCGCTCGTCAAAGCGCTCATCGATGAGGCCGATGCGCTCCGCGTCGAGGTGACGCGCGGCACGCTGGGAGAATGCCGAATCGATTGCGGCGTGCGCGCCGTCGGCGGACTGGAGGCGGGACGCCGCATGGCGGAGATTTGCCTCGGAGGCTTGGGCCGCGTCTCGCTGGAGACGACGGAAACCG
>DATLXW010000044.1:0-8656 GCA_035575415.1 Methyloceanibacter sp. | reverse complement strand
GGTTTGCAGCACCTCAAACTTCTCGCCGGAAAAGCCGTCGAACCGGCTCGCATAGGTCGCCGTCGTCATGCGCGTAAAGGCGGCGACGACACTTTCCCGTTCGCCCGCCGACATCGCATCCCAGTGTTTGCCGACGGCAATCCTCGCCATCAGAGGGAGGTCGTAGGCCTTGCGGAGAATGGGGCTGAGCTTGTCGTAACGGCCTTTGACCCCGAGCTGCTTCGCTTGCTTCATCGTCTCGAGCAGGGCGGCATAGAGATTGTCCACGGGCGTCGCTACCGGATCGCCGCCTGCGCAGAATCCGCGCACCGGCAGGAGCAGCAAGAGCGCCACCCCGACCGCCGCAGCCATCTGGCCTAATGGTTGTCTCCGCGACTCACTCATTGGATCCCTGGAACGACCCGGCCATAAACTCTTGGGTTGGCGATTTTGGCATCGGCTCGGGCGCGAAAGGCTCTTCGATCGTCTCGGCAGGCTGCGCCACCGGCCGGTAGCGTCCCGCCGTCCAGCCGCTCGTGGCGAGCGCCTCCTGAAGCTCAGCCTGCCGCTTCTGCTCCACGACGCTGCGCAACATGGCATAGAAATCGACCGAGCTTTCTTCAAGCGTTTTCATATCGCCCACTTCGTCGAGCTTGGTGAAGGGCGTGGCGATCGACCCGGCCACGCTCAGATTGTTGGCGGTCGAAGCGACCTGCGTCGGCAGCAATTGTCCTGCCGGAATCGTTGCTACCAACTCGATCGTATTGCCGAATAGATCGCGGACATTGGTCGGCCCGATGACCGGTAGCACCAGATAGGGGCTCTTGCGGTAGCCCCAAACATAGAGCGTCTGGCCGAAATCGCCCGATTGCTGCGGCAGATTCGACTTGCTCGCCACGTCGGCCAAGCCTGCAAGACCGACGGTGGAGTTGAGCGCGAAGCGGCCGGCTGTCGTCGCCGCGGCGCCAAGCCTGAGTTGCAACACATTATTGGCGAACACCATCGGCTCGGCGAGATTCGAAACGAAATTTTCGACCGAGTGCCGAACAGGCTCGGGGATTTTGTCGTAAGCCCTGGCCAGTGGATAAATCACGGCGCGATTGAAGCGCTGGTTGCGCTCGAACATCGCGCGGTTCGCTTCTTCATACGGGTCGTAGGGTTCGCTCGCATCCTCCGGAAGGCTCGCCGCATCTGCCGGAGCCGCAAGCGGGTCCGCTTCGGACGTGCCGGTCGCCGGAAGATCGCGGGCTACGAGATCAGGCGCCGTGACCGGGGGACCCGAAGTCCCGCAGGCGGACAACAGACAAGCGAAAGCCGCCGCAGCCGCCGCCGCGAAAGCGCTCGGCGCGCGGATGACGTCGCTGCCCTCGACGGGCGCAGGCTCGCAGGATGTCATGCCCCTCATTAGCCTCATCCCCGCCTAGGCAATTTTACCTGAAAATCCTTGATTCCGCTCGGCCTATTTTCGCGGGCCGGCAGCCATCTCAATGCCATCTCAATATTGATGTTGGCCTTTTTTGCGGCGTTAGCCGCACCGATTGCAGCTCGAAACTGTGGCTTCTTTGTTGCAGAAGCGCCACACGGTCCGCCAATCCGCAACCGCTCACTCCGCCCCATCGGGAGGCAATCGTGCCTTGCGCGGAAGTCGCTTGACCGCGCACCGGTTTCGCAGGCTAACTCTCGAAGGGCTGAAAACGGGGATCCCACATCGGCGGGCGGCTTTATGAAAGTCATCCTTGCGCAGCCGCGCGGGTTCTGTGCTGGCGTCGTGCGGGCCATTGAGATTGTAGAGCGTGCACTTGAGAAATACGGCGCGCCCGTTTATGTGCGGCATGAGATCGTTCACAATCGTCATGTCGTCGAGAGCCTCAAGGCCAAAGGCGCTCGCTTCGTCGACGATCTCTCTGAAGTTCCGGCCGGCGCGGTGACCATTTTCAGCGCGCATGGAGTGTCGCGCGCCGTCGAGGAAGACGCACAAGCAAGGAAACTTTTCGTACTGGACGCCGTCTGCCCCCTCGTCGCCAAGGTCCACCACGAAGGCCAGCGCTATATCGATCAAGGCCGCGTCGTCATTCTGATCGGTCACGCCGGGCATCCCGAGATCGAAGGGACCATGGGTCAGCTCGACGGCGAGGTTCATCTGATCCAATACAAGGAAGACGTAGACCGGCTCGACATCCCGGATGACACTCCGGTCGCCTATATCACGCAGACGACATTGAGCGTGGATGACACGCGCGCCACGATCGACGCCGTCAAGACCCGTTTTAAGGACGTTGTCGGGCCTGAGACGCGCGACATCTGCTATGCAACACAGAATCGGCAGACGGCATTGCGCGAACTGGCGCGGCTCGTCGACTTGATTCTGGTCGTCGGCGCAGGCAACAGCTCGAATTCCAATCGTCTGCGTGAGATCGGATTGGAATCGGGCGTGCCGAGCTATCTCGTCGCCGATGGGAACGCGCTCGATCCTGAGTGGTTCAGCGGCAAAAATACCGTCGGGCTTACCGCCGGCGCATCGGCACCCGAGGTGCTCGTGGACGACGTGATTGCGGCGCTGCGACGCTTTGGACCGGTGGAAGTGACGACCCTCTCCGGTATCGAGGAGAAGATTCAATTCCGCCTCCCGCGCACACTCGTGAATGCCTGAGGTCGCGGGAACTGAAACGGGGCGATGATGGGAATTCCTCTCGGCCAAGCCATAAAGGTCGGGGCTTATGTCCTCGGTCAGCACTTGCGCGGGCGGCAACGCTATCCCCTGGTGCTGATGCTCGAGCCCTTGTTCCGTTGCAATCTAGCCTGCGCCGGTTGCGGCAAGATCGACTATCCCGACAAGATCCTCGACCAACGCTTGTCCGTTGCCGATTGCATGCAAGCGATCGACGAATGCGGCGCGCCGGTCGTGGTGCTTGCCGGCGGCGAACCGCTTTTGCACCGGGAGCTGCCGCAGATCGTCGCCGGTGCGCTGACCAAGAAGAAATACGTCACGGTCTGCACCAATGCTCTGCTTCTGGAGAAGAAACTCGACCAGTACCGGCCCCACCGGCGTTTCAACTGGTCCATCCATCTCGATGGCGATAAGGAGATGCACGACCGCTCGGTCTGTCGCGCCGGCGTCTACGACAAGGCCGTCGCCGCGCTGAAGGCCGCAAAGGCGAGGGGTTTCCGCGTCAACATCAATTGCACTTTATTCAGCGACGCCGTTCCCGAACGGGTTGCGCGCTTCTTCGACACCGCTGTGGAACTCGGCGTCGACGGCATCACCGTGTCTCCCGGTTACGCCTATGAGCGGGCCCCCGATCAACAGCATTTCCTCAACCGCGCCCGCACCAAAGAGCTGTTCCGTTCGATCTTCCGCGCTCGCGGCAAGAGCAGATGGCCGATTTATCAGTCTGGCCTATTCCTCGACTTTCTTGCCGGCAACCAGACCTATCACTGCACGCCTTGGGGCAATCCGACGCGAACCGTGTTCGGCTGGCAGCGTCCCTGCTACCTGCTCGGCGAAGGCTATGCCAAGACATTCAATGAACTAATGCAGGATACCGAGTGGGCAAAATACGGCACGGGCAATTACGAGAAATGCGCCGACTGCATGGTGCATAGCGGCTTCGAGGCCTCGGCCGTGACCGACGCGGTGAAGCGGCCCTGGAAGGCGCTCAAGGTTGCCCTCGCGGGCATCAGGACCGAAGGCCCGATGGCGCCGGAGATTCCTTTGAGCGGACAGCGGCCGGCCGAGTATGTGTTCTCTCGCCACGTGCAGCAAAAGCTAGACGAGATCGCCGAGGCTGAAGCCAGGGCCGACCGACCGGTAGCAGCGGAATAGCGCTGCCATCGCCATCTGCATCTCGCGCGCCAACCGGAGTAACGAAGGAAGCTCGCCCGGCGAGCGCATGAGGGCAGCAAACACGGCCCATACATCGACCCGGCCGTCGGCCCGCATCCCGGCGAGCGCAGCTCCGGGAACAGCCTCCTCCGCCGGATCGGCGATCGCCCGAAGCGCGGCAAATGGCAGCCGGTGCTCCGCGGCAATCCGCGCGGCGATATAACTTTCCATGTCTGCGGCTGCCGCGCCGGTCGCGGCATGCAATGCGCTTTTCTCCGCAGGACTGACGAGCGGCCGATCCACTCCAGCGATGACAGCAAGCTCGGCGGCGGGGAGCGCCGCCTGCAAACGGCCAGCCCAAACCCGATCGGCGGCATAAGTCTTCCCACTGTGGACCACCGCACTCGCAATGAAGCAGGTTCCGGCTGTCTTGCCTGGCGCTAGTCCGGCCGCCACGCCGAAACTGAGGATGGCGCGACCGCCCTCACCTATCTCCCACCGGATCAACGTCTCGAGACGCCCGGTGTCTCCGCCGCTCGCAACGGCCCGCACGTTGGGCACATCTGCGGCAATGCGCGCCTCGGCGCGGAGGCCGGTTGCAGCGATGACGAAACCCGGCCCTCGGTTTCCCACGCTCACATCCCGACCAGGACCGCGGTCGTATTTGAGGCTTTCAAATTCCGGTAGCGGGCGAGCGCCCACAGCGGGAAGAACTTTGCGTAGCCATGGTAGCGCAGATAAAACACGCGGGGAAAGCCAGTGGCGGTGAAGCGCCGTTCCTCCCACAACCCGTCCGGACCTTGACTGCGCAAGAGATAATCGACGCCGCGCTCGACCGCCGGATGGTCGACCTCGCCGGCGGCCATCAGACCAAGCAGCGCCCATGCTGTCTGCGATGGCGTGCTCGGCGCCGGCTCATAGCCCCGATAATCCAGCTTATAGCTCGAACCGTCTTCGCCCCAGCCGCCGTCCTCGTTCTGGATCGAGAGCAGCCACTCCACAGCCTTGCGTATTGCCGGCGCATTCAAATCCATGAACACGGCATTGAGCGCGCAAAGCACTGACCAAGTTCCATAGATGTAATTCATGCCCCAGCGGCCATACCAGCTTCCGTCAGGGCGTTGCGTTCTCAACAGAAACGCGATTGCTTTGTCGAGGGGCTCCCCCTCGCCGCGCTGTCCGCCGAGCTGCGCCAGCATCGACACACAACGGGCCGTCACATCCTCGGTCGGAGGGTCTAGCAGCGCGCCATGATCGGCGAAAGGAATCTGGTTGAGATAGTAATATTCGTTGTCCGCGTCGAAGGCGGCGAAACCTCCATTCTTGCTCTGCATGCCGATAATCCATTCTCGCGCGCGGTGGGTCGTCTCGCGAACCTGTCCATGCGCAGATTCGTCGAGGCGCGCCATCGCCCGATCCATCGCCATGGCAACCACGGCGGTGTCGTCGAGATCTGGATAATACGGATTGGCGTATTGGAACGCCCAACCTCCCGGACGGACATTGGGGCGGCGTGCGGCCCAATCGCCCACGGTGTCCGCGACCTGCAAGGGAGCGAGCCAGTCGAGACAGACCATCGCCCGGTGTTCGTAGTCCGCGCCGCCAACCTCAAGCAGAGTATGCGCCACGAGCGCCGTGTCCCACACCGGCGAAAGGCAGGGTTGGCAGTAGGCTTCGTCCTCCTTGACGACCAGAAGCTTTTCGATCGCGGCTCGTGCCGTCCTTACCCGAAGATCGTCTTCGCCGTGGCCCAGCGCATCGAACATCAGGAGCGCGTTGACCATGGCGGGAAAGATCGCGCCGAGTCCGTTCTCGCCGTTCAGCCTCTCGGTCACGAAGCGCTCAGCGCGCTCGATGGCGCGGCGGCGCATAGACTTCGGCATGTACGGCTCGATTGCGCGCAAGATTTGGTCGACGACACCGAAGATTTGCGGCCAAGGCCAGGTCTGGTGCGCCCCCTTCGGCCAATGGCGCACGTCTTCGGGAGGCACTACAAAGAGCTCGGCGATGCCCACCCCCTTTGGATTCTTCGCCCGCGGCTTGAGCGCGTTCAGCACCATCAACGGCACCAGCACCGTGCGCGCCCAATAGGAGATCTTGTCGAGGTGAAAGGGAAACCAGGGCGGCAGCAGCATGATTTCCACCGGCATGGCCGGAACGGCCCGCCACGGAACCTGGCCGTAAAGCGCGAGAAGGTTGCGGGTGAACACGTTGCTATTCGTAGCTCCCCCCTTGGAAAGAATCCAATTCCGCGCCCGTTGCATATGCGGCGCCTCGGGAGAGTCGCCGATCATTTTCAGCGCGAAATAGGCCTTTACGCTCGCGCTGATATCGGAAGCACCTTCGTAGAATAGCGGCCACCCGCCATCTTCGGACTGAACGCGCCGCAAATAGCGTGCAATCTTTGCTTCGAGCGCCGCATCGACGGGCTCGCCGCGGTAATGCCGCATCAGAACGTATTCCGATGGTATGGTGGCGTCGGCCTCAAGTTCAAAGACGAAATGCCCATCGGGCTGCTGCAGGGCGCAGAGCGCGCCTGCGGCGCGGTGGATTGATTGCTCAACGACGCCGATTTTCTCTCCGCGGCCGAGGCTCTGGCCTGCATCGAACGCAATCGTCGCGACGTCACTCTCCTTCATCGGCCTTGATCCTTGCGAGCTCCGCAGCCTTGTTGCCGGACCTGATGGCGCCCTCGATGGTGGCAGGGAGCCCGGTGGCCGTCCAGTCCCCGGCAAGCAGAAGATTGCGCCAGGGCGTCTCGGCGGGAGGGCGTTTGGCGTTCTCCTCCGGCAGCGCGGCGAAAGTAGCGCGCCGTTCCTTGATGACGATCCAGGGCGGCATCGCCCGCGGAGCCCCCGTCAGCGCCACGATATCTCCCCAGATCTTCTCGGCCATAAGCTCGCGCGGAGCTTCGATCCACCGATCGGCCGCGCTGATCGTCGCCGCGATCCGGCCGGGAAAAGCGAACAGCCATTCCGCCGTTCCGTTGACGATGCCGATGATCTTAGGCCAGGACTTCGGCAGCTCGAACTTGAAATGCGCGTTCACGATGGCGCGGAAACTTTGCGGGGTGGAGATAACCGGCGCCAGGAGCGCGACTACCGCAGCCGGCACGGCGAGAATGACCGTGTCGTTCTTGGCAAGCTCGACCGTATCTTCGCCGAAATCGAGGGTGCGAATGCGATTGCCGAGCGTGCGCAGACGTCGAAGCTGGTGGCCGAAGCAGAGCTGAACGCCGTTGCGCTCGAGATAAGCGAGCGCCGGCTCGATGAACGCGGGCCCAAGTCCCTCCTGCGCGACGAGCGGCCTGCAGGCTTGGCCGCCCTTGAGCAGCGTCTCGCGTAACACGGCGGCGGCAAGAAGAGACGAGGCTTCCGGCGGTTGCGCATTCAACGCGGCAAGCAGGACCGGCCGCCAGAACCTGTCATAGAGGAGCCCTTCGCAGGCGATGATGTCGCCGATAGGCCGGTCCTCCTTGACCCGCAGAAGCTTGGCGAAGGACAGATAATCGATGCCGCGCGTACCTGGAACGCGCCGCTGCTTGGAAAAGATCCACCAGGGAACCGGCCCATCATTCGGGCGCACGCGCCACCGTTCGCGCGTGGCGAGGTCGGCGAACGCGAATTCGGCCTCTGGCGGTCCGGCGAGCTTGCCCTCGCTGCCTATGGTCTTAAGGAAGGCAAGCGCCGCACGATTGGCCGAGAGCAGCAAATGATTGCCGTTGTCGATGGTCAATCCAAGCGCTGGCTCGAAATAGGAGCGGCAGCGGCCTCCGGCATGCCGCGCGATCTCATGCACCACGATCTTGCGGCCCGAACCCACGAGCCCAACTGCCGCCGAGAGCCCGGCCAATCCCGCGCCCACGATATGCACCGTTCCCCCCGCCATCACGCGACGCCGTAACGCAAGACCGCCCAGAGGAATTGCAGCTTGGAGGGTTTGACTTGATCGCGCGGCGGCGTGAAGCCGCGCTTCACCAGCTTGCGGAGCAGCGCGCGATAGACCGAGGCCATGATCCGGGGAGAGCGCACGCTGTCACTTCGGCACCGCGCCATCACCGCCGCCGCCTCGGCGAAATGAATCTCCGCGCGGCTCGCCACTTCCGTGCAGGTCTGGCCGAGCCGCGGATCGGCGAGAATCTTGGCGATATCCACTTCGTCAATACCGGCGCCCGCCAGCGTCTCCGCCGGAAGATATAGTCGCCCGCGTGCCGCATCTTCGTCGAGATCGCGCAACACATTGGTCATCTGCAGGGCGCGGCCGAGGTGATGCGACAAGGCAATACCGTTGCCCTCCTCGATGCCGAATACCCTGACCGAAAGCCTGCCCACGGCGGAAGCGACGCGATCGCAATAAAGCTCAAACCTCTTCCAGTCGGGCCGGCACATCTCCTCCCGTACGTCCATCCCCATTCCGTCGATGACGGCGAAGAAATCGTCTTTACGCAAGCCGAAACGTGCGATCGGACGAGCGAGGCCTCGGGTGAGCGCGGTTGCCTTGCCTCCGTCATAGAGCTGCGCGATGTCCGCGCGCCAGCGGTCGAGCATGAGAAGACGGCCGGCGCTCGGGCCGGGGTCGTCGGCAATATCGTCGACGGCGCGGCAGAAGGCGTAGATCGCGTACATCGCCTCGCGCTGCTCCGCCGGCAAAATGCGCATGGCGAGATAGAACGAACTGCCTTTGACCGCCGGCGTCTGCGCGGCCGGCCTAAGGTCTTGCTGGCGGATCACTGTCATCGCTGCTGCGACCTCGCTGAAACGGCGCGCGTCCTGCGCGCCGCGGCGGTCGCCGCCATCGCGCGCAGTCCCTGCACCGCCATCTCGGGTTTGGTGAGATGCACGCGCTCGTTCAACG
>DATLXW010000043.1:0-4706 GCA_035575415.1 Methyloceanibacter sp. | reverse complement strand
ACCGAGCCTGGGCTCGAGCGCTGGCTCGAGCTCAACCGCAAATATTCGGAAACCTGGCCGAATATTACCACGAAGAAGCCCGCGCCCCCGGATGCTGACGCCTTTGTGTCGGAACCGGATAAGTTCGAGAAATATTTTTCGCCGGAGCCGGGCGAAGGGGATTAAGCGATTCAAGGGGTTAAATGTTAACCCTATGGTCAAAATGTCGCATTTTGCGGCGCAAAAAGGGCGCTGCTGCGACATGGGGCACCTTTCCGATTCACTAAGATTGTGTTATTGTCACAACAACATGGCGCGATGCCGGCGCAACGAGCACCAAGAGGCGTCCCTGTTCGGGCGCGCTTTTTTTTCTGATTTCAGGGAGGTGGCGCGGTCAGATTCACTGATCGCCGGGCCATCTTGTGCCTAGCGTCTGTATAAGCACCATAAGCGCTTTGGGATCCTGGTGTAAATGAAGGACAACACTTATCTCTACGGCATGCTCGCCGAAAAGCATTTTTAGAGAGTGAGACGAGAGTATGGCTGAGAAAAAGAAACCACAGCAAAGACACGGCTTTCGTACCAACGAGTATATCGTTTATCCGGCTCACGGCGTCGGCCGGATCGTGGCTATCGAAGAGCAGGAAATTGCCGGCGCCAAGCTCGAACTGTTCGTCATCAACTTCGAAAAGGACAAGATGACGCTCAGAGTGCCGACGTCGAAACTTGCGAGCGTTGGCATGCGCAAGCTCTCGGAAGAGAAAACGGTCAAGAAGGCGCTCGGCACGCTCAAGGGGAAGGCCCGGATCAAGCGCACAATGTGGTCGAGACGCGCCCAGGAATACGAGGCCAAGATCAACTCCGGCGATCTTGTCTCGATCGCCGAGGTGGTGCGCGACCTCTACCGCTCCGAGGCGCAGCCGGAACAGTCCTATTCCGAGCGCCAGCTCTACGAGGCCGCACTCGACCGCATGGCCCGCGAAATTGCCGCCGTAGAGAAGCTCGACGAAGCCACGGCCATCGCCAAGATAGACGATGTGCTCGCCAAGACCGCGCGGCACGCCAAGATGGCGGCCGAGGCGGACACCCGCACCAGGGCGGCCTAAGAAGCCCGGTTTCCGGTTTTTCCGCCCCGTCAGCGGCCGCTTGGCCCGCTGCGGTGCCTGTCCGCGTCCGGCCCGCTAAAGGCAGCCGATTTGCCCCATGAGCACCTTGAGTTCGAGCGCTTCGGTGCGCGCATCGATCTCCTGGCAAAGTTCCAGCGACCGACGCAGCTTCTTGCAGGCTTCCTCGGGCTTGCCGCGCATATGCTCCAGCACCGCCAGATTGCGGATTTGCATGGCGATTGCGAGCCCCTCCCCGGCTTCGCGGGCCGCGTCGAGCGCGATGTTGAACTCCTCCTCGGCCTCCTCGAAGCGTCCCTGGTCGAGATAGACGGCGCCGAGATTGCCTGCCGCCTTGGCGACGCCGGACGCGTCGTTCGCGTTCATGAACAGATTGACCGCCCTGCGGTAGCAGGTTTCCGCCTCGGAAGCCTGCTTCAGGGCCCGGTGGGCGTTCCCCAGATTATAGACGGCGTTGCAGATATGCCCGGACAAACCGAGTTCCTCGTAGAGTTCCAGGCTCTGCCTGAAGTGGGTGACGGCCTCGTCGAAGCGCGCCTTCTCGAACAGAATGGTGCCGAGATTGAGATGGGCTCTCGCCATGCCGTCCCGATGCTTTAGGCGCTCCTCGAGCTGGAGCGCCTGGCGCACCATACCTTCGGCGCGATCGAGGTCCTGCGTCTCCCGATATAGCAAGGCGAGATTGCCGGCGACCACGGAGGCGATGGTGATCTCGCCGATGCGCTCGGCGGCGCCGAAACTCTTGAGCAGCACTTGCTCGGCTTCGCTGAACTTGCCGAGCCCTTGCAGCAAGAGGCCAAGATCGGCGTAGAGCTGGGCAAGGCCGATTTCGTAGTTGAATTTGGTGCAGAGCGCCGCGGCTTTATTGTAGTTGGCAAGCGCGGCATTGAGATCGCCCGCCTTCATCTGGGCGGTGGCGAGAGCCATCATGGCATCGACCAGCGCCTTGGCGTCCTCCTGCGCCTCGAAGATGTGCGCAGCCTTTTCGAATCGTTCGGCGGCCTCCTTGAAACGGCCGCGTCTGAGATGCAGCACACCGGCGAACATGTCGATCATACCGGCCACGTCTTCCCGACCCTCGCGTGTGCGCGCCGCATGCGCTTTCTGGAGCAAGGCCTCGACGCTCGGGGTATCGCCCAGGCGGAACTGCACCAGGGCGAGGGCGAGCAGGTTTTCAGCATCGTGCGGGTCGAGGTCGACGGCCTGTTGGAAAAGGTCGCGCGCCGCTTCACTGTCGGCCGGAAGGGTGAGCGCGCCTTGATGGCGGATGGCCGTGGCGGCCTGCCTTTTGGCTTCCTCCGCCTCCTTCCGCTTGGCCGCGGCGATTTGCGCGAAGATCTCGCTCGCCGGGCTGCCGTCGGACGATCTCAACTTGGCAAGCGCCAATCTCGCCTCGCGGCTCCGCTCCGACCTCAGCGCCAGCACCGCCTCGGCGATCAGCGCCTTGATGCTGTTACTTTCCTTGAGAGAGAAGCGGTCGCCGGTTTCTTCCGAGCGGGCCGCCATTTTACCGGTAATGAAGAGGGCGATTTGATCGGCGAGAATGCGGCTGTTGCGCTCATCCCGAAGCCGTGCCCGATAGAGGAGGAGGGCCAATCCGCCGAACAGGAGAAGGAGCGCGCCGAGGATCGCACCCACGGTCTGAACCGCGCTCCAATCGAAGGGAAAGACGCGACTAAAGGAATTCATGGCGCCCGGTGGACACTCCCCGTTGGCCTGCCTGCGGCACGAGGCGACAAATATGACATTGTCGGGCCAGGGAGCGATAGCCGGTCCCGCGTGTGCGTCAGGCGTCTTTTCGGGCTTGGGTTTCGCCCTGCGGCAGAAGCTCGATCTGCTCAGGATGGCTCGCTTCGATCATGGGGCCGTTCCGCCAGATGAGGGTGCCCCGGACACGGATCTGTTTGCCCGCTAGCGCAAAGGGTTCGAGGCCGGCCGCAGCGAACGCACCTATGTCCTTGCGCGCAATGCTGACGGTGAAATCGCTGCGCCAATCTTGTGCGAAATTGAGATAGAGACGTCCCGCCCCCTCGCCGACCGCCACAACCGTGCCCTCGACAAGCTGAAAGGTGTGAATAAGCCGCCCAAGGCGGTCGAGGTCGCCGGCGGCGATGACGCGATAGACCGATGCGCCCCAAAGCCCAAGCCGCGCGGCTCTTGCCTCTTTCTCGCGTTCGAGAAGTTCGGGCACGCAAGCGTTATTGTCCAGCAGGGAATAGACCCTGGCCATGCCCTTCGCCACCATCTCCTCCTGAATCCAGAGGCGGTCTCTCCCCTCGGCGACGAAAACCTGCGCCAGCAGTTGACCGTGACGGTCGGTGCGCCGGCCGGCGAAGCGAAGCTCGACCGTCCTGCCTAGGGCGAGGGTTTCGAGCGCAAACTTCGCTTCGGCAACGAAAGGCCAAGGGTCGTCGCCGCGCCAGCCGAGCGGCGGCATTGGGGCCTTGGCGCCAATCAGCCGCACGGTCCTGCCGTCGCCGAGTTTCAGCGTCTCGCCGTCAAGCACGGCGGCGACGGTGGCAAGTTCTGGCTCGGACAGATCGGACCGATCGCAAGCGCGCGCTGCCGGAATCACTTCGCTCGCAAGTAACGCGGTCAAGGCGAGCGCGAGCGGTTTTGACAGGTGCGACAAACGCGTGCTGGCGAACACCCCTACCATGGCGGCGTTGCGACCTAGACGAAATAAAGGTTGGCGGCGATGACAAGCACGCTCAGCAGGATTTGCCAGAAAAACGGCTTGGCCCTGAGCGAGCCCGCGGTCGATTTCAGCTCCTTCAAGACGAGATAGCCGCCCATACCGCGCATGAACCAGCCTGTCGCCTCGCCTGGGTGGTTCATGTGTTTCGGCACCCGCTTCCAGCCGGCGAAAAGATCGCCGATTAGGCCCAGCATGGAGCGGAAATCGACGGCCATCAGGCCGGTCTTGTCCTGGAAGATGACGTCCTCTCCGGCGATGAAGCCGGGGCTCGCGCGGCCGATCGCCTTGCCGGCGAGCCTGACCGGTTGCCCGCGCACCGGCGAAGCGGCGGGGTCGCCCATCAGCGCCATCACGGTCGCTTCGCGCACGGGGCTCGAGGGGTACCGCAGCGGAAGCGTAACGAGGACGCCAAGCGCGATCGCGGCGGGGGTGAACTGCCAGGCGCCGAGCGCAACCGCGATGACCCCAAAAAGAAGCGGCGCGACGAGGAGCAGCAATTCACCCAAAAAGCGGCCCCAAAGCTTGCCGTGATCAAGATTGACCTTCTTTGCCGCCGCCTCCACGTCGTAGCCGGCGAAGCCTTGGCCCTTGGCGCGGGCGATCTCGCCGAGATGGGCCACGCGCCGTCCCGTCAGCGGGTGGGTGGAGTTGATCTGGACCAGCGCCGCCCAAGGATTGTAGGTGTCGAACAGCATGGCGGCGGCGGCGGCGTCAGGCTCGTTCGCGGTGCTCTCGGCGAGAAGACCGGCATAGCGCGCATTGTTGACGTCGATCACGCCGAGATGGCGCGTCGAGCGGAGCAAGCTTTGCGTGGCCTCCGTGTCCTCGATCGCCACGATGCCATAGGCGATCTTGATCAAGGCGCTGGCGAGATGCTTCGCCTCGACGTGGTTGGCGGAGAAGGT
>DATLXW010000042.1:0-36761 GCA_035575415.1 Methyloceanibacter sp. | reverse complement strand
CTGCACGCGTTGTACAAATATGCCGATCTGAAGTCGGTCTCGATCACGTTACGTTGATGGAGAAATCGCGGTGACCATGGTGTTCAAGAAATATCCTGCCGCGGCGCTGATCGATGGCGAGTGGGTGACCTCGGCCAAGACCTTCCCGGTGCGCGACCCGGCGACGGGCGCGGAGGTGGCTGCGGTTCCCGATCTCGGCGCCGAGGATGCGAAGCGCGCCATCGATGCCGCGGCACGCGCTTTTCCGGCCTGGTCGGCCAAGACGGCAAAGGAGCGAGCCGCCATCCTCAAGCGCTGGTTCGATCTCATCACCGCCGAGACGGAGAGCCTCGCCAAGCTGATGACCAGCGAGCAGGGCAAACCTCTCGCCGAGGCGCGAGCCGAAGTCGCCTATGGCGCCTCCTTCATCGAGTGGTTCGCCGAAGAAGCAAAACGTGCCTACGGTCACACCATTCCTACCACGGTCGCATCCAAGCGCTATCTCACCATCAAGCAGCCGATCGGGGTGGTGGCGGCGATCGCGCCGTGGAACTTCCCCATCGCCATGATTACGCGCAAAGCGGCTCCGGCGCTCGCCTCGGGCTGCACCATCGTGGTCAAGCCGGCGGCGGAGACCCCGCTTTGCGCGCTTGCCGTTGCCAAGCTCGGCATGGACGCCGGGTTGCCACCGGGCGTGCTCAATATTGTCACCACCATGGATGCGCCGGCTGTCGGCAAGATGTTCTGCGACGATCCGCGCGTGCGCAAGCTCTCCTTCACCGGCTCGACCGAGGTCGGCAAGCTGCTCTACCGCCAATGCGCCGGGACGGTGAAAAAGCTGACGCTAGAGCTTGGCGGCAACGCGCCGCTGCTTGTCTTCGACGACGCCAATCTTGATCAGGCGATAGCCGGCACCATGGCCTCCAAATATCGTAATGCGGGCCAGACTTGCGTCTGCGCCAACCGCATCCTGGTGCAGGACGGTATCTACGACCGCTTCGCCGGAGCGCTGGTGCAAGAGGTGCAGAAACTCAAGGTCGGACCGGGTCTTGCCACCGGCACCGTTATCGGCCCGCTGATCTCCGAAGAGGCCGTCGCCAAGGTCGAATCGCTGGTCGGCGATGCGGTCAAGAAGGGCGCCAAGGTCTTGACCGGTGGCACCCTCGACAATGCGGGACCCTTGTTCTACCGCCCCTCGGTCGTGGGCGACGTTACCCCGGACATGAAAATTGTGCGCGAGGAGATCTTCGGCCCGGTCGCCGCACTCGTCCGGTTCAAGACCGAGGACGAAGCGGTAAAGCTCGCCAATGATACGCCGTTCGGGCTGGCTGCCTATCTGTTCAGCCGCGACCTGGCCCGCGCCTGGCGGGTGGCGGAGAAGCTCGAAGCCGGCATGGTCGGCATCAACGAAGGCATCTTTTCCAATGAAACCGTGCCCTTCGGCGGCGTCAAGGAGTCGGGCCTCGGCCGCGAGGGCGGAGCCGAAGGTTTGGAGGAGTATCTCGAGGTCAAATACATCTGCTTGGGGGGCATCGATCAATGAAGCTGCAGGCGGCGCCTAAGTCTGCCTACCGAATGAACTGGCGAGGACGACCGGCAATGGCCATACTCGGCAGTAGGAACCACCGGGAAAGGAAAGGCTCAACGCGCCGAGCGATCGGCACAGCATAAGGGAGAGCGTGAGTATGACCAGCACAGTTAGGAAATTTGTCAGCACCCGTCCATCGCGCCGATCGATATTGCAAGGTCTCGGCGCGGCAGCCGTCGGCATCACACTCGCCCCAAGAAAGTACTCGGCATGGGCTGCGGAAGAGCCGAAGCTGAATTTCTATAACTGGGACACTTATATCGGCGAAACCACGCTCGCGGATTTCAAAGAAGCGAGCGGCATCGACGTCAATATGAGCCTGTTCGCCACCAACGACGAGCTGTTCGCCAAGCTTCGCGCCGGCAATCCGGGCTACGATGTGATCGTCCCGGGCAGCGAGTTTGTCGAGCGCATGATTCAAGCAAATCTACTTGAACCTCTCGACCACGCGAAGATTCCCAACATCAAGAATATCGCTCCGGAGTTCATGACAGACGCGCCGTTCGATCCGGGCCGCAAATACAGCCTGCCTTATACCTGGCTGGTGATCGGCATCGGCTATCGCAAGTCGAAGGTGAAGGGCGTTCCCGACAGCTGGAAATGGCTGTTCGATTCCGACGCCTATAAGGGTCGCATCACGGTGATGTCGGACGCGAGTGAACTTTTCCGCAACTGCTTCAAATATCTCGGGCATTCCTTGAATGACGCTTCGCCTGAGCTTTTGAAGCAGGCGGAAGAGTTGCTGACCAAGCAGAAGCCTAACATCAAGGCCTTCCATGAGGATAACGGCCAGGACCTTTTGCTCTCAGGGGAGGTCGATCTGGCCATGGAGTATAATGGCGACATCGCGCAAATCATGAAAGAGGACGACGACATCGACTTCGTGGTGCCGAAGGAAGGGGCCATGCGGCAGCAAGATACGCTGGCGATCCCAAAAGGCGCGCCACATCCGGAGAACGCGCTTAAGTTCATCAACTTCATCTTCGAGCCCAAAGTCGGCGCGGGGATCACCAGCACGATCCTTTATCCTTCTCCGAACGCGGCTGCAGTCGCGCTGATGCCCGCGGAGTACAAGGATAACCCGGTGATCTTCCCGCCTGCGGAAGTCATGGCCAAGTGCGAATACCCGAACTATCTCGGGCCGGAGTTCTCGCAGCTCCTCGATGAGGCGATGACGCGGCTGCGCGCATCCTGATCGAGGATTGGGTTAGGGAGCGAGGAAGAACCGGTGGCGACGCAGACACAAGAACGCCGACTGGCCTTCCTGGTGACGGCATTGCCGCCCATCGCTTGGGTGGTGGCGTTCTTCCTCGCTCCGCTCGCTATCGTTTGGGCCTACAGCTTCGGCCAGAATGTCAGCCTGACCGAAGTCGACATCAGCGGCACCTTCGCCAACTACGCCCGTGCGCTCGAACCCCTTTATCTCGGCATCTTCGCCAAGTCGATATTCGTGGCCGGCGTCACCACATTGCTCTGCCTCGTCGTCGGCTTTCCGGTGGCGCTCGCCATCGTCTTCGCGAGCGAGCGCTGGCGGCCGTGGATGCTGCTGCTCATCATGCTGCCGTTCTGGACCAATCTCCTGATCCGGACCTATGCGCTGATGGCGGTGCTGCGCACCGAGGGTTACGTCAATTTCACGCTCGAGTGGTTTTGGAACAATGCGAGTTGGCTGATGACCCTCGTCGGACTCCAGCCGCTCGGCGAGTTCACGCCTTTGCAATTGCTCTACAACAATTTCGCCGTGGTGGTGGGGCTCGTCTATGTTCACTTGCCATTCATGGTATTGCCGCTCTATGCGGCGCTCGACCGGCTCGACAAGTCGCTGATCGAGGCGAGCCTCGATCTTGGCGCCGGGCACATCCGTACCCTGTTTTCGATCGTGGTGCCGCTCGCGCTTCCGGGCATTATTTCCGGCATTATCATCACCTTCGTACCGGCGCTCGGCGCCTATCTCACCCCAGATCTCCTCGGCGGTCCCGACAGTCAGATGATCGCCAATGTTATCGAACGTCAGTTCAAGCGCGCCAATGACTGGCCGTTCGGCGCGGCTCTGTCCTTCCTCTTGATGTATGCTACCTTCATCGCGATCGCGCTGCGCGCCTATCTCGGCCGCGGCAGGCTTAAGGCAAGCGAGTTCTAGCCATGAGCAAGCGGCGCGCTCCTCTCGAATATAACCGGCTGTGGCAGATGCGCGCCTGGCTGTTCGCCGTCTTCTTTTTCCTCTATGCGCCGCTTGTCGCTTTGATCGCCTTCAGCTTCAACGATTCCAGGCGGACGACGGTCTGGCGCGGCTTCACTTTCAAATATTACGATAAGCTGTTCAACAACGACAGCCTGCTCACGGCGTTTGCCAACTCGTTGACCATCGCCTTCGTGGCGACGCTGATTTCGCTCGTGATCGGCGCGCTTGCGGCGGTTCTTTTGTGGCGTTACCGGTTCAGGGGACGCGCTCTGGTCGAGGGAACCTTCGCCCTGCCGCTCGTTGTTCCAGAGATTTGCATGGGCGTCGCCATGCTGTTGTTCTTCACGCGCGTGCTTCCCTGGCCCAACGATCTACCTTGGCCGCTCAATCTCGGTTCGATCATCATCGCGCATGTGACGTTCTGCTTTCCCTTCGTCGCTCTCGTGGTCGGCGCGAGGCTGGCAAGCTTCAACAAGGAGCAGGAAGAAGCCGCGCGCGATCTTGGCGCCAACGATTGGCAGGCGTTCCGCGACGTGCTCTTGCCGCATATGCGCCCGGCGCTGATCGCGGGGGGTCTGCTCGCCTTCACACTCTCGCTCGACGATTTCGTGATCACTTTCTTCACCTCGGGACCGGATACCATCACCTTTCCCGTCAAGGTCTACTCGATGGTACGCTTCTCGGTGACTCCCGAGGTCAATGCCGCATCGACCATGCTGATTTTGCTTACCATTCTTCTTATGATTGTGATGATGGTCATGCAGAGCCGTTCGCAGCGGAAAGCCAAGGGGTGAGTGCCGTGGATCAATCTCTCGCCAATGGCCGTAAGACCGCGGTGAAACCGATCATCAGCTTTCGCAACGTTTCCAAGCGCTGGGGCGCAACAGTCGCGGTCGACAATGTCAGTCTCGATATTGAGCCTGGCGAATTTTTCGCCCTGCTCGGCCCTTCCGGCTGCGGCAAAACCACCTTGTTGCGCATGCTGGCCGGCCTCGAAATCCCGAGCGAAGGGGAGATCCTGATTGACAACCAGGACATGGCCGACATCCCGCCGAACAAGCGCGCGGTCAACATGGTGTTCCAGTCCTACGCGGTGTTCCCGCACATGACCGTCGCTGACAACGTAGGTTATGGCCTCAAGATCGATCGCGTCCCGCAGCCGGAGCGCGACCGGCGTGTGCAGGAGGCGCTCGATCTCGTGCAGCTCGGCCATCTCGGCAGACGCATGCCGGACCAGCTCTCAGGCGGCCAACGCCAGCGCGTAGCGCTGGCTAGAGCGTTGGTGAAGAAGCCGAAAGTGCTGCTGCTCGACGAACCGCTTTCCGCGCTCGACGCCAAGCTGCGCGAGGCGATGCGGTTCGAGCTGTCGCAGCTGCACCAGAAGGTCGGCATCACCTTCATTATGGTTACGCACGATCAGGACGAAGCGCTGGCGATCGCGTCGCGCATCGCGGTGATGAACAAAGGCTCCATTGCGCAACTCGGTACACCGTCCGATCTTTACGAGTTTCCAAGCTCGCGCTTCGTTGCCGATTTCATCGGCTCGGTGAATATGTTCGAAGGCAAACTCGTGAGCGACAAGCCGGAGAACGCCGTCGTCAGCTGTGCCGAGCTTGAGCCCTACCCGGTCTTCATTCCTCATGCCGTCGCAGGCCAGGAGAAGTCGACCGTGTGGGTGGCGATCCGCCCGGAGAAGATGACCCTGCACAAGGACGCCACCGCTTCACCGGCGGTGCCGCAATGTCCCGCCGCCCATAACGTGGCCAAGGGGGAGATCAAGGAAATCTCCTATCTCGGCGACATCTCCATCTTTCACGTTCAGCTTGCGGGCGGCCGGCTGATCAGAGTTTCGCGTCCCAACCGTTCGCGTTGGGATCAAGACCATTTCGAATGGGGCGAGAAGGTTTGGGTAAGCTGGGACGGCTCAAGTCCCGTCGTGCTCCAATCGTAATTGCCTCGCTTCACTGATACAGCAAGATCGGACGTCCAGGCCCATGCCGGCAACCCTTCACGAACGCAGAATCGCGGCGATTCCACGCGGAGTCGGCCATGCCACCGCAATCTACGCCAAACGGGCTAGAAACGCCGAGATCTGGGGCGAGGACGGCAGGCGTTATATCGACTTCGCTTCAGGCATCGCCGTGGTCAATACCGGGCATCTGCATCCGAAAGTCGTTGCTGCGGTCGAGGATCAGCTCAAGGCCTTCAGCCACGCCTGCTTCCAGGTTACGCCGTACGAAACCTATGTCCGCCTCGCCGAGCGATTAAATGCGATCGCGCCGGTTCCCCAGCCAGCCAAGACGATCCTGCTCTCGACCGGAGCGGAAGCCGTGGAGAACGCGGTCAAGATTGCCCGGGCCTTTACCGGCCGTCCCGGCGTGATTTCCTTCAGCGGAGGCTTTCACGGCCGGACCCTGATGGGCATGGCGCTCACCGGCAAGGTGGTGCCGTACAAGAAAGGCTTCGGCCCGTTTCCGCCGGAGGTCTATAATGTTGCCTTTCCCAACACCTATCACGGGGTGAGCAGCGAGCAGAGCCTCGCCGCGCTCGCCAATTTGTTCAAGAGCACCGCCGACCCGTCGAGCATCGCCGCCATCTTCATCGAGCCGGTGCAAGGGGAGGGCGGCTTCTACATCGCTCCGTTCGATTTCCTCAAGGCGCTGCGCGGCTTGTGCGACCAGCACGGCATCCTGCTCATTGCCGACGAAATTCAGACCGGCTTCGCGCGCACGGGCAAGATGTTCGCGCTCGAACATGCCGGCATCAAGGCCGACGTGGTAACCATGGCGAAGAGTCTCGCGGGCGGTTTTCCGCTCTCGGCGGTGACCGGCCGCGCCGATGTCATGGATGCTGCCAATCCCGGAGGCCTCGGCGGCACGTATGCCGGAAGCCCGATCGCTTGTGCCGCCGCGCACGCCGTGCTCGACGTGATTGAGGACGAAAAGCTCTGCGAGCGCGCCAATGCCATCGGCAAGATCATTCTCGACCGCTGCAAAGCGCTCCAGCGCCGCTCCAACCTCAATTGCATCGGCGATGTGCGGGGGCTCGGCGCCATGTGCGCGGCCGAGTTGGCGAAGGATACAAAGAGCGGCGAACCTGCGCCGCAGCTCACGCAGTCGCTGATGAAGATCGCCAACGAAAAAGGGCTCATTCTCCTTTCCTGCGGCACTTACGGGAACGTGATCCGGTTTCTCGTTCCGCTCACGGCGAGCGACGATCTTGTCCGCGAAGGCATGGACATTTTCGAGGCGAGTCTCACCGAAGCCGTCAGCAGGGCCGCGTGAGCAATCCTCCAATAAGGCAGTACAAATGAAGTGGACACAGTCATGAGCGCACGGCTCGCCACCAACGATCTCGAAGCCTTCTGGATGCCGTTTACGGCGAACCGAGACTATAAAAAGGCGCCACGTCTGCTCGTGCGCGCGGAGGGTATGTATTACACCTCAGATGACGGGCGCCGCGTGCTCGATGGCACTTCCGGGCTCTGGTGCGTGAACGCCGGCCATTGCCGCCCGAAGATTGTCGAGGCGGTGCGCAAGCAGGTGGGCGAGCTCGATTTCGCCGGCAATTTCCAGATGGGACATCCGCGCGCCTTCGAGTGCGCGGCGAAGCTTGTCAATATCGCCCCGCGCGGCTTCGAGCACGTGTTCTTCACCAATTCGGGGTCCGAGTCGGTCGAGACCGCGCTCAAAATGGCGCTCGCGTATCATCGGGCCAAGGGCAACGCCTCGAAGACTCGCCTGATCGGCCGCGAGCGCGGCTATCATGGGGTGAATTTCGGCGGCACTTCGGTCGGCGGCATCCCCAATAACCGCAAGATGTTCGGCACGCTGCTTTCCGGAGTCGATCATCTTAGGCACACGCACGACCTCGCCCGCAACGCCTTCAGCCGCGGCGAGCCGGAGCATGGCGCCGAGCTTGCCGACGATCTCGAGCGGCTGGTTTCGCTGCACGACGCATCGACCATCGCCGCCGTGATCGTCGAGCCGGTGGCCTGCTCGACCGGCGTGCTCGTGCCGCCGAAAGGTTATCTCAAGCGGCTTGCCGCCCATTGCGCCAAGCACGACATCCTCCTGATCTTCGATGAAGTCATCACCGGCTTCGGCCGGCTCGGCGCTCCCTTCGCCGCGGATTATTTCGGGGTATCGCCGGACATCATCACCACCGCGAAAGCGGTCACTAACGGCACGATTCCGATGGGGGCGGTGCTGGTGAAGAAGCACGTGCATGACGCCTTCATGAATGTGCCGGAGGAGACCATCGACTTCTTTCACGGTTACACCTATTCGGGTCATCCAGTGGCCTGCGCCGCAGCGATTGCGACGCTCGAAGTCTATAGGGAAGAAGGACTGCTCACGCGCGCGGCGGAGCTCGCGTCCTATTGGCAGGAGGCGGTGCATTCGCTCAAGGGCCTGCCGCATGTCATCGATATCCGCAATATCGGGCTGATCGGCGCCGTCGAATTCGATCCCATACCGGAGGCGCCAGGAAAGCGAGCGCATACCCGCTTCGTTGAGGCTTTCCGGCGTGGGCTGCTCACGCGGGCCACCGGAGATATCATCGCGCTTTCGCCGCCGCTCATCATCGAGAAGAAAGAGATCGACCAGCTTTTCGACATCTTCGCCGGCGTGCTGAAGTCGGCCGTCGATTAAGGGCTTTGCGCAGCTATGCAAACCATCCAGAATGCAATCGGCGGCCACAAGGTGGCATCGGCCTCGCCGCGACGGGCCGCGGTATTCAATCCGGCGACCGGCGAGCAGACCGCCGAGCTGCCCCTATCGACTGCCGCGGAAGTCGATGCCGCCGTCGCCGTTGCCAAGCGAACCTTTCCCGGTTGGGCAGCGACGCCGCCACTCAAGCGCATTAAGCCGATGTTCCGCTTCAAGGAGTTGCTCGAGCGCAACGCCGATGCGATTGCGCGCACGATATCGAGCGAGCATGGCAAGACGCATGCGGACGCGCTCGGCGAGCTTGCCCGCGGCATCGACGTGGTCGATTTCGCCTGCGGCATTCCGCATCTGCTAAAAGGCGAATTCAGCCGCAATGTCGGCCCGGAAATCGATAGCTGGTCCGACCGCCAGCCGCTCGGAGTCGTCGGCGGCATCACGCCATTCAATTTTCCGGCCATGGTGCCGATGTGGATGTTTCCGATCGCGGTCGCTTGCGGAAACACGTTTATCCTGAAGCCGTCTGAACGCGACCCCTCAACGTCGATGCTGATATGGGAGCTGTTCCATGAAGCCGGCTTTCCGCCGGGGGTGCTCAATATCGTCCACGGCGACAAGGAGGCGGTCGACGCCATCCTCGATCACCCGGATATCAAGGCGGTGAGCTTCGTCGGCTCGACGCCAGTTGCGGAACATGTCTACCGGCGGGGTTCGGCCGCCGGCAAACGCGTGCAGGCGCTCGGCGGCGCCAAAAACCACATGATCGTCATGCCCGACGCGGACATGACCCAGGCCGTCGACGCGCTGATGGGCGCCGGCTTCGGCTCCGCCGGCGAACGTTGCATGGCCATCTCGGTCGCCGTCCCCGTCGGAGAGGAGACCGCAGACCGATTGGTGCAGGCGCTGGCGCCGAAAATTCGCGCGCTGAAAGTCGGTCCCGCCACCGATCCGGACTCGGAAATGGGCCCGGTCATAACCGCAGAGGCTAAAGCCCGTATCGAGGGGCTGATCGCTCAGGGCGTGAAGGAAGGCGCAGAGCTCGTTGTCGACGGGCGGGGCCTAACTCTGCAGGGCTACGAAAAGGGTTTCTTCCTCGGCGGCTCGCTGTTCGACCGCGTCACCCGCGACATGACCATCTATAGAACCGAGATTTTCGGTCCTGTCCTATGCATCGTGCGCGCCGGCGACTACGAAGAGGCGGCGGACCTCGTCAATCGTCATGAATACGGCAACGGTGCCGCCATTTTTACGCGCGACGGTGACGTGGCGCGCGCCTTCGCCTCCTCGATCGAGGCCGGCATGGTCGGGGTCAATGTGGCAATTCCCGTTCCGGTCGCCTACCACTCCTTCGGCGGCTGGAAGCGCTCTCTGTTCGGCGATCACGCCGTTTATGGACCTGAGGGCGTGCAGTTCTACACGCGGCTCAAGACCATAACCGCGCGCTGGCCGACAGGTATCAGGGGCGGCGCCGAGTTCCATTTCCCAAGCTTGAAGTAGTGAAACGGCGATAACCGGTGCAAAGAAAAAGCCGGTCCGCGGTTGGGGGGAGGGGCGGACCGGCTGTAACGGACGCTGTGGGGGGATTTGCGTCCGGCTAGCTAAGGGAGATAAGGAGCTACTCGGCTGCGGCGAGACACACGTTCTCCGTCGATAATCGGTCGAAGCCGAGCGAGGCCGCCACCGCCGGATGGGTGATGCGCCCGGCGCGAACGTTCAGACCGGCGGCGAGATGCGGATCGTCGTCGAGAGCGGCCAAGCCTCGATCGGCGAGCTTGATCACGAACGGCAAAGTCGCGTTGTTAAGCGCCTGCGACGACGTCACCGGCACCGCGCCGGGCATATTGGCGACGCAGTAATGGATGATGCCGTCGACCTCGAAGGTCGGATTGGCGTGAGTTGTCGGGCGCGAGGTCTCGAAGCAGCCGCCCTGATCGATCGAAACGTCGACGAGAACGGCGCCGCGCTTCATGCGCTTGAGCATGTCGCGGGTGACGAGCTTGGGGGCGCTCGCGCCGGCAATCAACACAGCGCCGATGACGACGTCGGCGCCGAGCACCTCCGTCTCGATCGAATCGAGCGTTGAGGCGAGAGTCCGTACACGGCCCTCGAACAGCTCGTCGAGCTGGCGCAACCGCGGCAGCGATCGATCAATGATGGTAACCTCGGCTCCGAGACCGATTGCCATGCGTGCCGCATGCGTGCCGACGACACCGCCGCCGAGAACCACGACCTTGGCCGGGCGCACGCCTGGCACGCCGCCCATCAACACGCCGCGGCCGCCGGTCGGACGGCGCAGCGCGATTGCCGCAGCCTCGATGGCGAGCCGGCCGGCAACTTCGCTCATCGGGGCAAGCAACGGAAGGCCGCCATGTGCGTCGGCCACGGTCTCATAGGCGATTGCCGTCGCGCCGGACTGCATCAGACCGCGCGCCTGCTCCGGATCGGGGGCGAGATGAAGATAAGTGAAAAGAATCTGGTGCGGCTTGAGCCGGCGATATTCGACTGCTTGCGGCTCCTTGACCTTTACGATCATGTCCGCTTCGGCGAATACGTCTTCCGCCGTCGGCACGATACGTGCGCCGGCCTTTTTGTAGGTTGCATCGTCGGCAAAGATGCCGGCACCGGCGCCGGACTGCACGATCACCTCATGGCCGCGCGCGGCGAGCTCGCGCACCGAGCCTGGCACGAGCCCAACGCGAAACTCGTTGCACTTGATCTCAGTGGGAACACCAATGCGCATGGCGCCCTCCATTCCAGGGACTGTTTCCTTGATCCGAAGAATCGCCGAAAAGGCGAGATGATTGCTGGCTTTTTCTGCGGTGTAGAATTAGAATTGTGCAGATAATCTGCGTCGAAGGCGCTTAGGACGACTGAAAATGGCAGAAACGGAACTCGACGCGCTTGATCGCGCGATCCTCGGGGCGCTGCTCGAAGACGGGCGGTTGAGCCAAGTCGAGCTCTCAGAACGCGTGCCGCTTTCGCCCACGGCGATTGCGAGGCGCATCCGCGCGCTCGAGGAAAAAGGCGTGATCCAGGGCTATCAGGCGCGCATCGACCGGCAGGCGCTCGGTCTCGGCATGACGGTAATGGTGCATATCGGACTGACCAGCCAGAACGAGGACTTGCTCAGGGATTTCGAAGAGGCCGTGACGAAGGCGCCGTCGGTCGTCTCCTGTCACTTAATGTCGGGAGAAGACGATTATCTGCTCTGCGTGATGGCGCGCGACCTCTCCGATTACGAACGCATTCACAAAGAACAGCTTTCGCGGCTTCCCGGGGTGGCGCGACTGAAGTCGAGCTTTGTGCTGCGCAGCGTGACCGACAAACCGCTTCCGCCTTCTTGTCTTCTGCCTGCGCGCAAATGATCAGCCTGCGCAAATTTGAATTGGCAAATATCGCAATTTGGATGTCTACTTTCGGCCTCGACATCCAGAAACGGTGTTTGTCATGTCCCGCTCACCGCTCTTTGCATTCGTAAAAAAGGTCCTCGCAAATTCTGTCCATGACCGCGGTCTTACGCTTCCGCGTTCATCCGCACTCAGCAGACGCAGATTGTTGCGCTTGACGGCCGCGGCAGCAGGCGCCGCAGCGCTGTCGCCCGCGCTCAAGTGGAGCGCGTTAGCGCAGAACGGCAAGCCGTCGATCGGCATTGTCGGTGGGGGCGTCGCCGGTCTCACCGCCGCCTATCGCCTGCAAGCCAAAGGCGCGACGCCGGTGCTGTTCGAGGCCAGCAATCGCTGGGGCGGGCGCATGCTCACCGTCTACAATTTCTACAAAGACCTGTTCTGCGAACTCGGCGGCGAGTTCGTTGACACGGATCAAACCGACATTCAGGACCTCTGCAAGGAATTCGGCCTGGAAATGCAGCTTCTCAACGTCACCGGGGGAGAGGATCTCTATTTCTTCGGCGGCGAATGGCACATGCCGAAAGATATGATCGATCCGAAGACGCAAAGCGGCGCCTTTGCCCCGATCGCCGAGAAGATTGCCGAGGATGCCGACAAGCTTACCGACGAGGAGGAGAACTGGACGGATTACGCGCACGAACTCGATAAGATGAGCCTAAAGGCTTATCTCGATCAGTTCCGTGGCAAGACCGCAGACTGGGCGATCAATCTCCTCGACGTCGCCTATGTTGGCGAATACGGGCTCGAAACCGCGGACCAGTCGAGCCTCAATCTCGTCGACTTCATCGGCACGGACATGAGCAAGCCCTTTGCCATTTTCGGCGACAGCGACCAGGCCTTCCGCATCAAGGGCGGCTCGTCGGCTCTCATCAATGCTCTGCTCGCCGCACTCAAGGGGAAGGCGGATATGCGTCTCGGCCATGCGCTGACGGGACTCGGCGTCGAGAACGACAAGATCGTTCTGACCTTGGATGCGCCCGGTGGTGCGCGCTCGGAAAGCTTCGATGCGGTGATCCTGAGCCTGCCCTTCACCAAGCTGCGCGAGGTCAAGGGCTTGGAGAGCCTCGAACTCGAGCCGATCAAACTCCAGGCCATTCGCGAGCTGAGCTACGGCACCAGCGCAAAACTCTTCAGCGGCACGAAATCGAGGCCATGGCTCAGCGCTGATTCGGGATTGCCGGCCCGCTCGAACGGCAATTTCTATACCGATCTCGGCTTCCAGAATATCTGGGATCAGACCGCGGCACAGCCGGGCGAGGCCGGGATCATCACCGACTTTCTCGGCGGCAAAGCCGGTCTTGGCGAGGAAAGCGCAGCGCGCAAAATCCTCAACGAAGGGCTCGCCAAGATGGCGCCGAAAATCTCGGAGAGCCTCGATCCGCTCGCGGTGGCGTCCTTTTTCTGGGCGACCTATCCTTACACCCTCGGCAGCTATGCCAGCGCCGGGGTGGGACAATATACGACGCTGCTCGATGTGGCGGCGGACCCCGCTCTCGACGGCCGCGTGCAGTTTGCCGGCGAACATACGAGTAGCGAATTCCTCGGCTATATGAACGGCGGAGTCCAAAGTGGAAACCGCGCCTCCGAGGCGCTTGTCGAGCTTCTGGAGCTAGGCAAGTAGCGGTTAAGGCTCGGAGCGCCACTCGGGCTCTGGATGCCGGGAAGGAGGCGCTTTGCGGCATTGGTTCCTCCAGCGCCGTGGTAAGCGACGCGCCCGCTCGTCACAGCTAGGTGAGCGATTGCTTTCCTTATGGCGCGAGACGCTGTCCTCTAATAACATTCCTACTGTGCTCAGGGGGTTGCCGGGGCCCGAGACTCCGTAAACCTAAAGCCTGCTCGCGTCTCGTTTGGGAGGCAAAAAATGATGCCCGCAAGAAGTGTCTCAATTGCTGCAATTGCGCTGTTTGTCCTTGGCGCTCCCGCGCTCGCCGAAATGCCGACGGCAATCGGAGAGGGCGAGGGCGAAGTCGACATCGTCGCCTGGCCCGGTTACATCGAGCGCGGCGAGACCGACAAGAATTACGATTGGGTCACGGAGTTCGAGAAGAAGACGGGCTGCAAGGTCAACGTCAAGACGGCCGCGACGTCGGACGAGATGGTGACGCTGATGAATCAAGGCGGCTTCGATCTCGTCACCGCATCGGGCGATGCTTCACTGCGCTTGGTTGCCGGCAAGAAGGTGCAGCCGATCAATATCGACCTGATACCAAGCTGGAAGACGGTCGACGACCGGCTCAAGGACGCACCCTGGCACACCGTCGATGGCGTGCATTACGGCGTGCCCTATCAATGGGGACCGAACGTGCTCGCCTACAACACCGAGGTCTTCAACGAGCCGCCGAAGAGCTGGTCGGTCGTCTTCGAAGAACAGACGCTGCCAGACGGCAAGAGCAACAAAGGACGCGTGCAAGCTTACGACGGTCCAATCTACATCGCCGACGCCGCGCTCTATCTGATGAAGAAGAAGCCGGAACTCGGCATCAAGAATCCGTATGAACTCAATCCGGAGCAATACGCCGCCGTCATCGAATTGCTCAAGGCGCAGAGAGCGCTGATCGGCCGCTATTGGCACGACGCCATGGTCCAGGTCGATGACTTCAAGAATGAAGGCGTGGTGGCGTCTTCCTCCTGGCCCTTCCAGGTCAATCTGCTGGTGAGCGAGAAGAAGCCGATCGCTTCGACGATTCCGGAGGAAGGGGCGACGGGCTGGGCCGACACCACCATGATGCATGCCGAGGCGAAACACCCGAACTGCGCCTATATGTGGCTCGAGCATTCGCTCAATCCGAAATTGCAGGGCGATCTTGCGGCTTGGTTCGGCTCCGTGCCCGCGGTGCCGGCGGCCTGCAAGGGCAACGCGCTTTTGACCGATGAGGGCTGCGCCACCAACGGGTTCGAAAATTTCGACAAAATCTGGTTCTGGCGGACGCCGACGGCCAAATGCGAACAAGAGGGCAATTGCGTGCCCTATTCGCAATGGGCCAAAGATTACATCGCAATCCTCGGCAGATAACCTCTGCCTCGAAGGCGGCCCGGGAGATCGCTCCCGGGCCGCCCGACATTTCACGTGGCCAGATGCCGCCAGCCGTTCGCTTCGTCAATGTCTCGCGCCGCTTCGGATCGGTGGTGGCAGTCGATCGGGTCACTCTCGACATCGGCGAGGGCGAGTTTTTCGCCATGCTCGGGCCTTCGGGTTCCGGCAAGACCACCTGCTTGCGACTCGTGGCCGGCTTCGAACAGCCGGATGAGGGGCATATCGAGATTTTCGGTGAAACCGCCGAGGGCGTCCCGCCCTATAAGCGGAACGTCAACACCGTGTTCCAGGACTACGCGCTCTTTCCGCATATGACGGTGGGTGAGAACGTCGCCTATGGTCTGATGATCAAGGGCATGCCCAGAGCGGAGCGGGAGGCCAAGGCCAAGGATGCTCTCGCCATGGTCAAGCTTGCGGGGTTCGAAAGCCGTCGCCCGGCGCAGCTTTCGGGCGGACAGCGTCAGCGGGTGGCGCTCGCCCGCGCGCTGGTGAACGGACCCAAGGTGCTCTTGCTCGACGAGCCGCTCGGCGCGCTCGACCTCAAGCTCAGGGAGCAAATGCAAGAGGAACTAAAGGCGCTGCAGAAGAAGATCGGCATCACCTTCATCTTCGTTACGCACGATCAAGGCGAAGCGCTGTCGATGGCGGACCGGGTAGCGATCTTCAACGAGGGCAAGATCGTCCAGGTCGGGTCGCCGTCGGATATCTACGAGAAGCCCAAGTCCCGCTTTGTCGCCGACTTCGTGGGATCCTCGAATGTGCTGTCGCCGCAATTCTGCGCCAAGCACGGCGCGCCCGCCTGCTGGACCAGCCTGCGGCCGGAGAAGATCCGAATCTTTTCCCCGAATGAAACCGTGCCGCCGGACCACGCCCATAGCGACGGCACGATCAAGATGATCAGCTATCAGGGGGCCGTTACGCGCTTCAACGTCGATTGCGGCGGCATGCGCATCACTGCCGAGATGCCCGCGGATGGTGCAAATTTCAAGGAAGGCGAGACCGTGCGTTTGATCTGGCCGAAAGCGGCAATGGTCACGATGGAGGGGGAGTCGTGAACCAAGCTGTCCTGATCGAAGCGAGGGAAGGAGTCCTCGGCAGGATTTCCGACGCCTTTCTCGCGCGTCCGAAGCTCTTGACCCTTCTACTCTTGCTGCCGCCGCTGCTTTGGATTGGCGTAGTCTATATCGGCTCGCTCTTTGCGCTGCTCCTGCAAAGCTTCTATTCGCTCGACGATTATTCCGGGCTCATAATCCACGAATTCACGCTGGCGACCTATCTCGAGCTTCTGCAAGAGGCGAATCTGCAGATTATCCTGCGCACCGTGATCATGGCGGCGCTGGTTACGCTTGCCTGTGCGGTTATCGCCTTTCCCATCGCCTACTATGCGGCGCGCTACGCCCGCGGTTGGATGAAAGCCCTGTTCTACCTCGCAGTGATGATGCCGCTCTGGTCGAGCTATCTTGTCAAGATCTATGCCTGGAAGCTGATCCTCGCCAAGGAGGGTATCGTCACCTGGTTCGCGAGCGCGCTCAATCTCTCCTGGCTGCTTAATGGCATTCTCTCAATTCCCGTGATCGGAGGTCCGTCGCTGTCGTTCAGCTATATCGGCACCTTCCTCGTTTTCGTCTATGTCTGGCTGCCGTACATGATTTTGCCGACGCAGGCCGCACTCGAACGCGTGCCGGTCAACTTTCTCGAGGCCTCGGCCGATCTCGGCGCCACGCCGCGACAGACTTTCTGGACGGTGATCTTTCCGCTGGCGCTGCCCGGCATCATCGCCGGCTCGATCTTTACGTTCTCGCTGACACTCGGCGATTACATCGTGCCGACGATTGTGGGCAATTCACGCCTCTTCATCGGTATGGCGGTTTATACCTTGCAGGGGACCTCTGGAAATATCCCGCTCGCCGCGGCCTTCACCGTCGTGCCCATGGCGATCATGGGAGTCTATCTCTGGATGGCAAAGCGCATGGGGGCTTTCGATGTCCTTTAAGGCGAAGCGGAAAAGGCCGGCCGGACTGAGCCTCGCTGCGGTCGGAGGTCTGCTCTATCTGCATATTCCGCTGGCCCTGATCGTGCTCTACGCCTTTACCACCGAGGACAAGAGCTTCCAGTTTCCGCCGCCGGGCTACACGGCGAAATGGTTTAGCGTGGCGTGGTTCGACCGGCCGGACATCTGGCCGCCGCTTTATCTCTCGCTCAAGGTCGCGGCTATCGCCACTTTCATCGCGCTGATCCTGGGCACGCTCGCGGGCGCCGCGCTCTCCCGCGCCAGGTTCTTCGGCCGCGAAACGATCTCGCTTCTTTTCGTTCTGCCGATTGCGCTCCCCGGCATCATCACCGGTATCTCGCTGCGCTCGGCCTTCGACATCATGGGGATCGACTTCTCGATCTGGACGATCGTGCTCGGTCACGCCACGTTCTGTATCGTAGTGGTCTACAACAATGCTATCGCGCGTTTCCGCCGACTTTCCGGCAACCTGATCGAGGCCTCGATGGATCTCGGCGCCAACGGATTCCAGACCTTCCGCCACGTGATCTTGCCGCAAATCGGGACGGCGCTTCTGGCGGGAGGCATGCTCGCCTTCGCACTGTCGTTCGACGAAGTGATTGTGACGACCTTCACCGCCGGGCAGCAGTCCACGTTGCCGATCTGGATGCTGTCGGAGCTGATCCGGCCGCGGCAGCGTCCGGTGACCAACGTGGTCGCAGTGTTCGTCATCATCGTCACGCTGTTGCCGATCCTGATCGCCTATTACTTAACGCGCGAGGGCGAGCATATCGGCGGAGCATCGAAATAGCCGGCCTTAGGACCATTCGGAGGACGTTCATGTTGGATACGAAGATGTTGATCGGCTCCAAGTTCGAGGCGGGAAGCGAAGCCCCGGAGCCGGTGATCAATCCGAAGACCGAGGAAACCATCGTCAGCGTTCACGACGCCTCGCCCGCGCAGGTCGATGCCGCAGTGGAGGCCGCCGCCAAGGCGTTCAAGACCTGGTCGCGCACGACGCCGGCCGAACGCTCCGGTCTTCTGCTCAAGCTCGCCGATGCAATCGACCGCGAGGCTGAGGGCTTCGCCACGCTCGAGGCGCTCAATTGCGGCAAGCCCAGGATCCGCGTCTTGCAGGACGAGATGCCGGCGATATCCGATTGTTTCCGTTTCTTTGCCGGCGCGGTGCGTAATATGCATGGCACGGTGGCGGGAGAATATATGGCGGGCTTCACTTCCATGATCCGGCGCGATCCGATCGGCGTGGTTGGCTCGATTGCGCCGTGGAACTATCCGCTGATGATGGCGGCGTGGAAGCTTGCACCTGCGCTTGCCGGCGGCAACACCGTCGTGCTCAAGCCGTCGGAGCTCACGCCGCTTACGACCTTGAAACTCGCCAAGCTCATCGCGGGGATATTTCCAGAAGGCGCGGTCAACGTTATTACCGGCCGTGGCGGCACCACCGGCCAGGCGTTGATCAACCACCCGAAGATCGCCATGCTGTCGCTCACGGGCAGCATTGCTACGGGGCAAAAAGTGCTTCAGGCTGCCGCGGCGACGATCAAGCGCACGCATCTCGAGCTTGGCGGCAAGGCTCCTGTGATTGTGTTCGACGACGCCGATCTCGGCGCCGTGGTCGAGGGGCTGAAAGCTTTCGGCTATTACAATGCGGGACAGGATTGCACGGCGGCCTGCCGCATCTATGCCGGCAAGAAAATCTACGAGAACCTGGTCGCGGACCTTTCCAGCGCGGCGAAAGGCGTGAAATTCAATCGCGCCAACGACGACGAGAACGATATCGGGCCGCTGATCTCGGCGCACCACAAGAGCAGGGTTCACGGCTTCGTGGAGCGGGCCGCTGAGCAGAAGCACGTCTCGGTCACCGCGGGCGGAAAACCGCATGGCGGCAAAGGATTCTTCTACGAGCCTACGGTCGTAGCCGGGGCGAAGCATGGCGATGAGATCGTGCGCAAAGAGGTGTTCGGTCCTGTGGTCTCGGTGACGCCGTTCGACGACGTGGAGCAGGCGATCGAATGGGCCAATGACAGCGATTACGGACTCGCCTCATCAGTGTGGACCGCCGATCTCGCCAAGGGCATGGCGACGGCGGCGCGGCTCCAATATGGCTGCTCGTGGGTCAACACCCACTTCATGCTGGTGAGCGAGATGCCGCATGGCGGGCTGAAGATGTCCGGCTACGGCAAGGACCTCTCCATGTACGCGCTGGAGGATTATACGGTGGTCCGCCACGTTATGGTGAAGCTTTAAGCCGTCATTCTGCCTCTGCGCGCTCGCGCGGGCGTTCGGCATAAGCGAGCACACGCGCCAACCAGGCATCGTAAAGCCGATCGGTAAAGGTGCGATGCATTGCCGCGCAGCGCTCAACGAGCCGCTCGCGGACCTGCTCGATCGGCTGCACGCTCGGGGCCGAGGCATCGATGTCGTGGCCGTAAATGCGCAGCCATTCCTCGAGCATATCCGCCGTAACCTCGGCATGCGCCACCGTGGCGACGGTATTGCCCAAGACATAAGCCTGCTCGGGGCAGTGGGCGGTCGAATAGAGGAGGGCCGCGCCGGGAGGCAGGCTGAAGGCGTCGTGATGCCAGATCAGAACCTCGAAGCGATCCGGCACCGCAGCCAGCCATTCGCGTGTTGCGGGATTGTCGAGCTTGCTCACCTCATACCAGCCGACCTCCTTGGCCGGCATGGTTCTGACCTCGCCGCCAAGCGCCTTGGCAATGAGCTGCGATCCCATACAGTGTCCCAGCATCGGCAGATCGCACACGGCTGCGCTGCGGATCAGGCGCAGCTCCTCCTCAAGCCAAGGGTAGCCGTCGTTGACGCTCATCGTGCCCCCCAGGAAGGCGAGTCCGGACACGTCGTCGACGTCTTGCGGGACCGGTTCGTTCTGGTCGATGCGCACGAGCTCCCAAGGAATCGCGCGGGCGTCGAGATAGTCAGTGAGGCGGCCGGGATTGATCCAATCTTCGTGGCGGAAAATGCGGATAGGTTTCATCGGCGAAAGGGAGCGGTGTGATAGATCGCAGCGTGCAGCGTAAGGCATCTCAGGATGGGATGGTGGCGCGACCGCAATCGGGCGGATTCACAAAGCGCGCCGCTCACTTGACCTTTTGCGACATGGGGCAGGCTTTGTCATACACGCGGCTAACAGCTCGCCGAGGCTGGGCGCATCGGAACCAAGTTCGGGCTTTGGGGCGCTCTATTTCGTCCAGATCTTTTTCAGACCGTCATAGAGGCGGCGGGCATTGCGGTTGAAGTCGGCAAGAGCCGAGGACACCTGCGATCCGAGCTTTCCCACCCC
Source organism: Methyloceanibacter sp. (assembly GCA_035575415.1). GTDB lineage: Bacteria > Pseudomonadota > Alphaproteobacteria > Rhizobiales > Methyloligellaceae > Methyloceanibacter. The sequence continues at coordinate 16,592 of DATLXW010000042.1, read as the reverse complement.
GTCCGGTCCCAGCGCCTTTTGCAGTGCGCGCGCATATTCGGGGATCGCTGCCCAATCCCTGACCGTGCGGGAGGTGACCTCGACATGAAATTGAAAACCGTAGGCGGTGTCGCCCACTTTCAGCGCTTGGATCCGGCATGCGTCGGAACTCGCGAGCGTCACGCCGCCGGGCGGAAGTTCCGTCACTTCCGCGCCGTGCCACTGCAGCACTTGGAGCGGGTTGGAGAGCGCGCCGAGCACTCTGTCGGTTTTTCCTTCCGCAGTCACGGCGACCGGCATCACCCCGACCTCGGCGATTTTTGCCGGCGCCACCTTGCCGCCGAGCGCGTCGGCAAGCAGCTGATGGCCGAGACAAATGCCGAGATAAGGTCTCTTCAGCTCGGTGACGAAGGTTCTGATTGCCTCTTTCTCAGGACGAAACCAAGGATATTCATCCTCCTGCCAGACGTCCTGGGGTCCGCCCATCACCACCATGACATCGAACGGGTCGAGTTTGGGGATGGTTCCGCCCTCGTCGAGCTCGACGGTTTCGATGCGAAATCCGTCTTCCTTGAAGAAGGTGCTGAAGATGCCCGGATGTTCGACGCTCGCATGTTGCAGGACGAGAAGGTTCATGGCCGTTCTTGGTCTCTTTGTTCCAATTTTCGGTCGGAGCTTAGTCTGCGAGGCAGCAGCGGACGCCGACTCTTACATGACAAAGACGCTCACATATAGCCGAAAAGCATGGCTAGGCCCGCAATGGAAGCGAGCGCGCCGGCGATGCGGTAGGTGTTCGCGCCAAGTCGCTCGGCCGAAAGGCCAAGCAAGAAACCGAGGGCAATTCCGAACGCATGCAGGAGGGCCGTCGCAAACATGAAACCCAATCCGTACTCGACGCCGGATGCGTCGAGGGGCATCTCGCTGCCATGGGCGTGCCCGTGAAAGACGGCAAAAAGACCGACTAGCGCCATGGCCAAAGCAATCGGTGCCCTCACGCCAAGGGCAATGACTGCGCCGAGCACGACGACCGATAAAGCAATGGCGATTTCAACAAAAGGCAGCGAAAGACCGCTGACGCCAAGCGCACCGCCCAAAGCCATTATAACGACGAAGGTGAGAGGAACGAGCCACAGGGCGCGGCCTCCTAACCGATAGGCGAACACTCCGACCAAGATCATTGCCAGCTGATGATCAAGGCCCGACAGCGGATGAGCGAACCCATGAACAAATCCGCCCGTACTGCCGATTCCGGTGTGTGATAAGGCCGCGGAGGACGCCAAGCAAAGGGGCAGGCCGGCGAGAAGAGAGCCTAGCGCTCGCTTCAGATTTGGCGACATAAGCGATTCTCCTTTCTCAAGAAGTGACCTTGTTGCGATGACCGAGGTGGCCGTGGGCGACCAGCGTGCCGAGCACATCGAGGATGACCCGGCAGGCCAGCTGCGCCGTGTTGTCGTTGACGTCGTAGGGAGGCGAAACCTCCACCACCTCCATGCCGCATAGTCCTTCTGCGGCAATGGTGTGAATCATTTCGAGGGCCTCGCGCGGCAGCAATCCGCCGGGCTCTGGAGAGCCCGTTCCAGGGGCAAAACCAGGATCGATGGAGTCGATGTCGAAAGACAGATAAACGGCTTTACACCCCTCCCAGGCCATATCGAGGGCGATCTCGGCAGCCTTGCGCGGACCGTGCTGTTCGATGTCGTACATGGTGAGAACGCTGGTCCCGCGCCGTCTCGCCACCGCCGTGCCAGGCCGGTTGCCGTACCAGCCGCCGATTCCGATCTGTACCAAATTCTTGGGATGGCAGTTCGGCAGTCCGACGTCGTGCATGTGACTGTGATCGCGATGCGTCGTCGTGGTTCCTTCATGCGTGGTCCAAAACCAGGGCGTCGTATGCATCCGCTCATCCATATCCTTCTCCTGGATGTCGATGTGCCGGTCGATATGGATGATGCCGACATTGCCGTCGATATGCGGAGCGATGCCGCGGACATTGGGAAAGCCGAGACTATGATCGCCGCCGCAAATGATCGGAAAGACGCCCGAAGTGTAGATATGCGAGACGGCCTTCGTCACCTGGTCGAAGGTCTTTTCGATATTGCCCGGGATGACGAAGATATCGCCGGCGTCGCAGAGATCGAGTTCCTCGAAGATATCCACCCCTCCGTCGAACCAGTAGCCGTCGTAGAGAGCCGAGATGCGGCGCACCGCCTGCGGCCCGAAGCGCGTGCCGGGGCGATAGGTCGTGGCGGAGTCGAACGGAGCGCCGACGAAGGCGGCCTCGTACTCTCCGACCTTGCGGATGTCTTCGCAATAAGGCGCCTTCATGAAGGTGTTGATGCCGGCGAACGCGGGCTGATGCCCGCGGCTGAACAAGGAGATGTTGCGGTCGATTACCGAATCCGCGGCCTCAAGCCCGAGTTCGAGCGAGCGCTTGATCTCTTCGTCCTGCTTTTTCTGCGAAATGCGGGATAACGCTTCCATGGTCTTGGCACCATGCGTGTCCTTGCGCCTCACGCCGTGCCTGTGCCCGTGCGTATGAGAGCGTCCGTGCGAATGGCCGGGCCCCTTCCTTTTGTTAGCCATGCTCACCTCACATGCCGTCTTTGGTCGAAACTAAGCCCGGAATTTCCGCCGGAAATAGACCGATTTTCGCAATCGAATGCATTGGCTGAATCAATGGTGCGGCGCGAGGCTGGGGCTCGGAACCTACCGCGCAAACAATGGAATTCGGTGCTTCAATCGGCGTCATCGAAAATCTCCGAGAGGAGAAGCTGCCGGGCAAATTTGCTCGGGCCGCGCTTGGTGATGACGAATACCGGGATGGAAACTTGTTCAGCCGGCCGGAGCACAGGCCAAAGGCGGCCCGCTTCGACTTCCACGGCTGCAAAGGCCTTGGGAAGGAAACAAATGCCGATACCGAGCGCCGTGAGCCGTTTCGCCTCGTCGAGATGTTCCGAAAGTCCGGCCACATGAAGTCCGAGGCCATGACGCGCGCGATAGGCGGTCAGCATGTCGGGCTCGTCCGCGGCGGTGAGCACGAAGGGATAGTCGGCGAGCGACGAAGGATCGTCGACGGTTTTGCCGAACAGCGGATGACCTTGCCCGCAATAAGCGCAGTGCACTTCATCGAACAGAAAATCGTAGTTGAGGTCCGCCCGCTGCATCTGCGCGGAGGCGACACCGATGTCGATCTCGTCGCGCAGCAGGGCCGCCGCGACGCTGTCCCAGGTGGTGATGTCGATCAGGATCTCGACGTTCGGGTGTTTCTTGTGGAAGCGGGCGATGGCGCTGTCGAAGCGCTCACAAATCAAACCGGACATGACCTGAATGGAGAGTCTGCCTCTCACTTCCTCGGCGAGATTGCCCAGTTTCCGCGGCACGTTGCGTACCAAGGAATTGAGCGAGCGGCAGGTTTCCGCCACGAGCATCCCTTCATCGGTCAATTGAAAGCCGCGCGGCCCGCGTTTGCACAGGGTGACGCCGAGCTGCGCCTCGAGCCGCTTGAGAGCGAGGCTCACCGCCGGCTGCTTGCGGCGAAGCACGCGGCCGGCGCGACTGACGCCGCCGGCTTCCGCGATCTCGTGGAAGGTCTTCAGCAGGTTCCAGTCGATGTTGCGCGAGAAGCTTGAAATAGGGTGGAGCATGTTATGGCACCTCCGGCATCCGATGTGACCTTCCTCTCATTCAGCGCGCCGCGTCGACCGTGCGCTGCCGATGTCCGCTGCCGGTCGCTCCGCGCATGATTCCCGCCCTCCTTGGACTTGCGAGCGCGCTTGGGCTCGGCACGGCCGATTTCATGGCGCGGTTCAGCGCGCGCGCACTCGGGGCGACGCTGGCATATGCCGTCGTGCTCCTCATCGGAGCTCTCGCCACGACGGTCTGGGTGGTTGCGACCGGAACCGATCTCATCTGGTCCACATATGGTTTCGCTTTGGCAGTTGCCCACGGCATCAGTGTTTCAATCATGTGCATTCTCCTTTACCAGGGCATGGCACGGGGGCCGGTTGCAGTAGTGGCGCCAATCGTCGCCACCCATCCGGTCCCGGTTCTCGTGGTGAATGTACTGATGGGGGTGCGGCCAAGGGCGATCGAGTGGGCGGCGATGGCCGCGGTGATCGTCGGCGGCGTGATGATCTCGCGCCACGCCGTTTCCGATGCGCCGCCAGGCGAAGCCAAAGCCAATCGCACGACGGTGCTGATTGCGCTTGCGGCTTGCCTTGCCTATGTCGCCATCGTGCTTACCGGTCAGGCGGCGTCGCCGGTTATCGGCGCGGTCGAGACCATGCTCATCGGCCGCTGGTCGGGATTGATCTTTATCGTCCTGGTGCTCGCAGTGCAGAAGGCGAGCCTGCGCGTGCCTGCGTCGTGGTGGCCGTTCGTAGGCCTGCAAGGCGCGCTCGATTCGCTTGGCTACCTCGCCTTTCTCGCCGGAGCGAAAACCGATGCGCCCCACGTGACCATGGTCGTCGCCTCCGCCTTCAGCGTGGTCACGGTGCTGCTCGCGCGTATCGTCATCCGCGAGGACGTGACGCGGATGCAATGGGCCGCCATCGCCCTGATCGCCATGGGAACGGCGGTTCTGAGCGGCAATTAGCGTTTCAGCCCCAAACGCGCGCGGGGCGTACCGTGTCGATCTGATAATCACTGGTATGTTTCCTGAAAAACTCGTTGCCGAAGCGACGCGCCGTCTCGGCCGGACGGTTGGGATCGCGCAAGACATCGCCGCGCGCGTTGCCGTAGCCATGCACGAGCCCGACGAAGGTCGAGTGCGTATAGCGGCAAAATTCCTGCACTTGGCATATGACGGCGCCGGACACCATGGGGAAGGTTTCTTCCGAGCTCAGCACCAGGCCGATGCGTTTACCCTGCATGCCGGCGATCACTTCCGCCGAGCGGGGATAGGAGGCGGCGTAGTAGCAGAAGGTGCGATCGAAGAAGGCCTTCAGTTGCGCCGAAGTGCCGTACCAATAGATGGGCGTCGCGGCGATGAAGCCGTCGGCATTGAGGTAATGATCGAGGAAGACGGAGCGGAAGCCGTCCTCGATCGAGCATTCGCCGTCCGGTTTGCGGCACTGGCGGCAATCGCGCAAGAACCCGCGCAGGAAATCCTCGGCGAAGACGAACTCGACCTCATGTCCCGCCTCGCGCAAACCCGCACTCACTTCCTGGGCGAGCAGCGCGGAATTGCCGTTGCGGCGAGGACTTGACGACAAAACGAGCGCCTTCATTCTAACCTCTCAGCAACTCGGCCGCGGCCTCATCGAGGGCACGTTCAAACTCGGGCACGCGGCCCGGCGAACCCACGCAGTGTCCCCAAGGCGAGTCGAAGACGCGGAGCTCGGCACGCGGCATCGCCGCGACCTCGGCCGCGTTCGCCTCGGCCACGAAGTAAAGATCGGTGCTGCACGGCATCACGATAGCTCGCGCGGAAATCGACTGAAGCGCGCACTTGAAATCGCCGCGGTAGATGGCGTTGGCGCCAATATCGGCGTGCTGCCAGGTCCAGATCTTGGCGAGCAGGTTGTTGGCGTCCCATTTCAGGTGATCGTTCTCCCAATCGGCGACCAACGCCTCGAGCGTGTCGAAGCCAAGCGCGCGGTAAAGACCATCCTCGAAGAAGCGATAGGAATAAGCCCAAGCCGCATAGACGCGGCCGAAGGCCCGCAGTCCCTTCTCGGGCGGCGACGTGTAGCGCCCCCGGTTCCAGGCCGCGTCGGCCTGCAAGGCAGCCTTCGGTCCGTCGAGGAAGGCGTGGTTGAGCGCGGAACAGCGCGCCGCGGCGCAATAAGGAAGAATCGCGGCGACCATGCCGGGATATTGCGAGGCCCATTGATAGGCTTGCATCCCAGCCATGGACCAACCGAGCACGAGAGCGATCTTCTTCACCCCAAGACCCTCAGTGAGAAGGCGGTATTGACAGGCGACGTTGTCGAAGAGCGTCACAGACGGAAAGTCCGGACCGGCTTGCGACGGTTCGGCGTTGCTCGGCGAGGTCGAATAGCCGTTGCCGAACAAATTCACAGATACGATGAAGTGGTGCGCAGGATCGATGGCCCGTCCAGCGCCGAACAAAGCCTCGTTGCGCAGGTGAGTCCCCGTGAAGAAGGTGGGGAGCAGCACGACATTGTCCGCGCTTGCGTTGAGCGCGCCATGAGTCGTGTAAGCGAGTGTCGCGTTCTGCAAGACCGCGCCCGATTGCAGCCGCACATCCCCCAAGGCGAAAGTTCTGAGCATGTCGCGTCTTCCGCATCGAGCCGTCGCCGCCTTAGCTGTACTGTAACCGATATGCTTCCGCAGCGCGCTCGAAGCAGGCCAAGGGCGCGCGGACGACGCCGGCGCCGATCTGACCGCCATTGCGGCCGGCGATGCCGATATCCATGGCCGGCAGCACGCCCGTCTCCAGAACCTTGAAGATGTCGATGCCGGTCGGGGTGCCGCGATAGCCGAGCGCTGGGATCAGGAAGTCCGGATTTTCGCCGACGGTGATTCGATAGAGTTCGAGATTGCGGGCGATCATCGCCTCATAGGATCCGCCCTGATAGGATTGCAATGCGGGAGCCCCGGCCTGAGCGAAGCCGCCGAGCCCGACGGTTTCGGTGATAATGCTCTCCCCTCCCATCCAGGTGATCTCATCCTCGGTGTGGCCCTCGAACAGCTTGGCTTGTACGGATGCGTGCGGGCCCTTGAACCATGTGTCGCCGAGGCCGCTCACGCGGATGGCAAATCCCCTGCAGTTGAAGGCCATTGCCGTCACCACGCTCGCGCCGGGAATGCCGCGCGCGGCGTCGGCGGTCGCCTTGGCCGCGGCCATGGACAGGCGGAGGAAGAAATACTGGTCGTCGGTCATGGCCTTGACCGCCTGAATGACGCGCTCGCTGCCGGCGGAAGCGAGCGTGAGCAACCCGGGCACAAGCTCGCGCAAGAAGAGGAGTGCCGCCGCCGTGTTGCGCGAGTGCAATTCATCGCCCATGTTCAGCGCCCGCTTCATGATCGGCTTGAGCGGAATGCCGCCGGAGCGGCGCAAGGCTTCGGCGACGACCGGGATGATCTCGTTCTGCACGGCGAGAAGCCGTTCCCTTACGCCCTCGTCGTAGACGCCGTAGTTGAGGCGGCGGGGATTGCTGCCCTCATAGACATTGCAATAGGCGATGTTGCCGGCGCTCCGATTCTCGACCACGAAGACGGGCATGGAAGCGGTGTAAATGCCGGCCAAGGATCCTACGCAGCCGAAATCGTGGCACGCACCTACGCGGATCTCGCCCGCGTCCAGTTTGGCGACGGCTTCCTCCCGATCCTTGGCGAGACCTTCGAACAGGGCGCCGCCGATAATGCCTTCCCGCTGGCCGCCGGCATAGTCCGGCCAAGGTGTGGGCGGACCCGAGGTCAAGATCAGGTTCGGAGCGAAGCCCGCTACGGTCTCTCCAGCCGGACGGACGTCTACGAGGATGGGATCGGAGGAGGTCAAGCGCTCGAAAGCGAGCCGGTTCGCCTCGGCCCGTCGGTCGTTTGCGTATTGCATTTTCGCCTTCCAACCCCCTAATTGGACGATTAATTAGTTCCCGAGAGTGTTGCCTTAATTGGGTGGGTGATGCAAGTAGTCTTGAGCGAGTCGCACGCGTTGGCCGCGCAGACCCAAATTTCGGCGCAGAAGGGCCTGCTCTCTTCAATGGCGGAAACGCCGGCGGGAGGATGCCGAGGGTAAGATGGTGCACCAGACAGATAAAGAACTCGAGCGCCCGAAGCGCGACGGCAAGAACCTGCAACGGAAGCAGGTCACGAAAAAAACACGCCGCGAAGAGAACAGCTCCGCCCGCGTCGACAAGTTTCTCGCCGCCGCCCTCACTTTGTTCGCCGAACGGAACTTCGCTTCGGTGACGATCAAGGACATCGCCCAGGCGCTCGATGTCAACACCGCGCTTCTCTACTATTATTTCGACAGCAAGACGGACCTTTTCCGCGCGACCATCGAACAGGCGGTCGCGCATGCGTTCGAGCATGTGCGTGCGGTGGTGGCGAAGAGCGACGATCCCGCCGAAGTCATCGCCGCGTGGCTGGAAAGCCACGTCAACAAATTCGCCGAGATCCACCGCTTCGTGAAAATAGCTCTCGACTTCCGCAGCGCGCATGAATGCGATCCGAAGATTGCGGGCGCGATCGAGCGCTTCTACGACGAAGAGCGCAAGCTGCTCTCGAAGGTCATTCGCGAGGGCATCAAGCGGGGGCTGTTCAAACCGGTCGATCCGACGCGCATGGCCCAGTTCATTTCCACCTATCTCGACGGCTGCATGGTCCGCTCGGTGATCGTGCCCGATTTCAATCTTCAGGGAGCCGTCGACGATCTGCATCGGCGCGTGCTGGAGTTGTTGGAGTATTCCGGAAAGCGACGCCTGATCCGCGCGCAAAATTGACGCGAACAATACGGCACGGGTTGGCTACGGCACCGAATTGAGCGGGAGGAAATCCGCTTTCGCACCAGTCAAAATCTAATTGACTGTTTAATTAGATGCGAGCAGAGTAGGCGCCGGTTGCGCGACGGCCAGAACGGCTGGTGCAAGATGTGGGGATCAGCGGAGCAGAATGTGTCGGCCGAGAATCCGGCCCGACAAATAGGTTCTGGGCTGCGTAAGGGGAGAGCGTGCGTCCATGAATGAGATTGCGGCCGGAGTGCAACTTGCTTCCACCGGCGCCGAGTCGAGGCCCGAGCGGGAGACGATGCAGAGTCTGAAGGGCAAGGGCGTCGAGTATTGCATGCCGCTCTATGTCGATGTGCACGGGGTTCCCAAGACCAAGACGGTTCCCATAGATCATTTCGACCGCATGATGCGTGGCTCCGAACTATTCACCGGCGCCGCGCTCGATGGACTCGGCCAAGGCCCGCACGACGACGAATTGGCCGTGATGCCGGATCCCGACGCGGTCGTGCAATTGCCTTGGCGGCCCAACGTGGCCGTCATTCCAGGCCAGTTGACCTATCACGAGCAACCATACGCGATGTGTTCACGCACGGTGCTCGCGCGTCAAGTCGAGCGCGCCGCCAAGATGGGGCTCAAATTCAATCTCGGCATCGAATGCGAGACCTATATCGTCAGGCGCGATCCTTCCGCGCTTAACGGAATCGCCCCGAACGACCCGCGCGACGACATCGCCAAGGCCGCATACGACGCCTCGCTTACCCTGATCAATCTCGAGTTTCTCAACGACGTCGTGTCGGCGATGAACCAGCTCGGCTGGAAGGTGCACTCCTTCGACCACGAGGACGCCAACGGCCAGTTCGAGTTCGATTTTGCCTATGCCGACGCGATGACGATGGCCGACCGCTTTATCATCTGGCGAATGATGATGAAGGAGATTGCCCGCAAACACGGCTGGGAAGCGACCATGATGCCAAAGCCCTATGCCGACCGCACAGGCTCGGGCGCGCATTTCAACATGTCGCTTGCCGACGTGAAGACCGGCAAGAATATTTCCGGCGATGCCTCCGACCCGCGAGGCTGCGGATTGTCCAAGCTCGCCTATCAGTTCCTCGGCGGGTTGAAGAAGCATGCGGCCGCCCTTGTCGCGGTGAGCTGCCCGACAGTCAATTCCTACAAGCGATTGATCAAGACCGGCTCGATGACCGGTTATACCTGGGCGCCGATCTTCATTTCCTATGGCGGCAACAACCGCACGCATATGTTCCGCGTGCCGATGCTGCGGCCGCATATCGAGGGCGGCCACCACGATCCGCACGTCAACCTTTCCAGCACGCGCTGGGAGTGCCGGGCGGTCGATCCGTCGATGAATCCGTATTTGGCGGCGGCCATGTTCCTCGGCGCGGGTCTCGACGGCATCGAGCAGAATCTCGACCCGGGAGACCCCCAATTCGTCAACATGTACGAACTTTCCGATAAGGAACTGGCCGAGAGAGGAATCAGGCAGTTGCCGCAGACTTTGCTCGAGGCCATCACCGCGTTCGAGCAGGACGATCTAGGCACGCGGGTGATGGGCAGCGAACTCCGCGACGCTTATATCGAACTGAAAAAGTCGGAGTGGTGGTCGTATCACAATTCGATTTCCCAATGGGAGATCGACCACTATCTGACCAAATTCTAGTCGGGGAGGTCTCCGTGTTGTGGCGCAAGAAAAACAAGGGTGCCGACGCGGAGATCAAGATCTTCTTCGCGTCGGATCTCCACGGCTCGAACGTCTGCTTCAAAAAATTCATCAATAGCGCGCAGTTCTACGGCGCCGACGCCCTGGTCCTCGGCGGCGATTTGACCGGCAAGGCGGTCATTCCCATCGCCGAGCAGGAAGACGGTACCTTCGCCGCCTTTCAGCACGGCCAGTCGATCACGCTCAAAGGCGGCGCCGAGCTCGACGAGTTCGTCAAGCGCCAGGGCAATATGGGCTTCTATCCCGCCGTCATGCCGGAGGCCGAATATCAACGCCTCAAAGGCGACGAGGAGGCGCAGGCCGCGCTATTCAAGAAACTGGTGCTCGAGCGGGTGCGCGAATGGGCGGGCTGGGCGGCGGAGAAGCTGAAGGGATGCGAGGTGCCCTTCGTGGCCATTCCCGGCAACGACGACTTCGAAGAGATCGACGACATTCTCACCAAGGCACCGCGCGTGGATTTCCACGAGATGCAGGTATGCGATTTCAAGGGCGGATATCAGATGCTCTATTGCGGCGGCTCAACGCCGACGCCTTGGGACACAGAGCGGGAGTATACCGAAGAACAATATGTGCAGCGTTTCGCCGAACTCCTGCCTCAAGTGAGGGACATGAGCCGCTGCATCTTCAACGTCCACGTTCCGCCGTTCGGTACCGCGCTCGACGTTTGCCCCAAGCTCGATAGCAAGCTCCAGGTCGTCTACGAGATGGGGCTGCCGGCGCAGATCCACGCCGGCTGCAAGACGCTGGTCGAGGTCATCAAGGAGAATCAGCCGCTGCTCGGGCTGCACGGCCACGTGCATGAGGGGCGCGCGAAGATCAATATCGGCGCAACAGTCTGCGTCAATCCGGGCAGCGTCTATCCGGAGGGCATCTTGCAAGGAGCGCTGATCACACTCTCCGGCGGCAAGGTAACTCAGATCAGTCTTACACAAGGATAAGAACATACTGATGATCGACTAGGGGGATACAGCTCACATAGGGAGGAGAAAATGTCCGTCACGGATGTAGGTGGAGATAAGCGAATATTCCTACGAAAGGCCTCGGGTTTGATCCGCACCGCGGGGCTTGCGGACACGTTCATTTACAATCTCGGCGTCGTGAGCATCGGTCTCGGCGTCGGCTCCATCCTCTATTACGGGCCCGCCTTCTATCCGCAAGGCGACCTGATCTGGGGATGTATCATCGCCGGCATCGCCATGGCGTTGATCTCGTTCGGATTCATCACCTGGACGATCACGTTGCCCCGCTCGGGCGGCATCTACGTATTCGGCTCCCGTATCCTCCCGCCCGCGCTCGCGCTGACGATGAGCCTGGTCGAGATCACGGCCTGGCTGTTCTATTGCGCCATCGCCGCCTACTGGATCGTGATTCTCGCGATCGCGCCGATGTTCGCCGCGCTCAACCTGCTCACCGGCAACGAGACCTTCCTCGCCATCTCCAAGACCATGCTCGAGCCTTGGGCGACGTTTTTGATCGGCGCAGCGATCCTCGTTCTCTCGCATGTGGTCCTCATTTACGGCATGCGCTTTTATCTCACGATCAATAAGTGGGTGTTCATCCTCGCCATGGCGAGCACCCTATTGATGATCGTGACGCTCGCTCTCTATTCGCGCGAGGATTTCGTCGCCCATCTCGATGCGCTGGTCGGACCCACGCTGGGCGTTACCGACGCCTATAACGCCATCATAGCCAGCGGCAAGGAGAAAGGGTGGGGCGAGGCGGGCTTCGACTTGTGGCAGACGATTCTGGTGTCGAACTGGCCGTTCCTCCCCTTGATCGGCGCCGCCTTCTCAATCGCCATCGGCGGCGAAATCAAATCCGTCACCAAGTCGCAGAGCTTCGGCATGTTGGGCGCCGTGGTGACCGCAACGGTGGCCATGGTCGTCACCGTCTGGCTTGCCTTCAAGGTGTTCGGCTTCGAATTCCTCGGCACGGCGGTATTCAATGCGCTCACCGCCAATGGCGGTCTCACGACGCCGACCGATCCGTCGGTGGCGCTGCTGACTGGCATTCTGACCGAGTCGCCGCTGATAACGGTGCTCACTTCGCTCGGCCTCGCCTTGTGGATGTGGATGTGGATTCCGGCCATGCACACGTTCGGCGTCCGCGCCATCGTCGCTTGGTCGTTCGACCGCGTGGCTCCGGCGCCGCTCGCCAAGATTTCGGAGACCCGGCACACGCCGGTCGTGGCCATCACCGTCACCACCATCGTCAATCTCATCTTCATGGCGCTGTTTGTCTACACGCCGTGGTTCTCCAAGATCGTAATCCTCATTGAGGCCGCGGTTCTGGCCTGGTCGGTGGTGCTCGGCGCGGGTATCTTCTTCCCGTACCTGCGTCCGCAGCTCTATGAAAAATCGCCGCTCGCCAACAAGACCGTTTTCGGCTTGCCGATCATGAGCGTGGCCTGTTTCTTCGGCTTCGTCGCCGCGCAGTTCTATTTCTGGACGCTGTTCTCCGACCCGAACGCGGCCGGACACGACCCCACGCAAGTGGCCATCGTCGCCGGCGTGTTCGTGTTGGGGCTCGTCTTTTACTACGTCATGAAGATGATCAGGCAATCGCAGGGCGTAGACGTAACCTTGGCCTTCAAGGAGATTCCGATCGAGTGATCTCCAAAGGCCGTGACCGGAAGAGGGGCGGGAACCGGGAAGTGCTTGCCTCTCTTCCGGCATCTCTTTGCCGAGACGCGCGGAGGACAACGTGACTGAGATGCCAGCTGATCCTGGGCTTAATCTCGAGTTCGTGGACGAGGCCTTGCGCCTCGTGCACGACGCCGAGGCGCAAGGCATACGCCTGCGCATCCTGGGCTCGATCGCCTACCGGCTGCAATGCCCAAATAATCTGCACCTCTTCCAAGACACGAAGCGGGTGCTGACCGACGTCGATTTCGGCGCCGAGAAGAAACAGAACCGGGCCATCCGCGAGTTTCTGACCGCGCGCGGCTACGTTGCCGACGAGGGGATTTATGTGGCCTCGGAAGGGGCGCGGCATGCTTATCTGCACCAGGAGACCGGACTCAATGTCGATGTATTCGCGGACGAACTCTATTTCTGTCATCGCATTCCGCTGAAAGACCGGCTCGGTCTCGACAGTCCGACCATCACTACCACCGACCTCCTGCTCGAAAAGATGCAGATCGTCGAAATCAATCTGAAGGACTTCAAGGACACGATCGTGCTGATGCTCGAGCATCCGCTTTCGCATCGGCAGCCGGGGCCGAAGGCGATCCATACCGACTATATCGTCGATCTCATGCGCCAGGATTGGGGCTTCTATTACACCTTCACCACCAATCTCAAACGCGTACCGGAGTTTTTTGCCGAGTTCCCGTCGCTCGGCGAGACGGAGCGCGGCATCGTGCGCGCGCGGATCGAGGAATTGTTGCAGGCGATTGAACAGGCGCCGAAGACACTCGGCTGGAAGATGCGCGCCAAGATCGGCACGCGCGCGCGCTGGTACCAGGAAGTCTCGGAGAAATCCGCGCAATTCTAGGATCACGCAGTTGTGTCCGCGCTGAACTATCGAGCCTTCCGGCAGAGACAGGTCGCAGCCGAGCTTTCAGGCCTGAGTTACCGTCCGCTGCGCGTCGCCTGGACCGATCTCGGCGAAGGCGAGCCGGTGATCCTGCTGCACGGAATCCCGACTTGGTCGTTTCTCTATAATGAGGTCATCCCTCTCCTTGCGCGCCATCATCGCGTCATCGCCCCGGACTTTCTCGGCCATGGCTATTCCGACAAGCGCGACTTCTTCGATCGCTCGCTTCCCGCGCAAGCGGCGATGATCCTGCGTTTCATGGACCATCTCGGAATCCGTCGCGCGCATTTCGTTGGCCATGACACCGGCGGCGGCGTCAGTCTGATCATGGCGATCGACCATCCGGAACGGGTGGATCGGCTGGTGCTGACGAATGTCGTCGCCTACGATTCCTGGCCGATCGACGATATGATCGCGCTTGGCAACCCCAATTGGCGCAGCAAATCGCCGAAGGAGGTGGCCGACTTTTTAGCCTCGGCGCTGCCCGACGGCATTCACAACAAGGACCGCCTCACGCCGGAATTTCGGGAAGGAATTGTCGCCCCCTATAGCGACGAAGAGGGCAAGATCTCCATCATCCGCAACGCCAGCGCCCTCAATACTAATCATACGACCATGTTGGCCGAGCGGCATGGCGAGATCCGGGCGCAGACCTTATGCCTTTGGGGCGTACACGATCCCTGGCAGACGATCGGAGACGGGGAGCGGCTGGCGCGGGAAATTCCAAACGCGCGCCTCGTGCGGGTGGAGAACGCTTCGCATTGGATTCCGCACGACACGCCGGAGCGATTTGCGGAAGAGATACACCTCTTCCTCGCTTGAGCCGAAATCAGCAGGCCCGACTCGCACCGGCATCGAATTCTCCGTTCAGTAGCCGCGCAGCTCCCTGATTTGCTCGAGGGTGAGCCCGCGAATGTCCTCGCTCGTCAGCGTGTGCACGCCTTCGCGCTTCGCCTTCTCCTTGGCGGCGATGAACTTGGCGTCCGACGCTTCCGCGTAATCGCAGGACTCAGCCGCGTCGGCGAGTCCTTGTCCGGGTTTCCTCAGCGGACGAGCCGGCGCCGCATCGCTTGCTTGTGACTGGATTTCGAGCGGCGGTACGGCATCGGCCGATTTGCAGAACTGTGCATTCTTGACTGCCGGTGCCCGCTCGCCAATCCCTGCGGAAAGCGTCGATTTGGCGTCGAGCCGCAGCGCCTCCTCCCAACAGCCGTAGTCGTTGCAACGCGTATAGGCGAAGCAGATCGGGCAGCCGGTCGCGTTGCTCAGCTTGAATTCGTATTTCGCTTTGCTTCGCCCCGTCGCCGCCGGCCTTAACGCCTTGGCGAGTTCTTGCATTTCCTTTGCAAGCTTGCTGCAAACGGCGTTCGCCTGTCCGGCGTCGCCGCCGGGCGGCGGTTGCCCGCAAGGGCCCTGGAGCAAAGCCGAAAGCGTTTCCGGCTGAGCCACGGGAGCGGGGGCCGAAATCACGTCAATCTTGGCTTCATTGCCCTCGGGGCAGAGACAAGGCGCGGATTCGACAACTTCCATTTGGGCCTTGCCTTCGACCACATCCCTGAACTCGGCCTCGAGCCCGATAAGGATGGTGAAGTTACGGTCTTCGCTGTAAGCCTTTCCGCTCTTCGCATTGAGGCCATAAGCCACGGATATACCTTTCAAGATGAGGCGCCCCTGGTCGCCGGCAAGCGGAAGGAGACGCCGGCGAGTGGCATGCGGAAAGCGCGGGCGACCATCCCTGAGAGCAAAAATAGCGCCGCCGGAACCCCCGACGTCGAAATCGACATCGGCATAGTAGAAGGGCGGCCCGCCGAAAGCCCGGCCCGAGAATCTCTTTCTGATCGTTCCCTTGGCGACCACCGGCTCGCGGTCGGAAAGTTTGTTCAACATGCGATCCTGGCGCGCGGTCACGGACAGGATCTGCTCTCCCTCGCGCAAAGAGGAGCCGGGTTCGCCGACGGCGAAGGCGTCGCAGTCCTGCAAGGGGCGTTTGAGGCGCAGAACAATAAAGTCCTCATTGTTGAAGACATATCCCCGCCTTTGATCCTTCTCGACACGTACGGGAATGGCGGTACGTCTATGCAGGAAGCTGCGGAAGCTACAGCTCTCGAAGGACACCGCAGCGCTTTTGCCCTTGAAGAAGACGTGCTGGGCCGTGACCAGGAGATCGGGTCTCAGCACGCTCACGGCGCTTGCGGTGATCGGCTCGAGCTCGTCGAATCGGCTCCAGCGCCCCGGTCGCCCGGGCTCCACACAGACGATCTGCCCGGTACAGGCCATCAATTGCCGCTTCTGTTCGGCTGAAAACGTGATGCCGAGCTTGGCCTCGCTTTGGCTCAAGTTCCAGCGCCCGTCGATAAGCTTGCGGCTGCCTTCCTTGGCGTAGATCACCGCCCGATGAAGGAGCGAAATCTGCGGGACAAGCGCCTGCGCGGGGGTGTCGCCTTTGTTGAGCGGCGAAGCGCCCAGCGCGAAAGACGCGACCGCCACTATGGCGGCAGCCAATGCGCCGGCAGCCAGGCCCTGCTTCAAACCGTTCCCCCATTCAACAACGAGTCCTCCAAGGAGCACTCGTCTATTCCGTCACGTTGACCAAATGGAGTCGTGCGTCCGTGAGGAGAAGGGAATTTTAATCCGTCTTGTGCAGGGGCGAAACCTACTCTCTGAACGGACCTAGCCTGGTCGGGCGTCCAGCAATACGCGCTTAAAAGACGGACCATCCCGCGGTCGAGGCGAGCCGTTCCAGGACATAAGTGCCCACCAAGGAATTCCCTTGCTCGGTGAGTTCAGGCGACCACACCGCGACCGATGCGAGATTGGGCACGATCGCCAGGATTCCTCCGCCCACTCCGCTCTTGCTGGGTAGGCCGACGCGAAAGGCAAAGTCTCCAGAGGCGTTGTACTGGCCGCAGGTCAGCATGAGCGCG
>DATLXW010000041.1:0-3351 GCA_035575415.1 Methyloceanibacter sp. | reverse complement strand
AATTTCTTGTCACCCTCGGTGCCGTAGCTCAGGAATTGCGTGTGCGTCATGTGGACGCGCAGGCCCTCGGCCTCGGCGGCGCGCACGGTTGCGAGCGTCGATTCGATATTGCCGGGAACGCCGAGATTGCAGCCGTGAATGTGCAGCGGATGCGCGAGGCCGAGTTCCTGCACGGCGCGGGCGAGGGTCACGATGATCTGGCGCGGCGTGACCTTGTAGTAGACATGCTCCTCGTCGAGGTCGAGCTTGCGCTGATTGAACTTGAACGCGCTGATGCCGCCGGGATTGACCACCTTAATGGCGATGGCCTGCGAGGCATGCAGGATCCAGGCGACATAGTCCTTGATCGCCTTGAAGTCCGCCTTGGCGGCGAGCTGGCGCAGGAAGAAATCGTCGGAGCCGAGCATGGCGAAAGCGCCTTTGTCGACCATCGGCGTATCGCCCATCTCCATATGCGCTTGCCGGGCGTTGGCGGGAAGCATGGCCGGCTCGAAACAGGCGGTGTAGCCCATCTCGGCATAGCGGTAGCCGGTGACATGGGTCGAGGGCACCGAGCGGCCGGAACCCGCGCGGGTGAGTT
The DNA here is from genome assembly GCA_035575415.1 of Methyloceanibacter sp. Taxonomy (GTDB): domain Bacteria; phylum Pseudomonadota; class Alphaproteobacteria; order Rhizobiales; family Methyloligellaceae; genus Methyloceanibacter. Next base: position 2,771 of record DATLXW010000041.1, on the reverse strand, counting down.
CGGTACGGGTGACCGGATCGCCGCGATGATCCTCGGGCAGTAGCGTGCGCGCGATGGTCATCTTGCCGCCGCCGATATGGGTGTGCGGGTCGATGGCGCCGGCCATGACGACGCGGCCCTTGACGTCATAAGTGGCGTCGGGCCTGGCGTTTGGCCTCGGCGCGACGATCTTGCCGTCCTCGACATAGATGTCGCGCACCTCGCCGCTGACGTTGTTCGCGGGATCGTAGATTTTTCCGCCTGTCAGTTTGATGAGCATGGCTGGCCGTTCCGGGCTTAGAGCTGAGCTTCGATGGCCGCAAGCATCTCGGCCGCGGAGGGAAGATTTGAGCGGCCGAGATCCTTGAGCGGCAAGGACACGACGCCATCGACGCGGATCATGCGCCCGGCATGGTCTAGGCCCGGGGTTCCGACCGGGATGAACACCACCGGCGCGGCCGCGAGCTTTAGCCCGGGCGTGCCGAGCACGACGGCAGGCAGATTGGTGGCCGGGGGCCCGAAATCGGGCGAGATCGCGGCGGTCCAGATAAGCAAATCTCCCTCGCGCTCTTTCAGCATGCGCGGGATCGACCAGCGATAGGGATCGTAGTCGGGCGCGCCGCTCGCGTAGCTTACGCGCAAGGGATAGCCGCTGATCCAACTGCACACCGCGGCCGCGGTAGGAGCGCCTTCGCCGCCGCCGAGCGCAAGGCCGGCGAAGCGAAGCGTGGGGCTTAGGTCCTTCACCAGCCCGGCGAATTGCTCGACGGCGAGTTCGGCGAAAGGAAAATCGAGCGAGGGCGGCGCCCAGACCACGACGCCGTATGCGGCCTTGCGGCAGCGCTCGGCGAGCGCGTCGATCTCCTCGAGGCTAACGCCATAGGCCTTCGGCGGCGCGACCTTGAAGCCGCGCAGGCGGCCGCGAAGCAGCGCCACCACTTCGCCGGCCTTGTCATCGGGACAGGCGAGCGTGACCACCTCGCCGATGGCCGAGCCTTTGGCGCCTGACCGGTCGAGCCCCTTGCCGATGAACACCACGGTCCGTTTCGGCGCGGTGACGCCGAACATCGAATCAGGGGGCGAGACGACGCGCTCGAAGAATCTCGGGTGGAGCTTGTGGATGTCGCTGCCGGCGATGATGAAAAGATCGGCGCGGTTCCTCGCCTCGGTGAGCGTGGTGGTGGTCCAGCCGGTGGTTTGCAGGACCTTGAGGTTGCGATAGAGCGCGTCGCTGAAGCCATGATCGACGATGCCGCCCGCGCGCTCGGCGAGCGACAGGACGGCGCGCATGCCTTCGACATCGGCGGCGAGTCCGCCGAAGAGAGGCTGCTTCGCCTTGCCGATCAGCTTGGCGGCCTGTGCAATCGCCTGTTCCAGGGGAACGTCCTTGCCGCCGATTTGCGGGCGCACCGCAGGCAGCTTGCGCTCGAAGCCAGCGAGCGAACGGGCGCAGCCGCCCCGCTTCACCTTCAGCCCTTCGGCCGTGCGCGCGACGACGAGGTCGTCGGGCAGCGTCCCGCAGAAGGGGCTGGTGACGTTTTCGAACAGGTCTTGGCTTGCGCGCCCAGGGTCTCCCTGGCGCGCGGGCAAATCCGGCATAGGCTCACTCTCCCCCCGAAAGGCCCGGCAACAAAGCACGGGATGGACGGCAAGACAACTCGGCAAGGCGCTAAAGGACCGGACCGGCCGGCGCCGGTTTTCCCCGCGCCTGTGGCTCGAGATCCTGAGGCCAAGACAATCGCCGATTGCAAACTACACGTCAGAGTATGGGTTGCGTCGCGGCCGCCGACACGTGGACCAAGTCTAGCCTGTATCCTCCCAAGCTTTGCATAAATAGGGCAAAATCAAGATTTTATGGTTAACCAAGCTTAACGGGGTTGCCTAATGAAGGCTTAACGTTTAGGCTCCCGTCAAACGGGAATCTCAGCATCGGTTTTCAGTTCGCGCGCCGTCCCTGGCAAGGGGCGGAACCGCGCCAGGGGTAGCTTTGTCACGAGGGGAGGTTGCGTCATGGCTGCGGCAGTCATCGAGAGCGTCGCGTTCACGTCGAATGCAGGAACAGACAACACCTATATTGCCGGCAATATCGTCCAGGTCACCGTCACCTTCGACCAAGCGGTCGATGTAACGGGAACACCGCGAATCACCCTGAATATCGGCGGCATTCTCGTGCAGGCCGACTATGAAAGCGGCTCGGGCACCACGGACCTCGTCTTCAGCTACACCATCCAGGCGGGGCAGAACGATGCCGACGGCATCAGCATCGGCGCCGATGCGCTCAGCCTCAATGGCGGAACGATCAAGAACGGCGGCGACGACGCCGATCTTACGCATAGCCCCGTCGCCGACGACCCAAGTCACCTGGTCGACACGAGCGCGCCGGCGGCGCCCTCGGCGCCGGACCTCGTTGCGGGCTCTGACTCCGGCTCCTCGAACAGCGACAACATTACCAATGACGATACGCCTACCGTGACCGGCACGGCGGAGGCGGGCAGCACGGTGACGATCTACGACACCGACGGGACGACGGTGCTCGGCACTGGAATCGCCACGGGGGGCACCTACTCGATTACGCTCTCAACCTTGAGCGACGGCGCGCACACGCTCACGGCGAAGGCGACCGACACCGCAGGCAATACCAGCGTGGCCTCGGCGGGGTTAACCGTAACCATCGACACGCTGGCGCCGACCATTGCTATCACTACGCCAATCGCGGGCGACGGTATCGTCAATGCCGCCGAGGACAATACGGTAACGGTCTCTGGCACCACGACCGGCGTGGAGGATGGGCA
>DATLXW010000040.1:0-3332 GCA_035575415.1 Methyloceanibacter sp. | reverse complement strand
CGCCCGCCGCTCGGCGCGGTTCTTGCGGTGCTCGCGCCACTTCAGCGTGCCGTAGATCATGGCCGCGGCAAGCGCCGCGGCGCCAACCACGTCGATGATCAGCCAAAGCCAGCCGCCGCCATCCATGACGAAGCTCCTTTCTTCAAGGAGCTAACGCCGCTCGCGGCCCAAGGTTTCGGAGAAAGGGGGAGAATTGGAGCGGGTGAAGGGAATCGAACCCTCGACACGTAGCTTGGGAAGCTACTGCTCTACCACTGAGCTACACCCGCGCCCCGAAACTCCTAACATGAAGGCGGCAAGGCTGAAAAGCGGCCCTCCCTCACGCAGTGGTGATAAAGCTTTGTCTTGCCGAGACGCCCGGGCCGGCCGTTAATGCCGCCCGGGAGAAGGGGGTGGCAATGGCCGAAGCCGCGCTGCTCGCGACGCGCGCGAAATTCAGCGATCCGGACCTCACCGCCAAGGGCGAGCGGCGGGCGCGCGTGGCCCTGCATGCGCTCCGCACGCTTTGGATCAACACCGGCAGTCTCTGCAACATCACCTGCCGCAATTGCTATATCGAATCGAGCCCCGACAACGACCGGCTCGCCTATATCTCCGCGGCCGAGGTCGCCGCCTATCTCGACGAGATCGCCCGCGACGGCTGGCCGGTGCAAGAGATCGGCTTCACCGGCGGCGAGCCGTTCATGAATCCGGACATCGTCGCGATGCTCGGCGATGCGCTCGAGCGCGGCTTCTCCGTGCTCGTGCTGACGAACGCGATGCAGCCGATGCTACGCCCCCGTATCCGCGAGGGGCTCTTGGCGCTTCGCGCCCGACACGGACACCGGCTCGTGCTTCGCGTGAGCCTCGACCATTACAGCGAGAGGCTGCACGAGGAGGAGCGCGGGCCGGGCACCTTCGCGAAGACGATCGAAGGCATCGATTGGCTCGCCCGCGAAGGCTTCACGCTCGCGCTCGCCGGCCGCACTTGCTGGGGCGAGAGCGAAGAAGACGAGCGCGCCGGATATGCCCTGCTTATCGCCCATCGTAGCTGGCCGATAGATGCCTACGATCGCACCCAGCTCGTTTTGTTTCCCGAGATGGACGGTCGCACCGACGTTCCCGAGATTACCGAAAGCTGCTGGAGCATTCTGCACAAGGAGCCCAAGGACGTGATGTGCGCCTCAAGCCGCATGGTGGTGAAGCGGAAAGACGCCGGCGCCCCCGTCGTGCTGCCCTGCACGCTCCTCCCCTACGATCCGGCCTTCGAGATGGGGAGGACGCTCGCCGAGGCGGCGCGCGCCGACGGCGGCATGTTCGAGCGCGGCGCGGTGAAGCTCTGCCACCCGCATTGCGCCAAGTTCTGCGTGCTCGGCGGCGGAAGCTGCTCGGCCTAGAATGGGTTGTCTTCCGAGGCGCCGCGCGTCTTGAAGAACTCCCGCGTCAGCGCGAACACGACCGGACTGAGCAGAGCGAGCGCGATCAGGTTGGGAATCGCCATCAGCGCGTTCAGCGTGTCGGCGAGCAGCCAGACAAAATCGAGCTCCCGAGTGGCGCCGACAAACACGGCGATGCACCACACCAGACGAAACGGCATAATGATGCGGACGCCGAACAGGTATTCCAGCGACCGCTCACAATAGTAGCTCCAGCTGAGCAGGGTGGTGAAGGCAAACAGGGTCAGCGCAAAGGCCACAATGTGATGGCCGATACCCGGCAGGGTCGCCTCGAAGGCCTTCGACGTCAGCGCCGCCCCGGTTTCGCCGCTGGTCCAGTCTCCGCTCGTCAAGATGACGAGGGCGGTGAAGGAGCAGATAATGATCGTGTCGATGAAGGGCGCAAGCATGGCGATCAGACCCTGACTCACCGGCCCTTTGGTCTGCGCCGCGGCATGCGCGATCGGCGCGGAGCCGAGTCCCGCCTCGTTGGAGAACACGCCGCGCGCGATACCGAATCGGAGCGCGGCCCACACCGCCGCACCGGCGAAACCGCCGCTGGCGGCGACGGGTGTGAAGGCATGCACGAAGATCAGGCGGAAGGCTTCCGGAATGGCACCAATATTGAGAAGCAGGACCAGTGTCCCCGAGGCGATATAGGTGATCGCCATGAACGGTACGAGCTTGCCCGCCACGGCGCCTATGCGCTGAATGCCGCCGATCAACACCGCGCCGACAATCAGGAACAAAATGGCCCCTGTCAGCCATTCCGGCATCCCCAGCGAGTTGTTCAGTGCATGCGCCACTGAATTCGCCTGCACCATATTGCCGATGCCGAAGCCCGCAATGCTGGCGAACAGCGCGAAAACGATGGCGAGCCAGTTCCACTTCGCGCCTAGCCCATTCTTGATGTAATACATTGGGCCGCCGACATATTCGCCGCGCGCATCGACTTCGCGGTAGCGCACCGCCAGCACGGCCTCGGCGTATTTCGTCGCCATGCCGACCAGCGCCGTCATCCACATCCAGAAGATCGCGCCGGGGCCGCCGAGGAAGATAGCCGTCGCCACACCGGCGATATTGCCGGTCCCGATCGTGCCCGACAGTTCCGTCATCAACGCGTTGAAGGGGGTGATCTCGCCTTTGCCCTCGCGATGACGGCCCTTCCACAGGAAGGCCAGGCTGAGCGGCACCTTGGTGACGCTGCGTGCCCGCAAGCCGAAGGTGAGGTAGATCCCAATGCCGAGGATCAAGATCAGCATGGGCACGCCCCAGACGATGCCGTTCAGCCAGTTGAGGCCGTCCGATACGCTTTCCATGTTTGCTGTCCCCTGGTTTGGGGCTAGGCGCCCCCGTCCCCCGCATCGTTATGACGTAAGCAGAGGATGGAGTCACTCTTGTTTGAAATGCTTGGAGAGCTTCAGGCCCTGCGCCTGGTAATGTGAGCCGATGCCTTGGCCGTAGAGCGTGTCGGGGATGTCGGTCAGCTTGTCGTAAACGAGACGGCCGACGATCTGCCCATCTTCCAAGATGAAAGGAATGTCGAGACTGCGCACTTCGAGCACGGCCTTGGCGCCGGGCGGCTTGCCTTCCGCATAGCCGAAGCCCGGATCGAAGAAGCCGGCATAGTGCACCCGATATTCGCCGATCAGCGGATCGAACGGCGCCATCTCCGCCACATAGGCCGGAGGAACCGAGACGCTCTCCTTCGACGCCAGGATATAGAACTCGTGCGGGTCGAGCACGAGCCGCCGGTCGGCGCCGAGTTGCACGCTCTCCCAGAACTGGTTCGCCTCGTAGGCGCCGACGGCATCGACGTCGACCACGCCGGCATAGCGGCGCGCGCGATAGCCGATAAGGCCGGTGGGCGGAATGGGCGCGAGGCTGATCCGCAAATTCAATCCTTCGCGGATCGCC
>DATLXW010000039.1:0-12490 GCA_035575415.1 Methyloceanibacter sp. | reverse complement strand
GCGGGAGGTCGGCATTCTCTTGACCGCCATCATGGTCGCCGGCCGTTCCGGCTCGGCCTTCACCGCCGAAATCGGCTCGATGAAGATGCGCGAAGAGATCGACGCCATGCGCACCCTTGGCATCGATCCGATGGACACGCTGGTGCTCCCGCGCATCCTGGCTCTCGTGGTAGCGCTGCCGCTCCTCACCTTTCTCGGCGATCTGATGGGGCTCGCCGGCGGCGGCGTGATGGCCTTCGTGGTGCTTGGGCTCGATGCCTCGAATTATATCGACAAGCTGCGCGATGTTGTCGACTTCCAGCACTTCATGGCCGGGATGATCAAGGCACCGTTCGCCGCCGTCATCATCGGTCTCGTCGGCTGTCTCGAAGGATTGAAAGTAGAGGGGAGCGCGGAATCTCTCGGCACACATGTGACGAGCGCCGTGGTCAAAGCGATCTTCCTGGTCATCATCCTGGACGCCTTGTTCGCTATGTTCCTGTCGGGGATTGGGATGTGATCGTCGAAAACGGCAGAGAGATCGTCATTCGCGTGCGCGGGCTCGCCAAGAGCTTCGGCAGCCATCAGATTTGGGACGGGCTCAATCTCGACGTCTATCGCGGCGAGATACTGGCCATCGTCGGCGGCTCGGGGCAGGGCAAATCCGTGCTGATGCGCGTGATCACCGGCCTCGTGAAACCGGACGCAGGCGAGGTCAAATTGTTCGGGCAGAGCACCAAGACCATGTCGCCGCAGGACCGTCTCGACATCGAGCGGCGCTGGGGCATTCTTTTTCAGGACGGCGCGTTATTCTCCTCGCTCACGGTGCTGCAGAACATTCAGGTGCCGATGCGCGAACATCTCGAATTGCCGCAGGCGATGATGGACGACCTCGCTTTCCTCAAGCTCTCCATGGTCGGGCTGCCGCCGAACGCCGCGCACAAATTCCCCTCCGAACTGTCAGGCGGCATGCGTAAGCGCGCAGGGCTTGCAAGAGCGCTTGCGCTCGATCCCGAAATCGTCTTTCTCGACGAACCGACGGCCGGGCTCGACCCCATCGGCGCCTCCGACTTCGATCATTTGATTCGTAAGTTGCAGCAGACGCTCGGGCTGACAGTCTATATGGTGACCCACGACCTCGATACGATCTTCACGGTGTGCGATAGGGTGGCGGTGCTTGCCGACAAACGAATTGTGCGGACGGGGTCGCCCACGGAATTGCAGCGCCACCCCAACCATCCCTGGATCGAGGAATATTTCTGCGGCGAGCGGGCACGCGCAGCCTCGCCGGGCGTGCGGCCGATGATTCCGGCCAATGCGTGATGCGTGCTGAGGACCCGGCCTGATGGAAACCAAAGCCAATTATCTCATGATCGGCGGATTTGTGCTCGGCGTGCTCGCGCTCGCCTTCGTCTTCATCTACTGGATGAGCAATTTCGGCGGCGGCGGCAAGCGCTACACCATCGTCTTCGACAGCTCGGTCGCCGGTCTCACCACCGGCTCGAGCGTAGGCTTCAACGGCATCAGGGTGGGCGAAGTGCAATCCTTCGCGCTCGATCCGGAAGACGCGCGCAAAGTTCGCGTGTTGATCAGCGTGCGCGACGATACGCCGGTGCGCGAGAATTCCCGCGCCTCGATCCAATCGATGGGGCTTACGGGGGGCAGCGGCATTCAGATCACACCGGGCACGCCCGATTCGCCGTTCCTGGTGGCGACCGCCGAAAATCCTGCACCCGTGATCCAGGCGCTGCCGAGCGGCGGCCAGGGCGTGTTCGAGGCCGGCTCGGCCGCGCTCAACAACGCCAATGTGTTTATTTCCAAGCTGAACGCGCTCATCGATCAGAATGAAAAGGCGATCAACACGACGATGAGCAATATCGAACAGGTCACCAGTATGCTGGCCGCGAAAAAAGACGAAATCGGCCAAGCCATCAGCGACGTGAAGGAAGGGGCACAATCCTTCAAGTCCTTGTCGTCGAAGCTCGAAGTTTCGCTCGGCGACAATGTCGACGTGCTCACGCGCCAGGCGCGGGAAAGCCTCCAGGAATTCAGTAGTTTCATGCGCGAAGGGCGCCGCACGGCGGTCACGCTGAACCGAATTCTGGAGAAACTCGAGGCCGATCCGAGGGGTTTTTTGCTTGGTGGAAACCAGGTCCCGGAATACACTCCGAAGGGCCGTTAGATTATACTTAGAGGGCCGACGGGGAGTGCCTCGGAACAGAGGCAATCGAAGCATGTCGCGACTGGGAGCGCTCGCTACAGGCGTGCTTTGCCTGAGCCTAATCGGCTGCGCGCTCGCCGGCGGCGGCCGGCCGCCCACCACCTACGATCTCGTTGCCCCGCGTTCCTTCGCAGGCACCACCAAGACGGCGCCGTGGCAACTCATGGTTTATGAGCCGAGCGCGACCTCGTCGCTCGATTCGACCCGGCTGATGGTGCGTCCCAAGGCGGACCAGGTTTCCTACTATAAGGGCATCGCCTGGAGCGACCGGCTTCCGCGCCTGGTGCAGACGCGCATGATCGAGACCTTCCAGAACTCGGGCGCGGTGAAGGCGGTGAGCCCCTCGAGCGGGCAATATGCGCTGGCTTCCGAGCTTCGCGCCTTCAATATCGACGTGACGAGCGGACACGCCGCCGCCGAGATCGACATCTTCGCCAAGCTGATCAACACCAGCACCGGCAAGGTGGTCGCAACCAAAGCCTTCTCCTCGCGCGTCGCCGCCAAGAGCGACGCCCCGGAAGACGCAATCGCCGCGCTCAACCAGGCCTTCACCGAGGTGCTGCAAGACACCACCACCTGGGTCGCCACCCGGCGCGGTTAGGCTGCTCCCGGCTAAGCCACACCCGTCATTGCGGTGCAAGCCGGAAATCCAACAGAAGCGCGGAATTCGCGGCTCTGGACCCCGGCTTTCGCGTGAGAAAAACCCGCGGGTCATTCCGGCGCAAAGCCGTAATCAGCGACAACCGGCAGGGACGTTGCGACTCTGGACTCCGGTTTTCGCCGGCGTGACGATACGTGTTGGCATAGTACGTTCGCGCAGCGACCCGGGCGCGCAGGGAAGCTCGATGTCGATCTCAAGCAGCGAGACGGCCTTGCCGCGCTCGATCCGCACTTGCACCTTGTCCACTTCGATGGCGACGTGCTTCGCCACCACCGCGAGCACCTCTTCGCGCAGGATGGGAATGAGGTCCGCCTGTCCGTCCGCGGCGCGCTCGTGCGTGAGAAGAATCTGGAGACGCTCACGCGCAACCGACGCCGAACGCCGCCGCAGGAATGGCGCAAACCAGTTCATGCCGCTCTCCTACCGAACAATTTGCCGAAGATGCCGCTGCGATCGTTGGGCACCTCGATCGGCACCGGCACGCCCATCAGGCGCTGCGCAGCGTCGGCATAGGCCCGGGCGGCGGCGCTACGCGGATTGTTGAGCGTGACCGGGGCGCCGAGATTGGAGGCCCGCAACACCTCCTCGCTCTCCGGGACGATGCCGAGCAGCGGCAACGAAAGAATGTCGATGACGTCATCGACCTTCAACATGTCGCCGCGACCGGCCCGCACGGGATCGTAGCGGGTGAGCAGGAGATGCTTGTCCATGCGCTCCCCGCGCCTCGCCTTTTCCGTCTTGGCGTCGAGGAGGCCGATGATGCGGTCGGAGTCGCGCACCGAGGAAACTTCCGGATTGGTGACGACCACGGCGATATCGGCGTGCCGCATGGCGAGTGTCGCCCCGCGCTCGATGCCGGCCGGGCTGTCGCAGATGATCCAGTCGAAGGACTCTCGCAACTCGCCGATGACCTTCTCCACCCCCTCGTCGGTCAGCGCGTCCTTGTCGCGGGTCTGCGAGGCGGCGAGCAGGAACAAGGTCTCAAGTCGCTTGTCGCGGATCAGCGCCTGATGCAGCCGCACCGTGCCTTGCGCCACGTAGATGAAGTCGTAGACGACGCGGCGCTCGGCCCCCATGACGAGATCGAGATTGCGCAAGCCGACGTCGAAATCGACCACCGCCACGCGCTGGCCGCCTTGCGCGATAGCCGCGCCGAGGGCGGCGGTCGTCGTCGTCTTGCCAACCCCTCCTTTTCCGGATGTCACCACGACAACCTGCGCCATTGCCTCCTCCTAGAGTTCAGTCGAGTGCCTTGATGTTCAAGTCGCCGTCTTCGAGCCAGGCATGCACCGGCTTTTCGATCAGGCTGGCTGCGATCTCGTCGGCCATGCGGTAATAACCGTCGATGGCGACGAGCTCGGCCGCCATGCGGCGGCAAAAGATGTGAGCGCCGGGATTGCCGTCGGCACCGGCCATCACCCTGCCGCGCAGCGCGCCGTAAATGTGGATCGAGCCGGTAGCGACCACCTCGGCGCCGGAGGAGACCGAGCCGATGATGGTCAGGTCTCCATCGTGAAACAGCGTCTGGCCCGAGCGCACATGGGAATCGATCAGCCTGGAGCCCGGAAGGGCCGGCGCCCGCCACGGCGTTTGCGTCTTCGCTTTGTCGCGCGAGAGATCGCTCTCCGTCCGCTCCGAGACGAGCAACGGGGGGAGTGTGGCATCGCTCAAGGCGGGATCGGCGCCGAGCATGCCCATCACGCGAATGCCGCGCGCGGCGAGGTCTTCGACCAACGTGGCCGCCTTGGCCTTGGTGAGAAGCAGCCCCGATACGTCGAGCACGACCGGCTTGCCGTCAAAAAAGCCTGGAGAACGCGCGAGCCAGCCATCCGCTTCGGCGATCCATTTCCCGATCGGCATCTCGGGCTTCAGCACGAAGGCGAGAAAGGTGCGGCCGTGAAGCTGGAAGGAGCGTGACTGCTGCGTTGTCGCCATTGGTGTGCGCCGCCCGTTTTTGAGCGGTTAATAGGATGGCGACTTTGGTTAACGCCGCGTTAATGGCCGCTCCGTTTTGCGGCAAGTAATTGCCTGATTCCGGCCAAGGCCGGATTTCGGGGCGGGACGCTTCTCACTCGATAGCGGCTTGCGCCGATCTGACGAACGGGGAAGCAGCGGGAAACACGCGGCCCCCGACCTCCTTTTCCAGGAGGGCAGGGGCCGGGCTGGGGGAGCCTTCGGCGTGTTGAAGCGAATTAGCGCAGGCGCCCGCTCGCATGCGCGAGCAGGAGGTAGACGCGTCCCGAATCCGACGTGAGGTAGTTGTTCAGCATCCGCCCGTCCGGGTCGGATGCCTCGACCTCGCCCAGCATGCGTTCGAAGTCGCCGATATAGCGGTCGACGGTCATGCGGAATTCGCTGTCGCGGTCGTAGCGGCGCGACACCTCGTCGAAGGCGATCTGGCCGGCCTGGGTATAGATATGACGGCCGAGCACGCCGCGCTCGCCGGACCGAAAGCGCTGCCAAACATCGACGGCGGTGCGATAATCGATGGCGTGCGCGAGTTCCTCGAGCCGCAAGCCGCCGCCTGGCGCGGGCTGCGCGGCGCGATTGCCGAAGCCCTGGCCGAAGCCTGCCTCAGGCTCGGCGGAGGCGCGCGAAAGAAGATCGCCCACTGACCACTGGCCGCCGCCCGAGGACGCCGGCGCGCGCGGGGCAGGGGCCGCTCCGGCAAGTTGCTGGGCAAGGCCGCCAGCGACTTGGCCCATGTCACTCTCCGGCTGATAGATCTGCCGCCCGCGCGCATCGAACCGCGGCAAAGGCGCGGCAGCCTCGAAGGGCGGGGCCGGGGGCACCGAACTCGGCGGGAAGCCCTGGCCGTAAGGCGTCTGCGGCGGCGCTGGCGGCATGGGCGGGCGCGAAAGCACCGGTGCGGTGATGGTCTCGATCTCGCGCAATTGCTCCGACAGAGCCTTGCGGATCGCGGCGGTCGCTTGCGCCGTATGTTCCGGCAGCGCCGCCATGCGCTTCTGCATCTCCTGCCGTAGGCTATCGAGCTCGTTCGCGGTCTGCTGCGCCGCTTCCCGCATGCCCCGCGAGGTGGAGTCGAACTGGCCGCGCATCTGCTCAAGCTGGCGCCCGATCTGGGTGATGACCGTCTCGAAGCTGCCTTTGAGGTCGTTCACCGCGCGCGCGGTATGCGCCTGCGCCTCCTCGCGCAGCCGTTCGATCTGCGCGAGCGCCTGCTGCGCCTGTCCCGCCGTGTCGCGGGCGAGCGCCGAACCGACCTGCTTCACGCGCGCCTCGGCCTGGGCCATGGCGTTCTCCACCATACCGGCATAGGAGCGCATCATGTTGTCGAGCTCCTGGGCCTTGGTGTTGACCGTGTGCAGGAGCGCGATGATGGCCTGATGCCGCCCCTCCAGGATCGAATCGATCTTGGTGTTGGAGGAATCGAGCGCCTTGGCGGCCGTGAGGATGGCCTGACCCTGGCTCTCGAAGCGCTGCGTGAGCCCGTGGATCTGGTCGAGCAGGCCGCGGGACACTTCGCGCAAGGTCTGCGTCTGACTGGTGAGGATGCCGACGGCTTCCTTCGACTGCGCGCCGACCTGGTTCGCGGTCTGCTGCATCAGTGCGGCATTGTTGGCGAGCACCTGGTTGAGTTGCGCCGTCTGCTTGCCGAAAGCCTCGGCGGTGGCGCGCGCATGTTCGGCGAGCATGCGGTCGGTCTCGGCCGCGCGGCCGGAGAAGGTGGCATCGATCGCCTTGAGCCGCTCGGCGAGTGCAATGATCACCGCCTGCGCGCGCTCGGTCATAGTCTTGTCGAGATTGCCGGTCTGCTGGGTTATTGCGGTCTCGAGCGCCTGCACGCGCTGGAACAACGACGTGGAGAAGGCCTCCGCCCGTTCCGCTAAGGTCTTGTCGAGCGCGAGCGCGCCTTGATTGATCGCGGTGATAAATTGCGCCGTGCGCTCGTAGAGCGATTTGTCCAGCGCGGCGGCCTTCTCCTCGACGGCCGAGACAAGCGCCCCGGTACGCTCGGTGAGCGCATGTTCGAGCAGCGAGGTTTTCTGATCGATCATAGCGTTGAAGTGACCGGTACGCTCGTTGAGCGTCTTGTCGAGCTTGGCCGCGCCCTCGCCGATCGACTTGGCGAGCGCCTCTGTGCGCTCTTGCAAGGTCTTGTCGAGCACCACGGCGCCTTGCGAGACGAGCGCGGTGAAGGATTCGGTGCGCTCCTTCAGCGCCTTGTCGAGCAGGCCGGCGCCTTGGCCCACACTGGCCACGAAGGCTTCGGTCCTTCCTTTCAACGTCTTGTCCAGCGTTTCCGCGCCCTGGCCGATCGCCATGGTCAGGGCGTCGGTGCGCTGCTTCAGTGTATTGTCGAGCAAGACCGCCCCTTGCGACAGGAGCGCGGTCAAGCCCTCGGTGCGGTCCTTGACGCTGTTCTCGAGTGCGATCGCCCCTTGCGCCACGGTCATGGTGAAGGCTTCGGTGCGTTGCTTCAGCGTATTGTCGAGGAGCACGGCGCCTTGGGCGACGGTGGTCTCAAGCCCCTTGATGCGCTCGCCGAGCGAAGCGGTCAGCGCCTCGGTGCGTTCCTTCATCGTCTTGTCGAGCAGAGTGGTGCGTTGCGCCACCACGCTTTCGAGCGCGGCGAGATTCTGGCTCGCCCCCTCGATGACCTGGCTGAGGCGCTGTTGTTCGTTACTGAGGCGCTCGATCAAGGCCGGCACCGCCTCGACTACCTTGGCTTGAGCCTTGTGCACCTGTTCGGCCGCCTCGCTCGAACGCGCCACAAGAAGCTCGGTGAGCTGGATGCCGCGCTCGGCCAGCTTCTTGTCGATGGCGGTCGAGGCGTTGGCGATGTCGCGAGCGATCTGCGCGCCGACGCCCTTCAGCGCCTCGCTGACGCGCGCGCTGTTATTTGCGAGCGCCTCGCGTTCGGTGGCAAGCTCGTTGATTAAGCCCCTGACGCGAATCTCATTTTCGCCATAAGAGCGCTCGAGCGCGGCCACCTCGTTATGTACCATAGCCTCAAGTTCGCTCGCCCGCCCGATAGCGCGCGAGATGGCGTCGTTCATCGCCGCGACCTGCCGTCTGATGGTCTGTCCCACCGAGGCGACTGATTGTTCGGCGAGCCGGTCCGGTTCCGCGAGCCGCACCGCGACTTCGGTCATGGCCGCGGCCATGAGGCGAAGTTCCTGTGCCCTCCAGACGAGGAGCGCGAGAAACCAGAACAAGACGATCGGAACGAGGATGGCGAGCGCAGCGAGGAGGACGGAAGCGCTGCTGAACAGGCCGGAGATGCCGGCTTGGCCGACTTGAGCCGAAATGAGTCCGAAAGCGAAAAAACCGCCGATGAGGAACCATGCGGCCGATGCTGCCGCAGCGACCAGGAACGGCGTGCGCGAAGGCCGCTGCTGTAGCGCAAAGATCAGCCCGCCGATGGAGGGAATGTCGTCATTAGCGGGTGCCCCGAGCCTGCGCTGAGGAGGCGGCCCTGCGGGCCGCTTGGTGCGGATGAATTGCTTGGGTGGAACCGAGCCTGCTCCCTGGGAAGGAGCTTCGGAAAACTCGGGCCGGGCTTTGGCGGTCTCTTCGGGTCCCTTAAGCGCCGGCGCCTTGGGTGGCAATGGCCGTGACGGCGATTCGTCCCGTCTCGATTCGGCCTGGCTCTCGCGCTTCATGTCTGAAGCGCCGTCGCGTTTTGCCTCGGCCAAACCTTCGCGCTTGCGCTGCTCGGCTCTAAGCCGCTCCGCTAAAGAGGTTCGTTTGGGGAGTTCGAAGCCGCGCTCGGACCCTTCGCCCGACTTAGCTTCTCGCTGCCTGGTCAACGCTTCAAGAGGTTTCTGCGCTTGATCCTTGGCCCCGGCCGCCGCAGTTTCAGACTTCGCTTGCTCTTGCGCCATAACGCGTTCCTCGCGCCCACCGACACTCACGAGAGAATTTGCGCGCGTTGCACTCCTAACCGCAAGCAGCGGCGCGAAGCGTCGCGAAAACCCCACGATTTCCGGACCCTAGACTATCCGGAATGGCCGCCGACGCCTTTCCCCCTCTACTGTAATCGTTAACGAATTTTTAGGGCTAAAAAAAGTTTAATCGGCGGTTATGGTTGACGCCGCCTAAGGCATTAAGATTTCTGGTATATTCTCCTTTGTTGGCGCCCCCAGCCGGCTATTTCGCAAGGAGCGGGTTGCAAGAAGGACACGCGTCCTCCTGGCAAAAGGTCACAGAAACGCGCATTAGGCGCAAGGGTTGGGCAAAACATCCGCTCTTGACAGTGGTCCGAGCGATTTGCTGCGAGCTGGGCCGGAGAGAATTATGCGAGATGGCACAAGCGAAAGACAGCTTAAGGACCGCGCCGCGGTCGAGGCCGCGGAAGGCGCGGCTTGCATCGATCTCGCTCATCTCTCGCTCTTCACGGCCAGCGATCGCGCGCTGATACGCGAGCTGCTCGATCTCTTCCGCTCCCAGTCGGCCGCATATTTGCAAAGGCTCGCCGCTGCCACATCGGACAGAGAATGGCAGGAAGCGGCGCACAGCCTCAAAGGCTCGGCGCGGGCGATCGGCGCGTGCTGTGTGAGCGAAGCGGCCGAGCGCGCCGAGCAGCTTTCCGGCGCCGCACTGAAGCAAGGCCGGAGCGCAAGCTTGCAAGCGATCGAGGGTGCGATCAAGGAGGCCAATGCGGAGATTGCAGCCCTGCTCGCCTGCGACTTTTGAGCTTCGCTGCCTGTTGCGAAGAGGGGTGGAGTCTCCTCGCCAATTGGCCTATAGAGCACCCGCCGCGAGGGGCTTGCCGCTCCAATTCCCTTTCACCCTTCCGGGCGCGAGCCTGAAGCCGGACGCCCGGCTCCCGAGATCGAAAGACTTGAAACGCGCGCCAATGCCATGGCCAGGATCACCTTTATCCAGAACGATGGAACGGAGCGCGTTGTCGAGGCCGAACCCGGCATGACGGTGATGGAGGCCGCGGTGAAGAACAACATTCCGGGTATTGCCGCCGAATGCGGCGGCGCTTGCGCTTGCGCCACTTGCCACGTTTACGTGGACGATGCCTGGCGCGAAAAGACCGGCAGCCCGGAGCAGATGGAGGAGGATATGCTCGATTTTGCCTTCGACGTGCGGCCCTCGAGCCGGCTCTCCTGTCAGATCAAAGTTACCGACGCGCTCGACGGGCTTGTCGTCCGCATCCCAGAGAAACAATTCTAGAGTCTCATGAGCCAAGATGTGATCAAGACGGATGCAGTCATCGTCGGGGCGGGTCCTGTCGGCCTGTTCGCCGTGTTCGAGCTCGGCCTGGTCGATATCAAATGCCATCTGATCGATATTCTCGACCGGGCGGGAGGACAATGCACCGAGCTCTATCCCGAGAAGCCGATTTACGACATTCCCGGTCTCACCGTGGTGACGGGGCAGGAGCTGACCGATCGGTTGATGGAGCAGATCAAGCCGTTCGGCCCCGAGTTCCATTTCAATCAGCGCGTCGAGACGCTCGAGCGTCTTGATAGCGGCTTTCGCCTCACCACCGACGCCGGCACGCAGTTCGAATGCAAGATTGTGGTGATTGCGGCAGGCGGGGGATCGTTCACGCCGAAGCGGCCGCCGCTCGCCGGCATCGAGCAATATGAAGGCACCTCCGTCTTCTATTCGGTGCGCAAGATGGAACACTTCAAGGGCCGCGACGTGTTGATCGTCGGCGGCGGCGACAGCGCGCTCGACTGGACGCTCAATCTTGCGCCGGTGGCGAAATCGCTCACGCTCCTGCACCGGCGCGGCGAATTCCGCGCCGCTCCCGCCTCGGTGCAGAAGATGTTCGACCTCGTCGAGAAGGGCGATATCTCCTTCAAGCTCGGTCAAGTAACGGAGCTGCACGGGGAGGGGGGCAAGCTCCGCTCCGTCACGGTCAAGGGCGCCGACGGCGCCACCTTCGAACTGCCGACCGAGGTGATGCTTCCCTTCTTCGGGCTCACCATGAAGCTCGGTCCGGTCGCCGATTGGGGGCTCAACCTGCACGAAAATCTGATCCCGGTGGACACCGAGAAATTCGAGACGAGCGAGAAGGGCATCTTCGCCATCGGCGACATCAACACCTATCCCGGCAAGCTCAAGCTGATCCTGTCCGGCTTCCACGAAGCCGCGCTCATGGCGCAGCAGGCGCACAAATATGTCTATCCCGACAAGAAGCTGATCTTCCAATACACCACGTCTTCGACCAGCCTGCAGAAGAAGCTCGGCGTTAAGTGACGGTCGACCACAGTTTCCTTTGCTGAGCGGCATCCCGAACGACCCGCTCTCCCCTCGGGGAGCGGCGGTACAGCTATGCCAGTGAGCGGTAGATGGCGACGTCGTAGGGGCTCAGCAGCTTGAGCTTGTAGCGCTCGATCAGCGGCGGCGTGTGCTTCTGGAACACGCCGCTATGCTCGATGAGATCGGCGACGTCGGGGGGATCGACCAGAATGAGATAGATCCGCCGCGGCTTCTTGCGGTAGGAAACGGCGAGGTTATGCAGCACCTCGGCGAACACCTCGCGCGAAAACGGATTGAAGAAATAGTGCAGGGCATCGCCCTCCGGCGGCCCCACTTGGCTACAGTCGTCGAGCACGCATTCGACGTTGCGGCATTTCATCCGGCTGCGCGGAAACTGCGCGATGTTCATCACCGCATCGTCGTGCAGCTCCTCGGCGAACTCGATGCCGCCGATGGCCTGAAACGGATATTGCGAGGCGAGCAGAAGCGCGCGGCCCTTGCCGGCGCCGTGATCGACGAAGGTGAGCCGGGAAAAATCGTAGTCGATGGCCGAGATGGCCCAGTCGAACACCGCGCACGGGCTCGGCCTGTAGTCGCGGCCATGGGCGCGGTTGGGGCCGCGGATGGTGAGCCCGGCAAGCGGCACCGGGTCCTTGGTGGGCTTGAAGAAGAGCTGCTCGATCGGCGGGTCGAGCACGCGCTGATGCAGCCGCATGAGATAATCGCGGTAGTCGTGCTTGAGCCGTTCGGGCCGCGTGCGCTCTTTGAGCTTGGCGCCGGTGCGCTCGAGTTCCGGCAGCAGTGTTTGCCGGCCCTTCTCCACCGCACGCGCCAAGCGCGACTTGCCTGCAGTGGCAGCGCTCTCCGTTGCCGGCTTGGGCTGACCGGCCGCGCCGTCGGCGAGCTTCGCGATCCGCTCGGCGATCTTCGCGGCGCGCGTGCCGAAGGCCTTGCCGCGCTGCGGCCCAGGCGCAGGCGCCTTTGCCTTCGCTTCGTTATCCGAGCGGTGGGGCAAGACCGACATGGACGTTATCCCCGCACATGCGCAAAGATTGGGCAGCTTGCTGCCTGAAGCAAGCGCTTTTTGTCGTGGGAGCGCGCGGCTCCACAGTCCTGAGTCGGCTACGGATGTGCTATCTTCTTGATTCGCGTGGAGTGTTTTAACGCGGAGCCAGCACTCTGAAAGCGGCGGGGGACGGCGCAAGTGCAGGCAGAAGACTATCAAGACTCCATCAAACCGGGGCTTGTCGCGATGCTGCCGCGGCTGAAGCGCTTCGCCGATCTCTTGGCGGGAAGCAAGCTTGCGGGCATTGCGCTCCTGCGCCGCGCGCTGAAACGCATGCTTGCCGAGCAGCATCGCTATCAGCGCAGCATGCCGCTCGACCGCTTCGCCTTCGCCGAACTCTACCGGCAATGGTTCGAGGAGCTTGCCGCCGAGGGCG
>DATLXW010000038.1:0-11105 GCA_035575415.1 Methyloceanibacter sp. | reverse complement strand
GGCACGCTGACGCTCAGTGGCAACAACACCTATACCGGCGCGACCAATGTCACCGCTGGCACCTTGTCGGTGGCTGGCGACTTAAATCTCGGCAGCGGCAGCATCAATCTCAGCGCCACCACAACGCTCTCCATCACCGGCGCTGCCACGATCGACAATGCGATCGCGCTTCTTTCCGGCACGGCCACCATCGATACGACCGGTTTGAGCGATACACTCACCGGCGTCATCTCCGGCACAGGCGGGCTGAGGAAGATCGGAACCGGCACCCTGACGCTGAACAATGGCAACACCTATGACGGCGCCACGACCATCGACGCAGGCACCTTGGCGCTCAGCGGGGCGGGCAGCATCGCCGCTTCGAGCGGCGTTTCCGTTGCTCTCGGCGCCACCTTCAATATTGCCGCTACCGACGGCGCCGGCGAGTCGATTAAGGCGTTGACGGGCTCTGGCTCGGTCGTCCTCGGCGCACAAGAACTGACGCTGACCAATGCGAGCGGCGCCTTCTCGGGCACGATTTCCGGCGTTGGCGGCGATCTCACCATTCTCGGCGGCTCGCAGACGCTTTCGGGCAACAACAGCTATAGCGGCGATACCCTGATCGGGGACACCGCATCGCTGCTACTCACCGGGAGCGGCAGCATCGCCCAGTCGGCGAGCGTCGACGTGCAGGGCACGTTCGATATTTCCGGGACCAGCTCTGGCGCATCGATCAAGAGCCTGGATGGCGACGGCGGCGTCGTTCTCGGCGGCAACACGCTGACCATCACCGGCCCCGGCGGCAATTTCGCCGGCGTGATTTCCGGCTCAGGCGGGCTCACCGTCAGCGGCGGCACGCAAACGCTCTCCGGCAACAACCTTTATAGCGGAACAACCACGATCTCAGGCGGCGGCACGCTTTCGATCGGCGAAGCCGCCGATATCGGCGGCACGAGCGGGGTCAGCCTCAATAACGGCACGCTGGCGTTCAGCGCGGGCTTCACGCTCGGCAAAGACATAACCCTGAACGCGGGCGGCGGCACCTTCAACACCGGCAACACGAACACGCTGTCAGGAAATATCGGCGGAACCGGCGGCCTGACCAAGACCGGCACCGGCACGCTGATTCTGAGCGGCGCCGTCAACAATTATTCGGGCACCACGACGATCACGGCAGGCACGCTCCAGATCGGCGACGGCACAACCGGATCGATCTCCAACGCAAGCAACATCGTCAATAACGCCGCCCTTGCCTTCCATCGTGCCTTCTTGACCTACGCCGGCACGATTTCCGGCAGCGGCGCGGTAACGGTGAAAGCCGGTAGCAACATCGTGCTCACCGGCAACAACACCTATTCCGGCGATACCACGATCGAGAGCGGCAGCACGCTCACGCTCGGCGCCGGCGCGCCGAGCGGCGCGATTTCGAGTTCGGTCGACGTCGCCAATGGCGGCTTTTTCATCGTCAACCGGACGGGCACCTTCACCTATTCCGGCGTCATCTCCGGCTCCGGCCAGTTCCAGCAGAACGGCACCGGCACGACGGTGCTCACCGGCGCCAACACCTATACCGGCGTCACCACCATCCAGGCCGGCACGCTGCAAATCGGCAATGGCGGCACGAGCGGATCGATCGGTTCCACCAGCGCCGTGGTCAACCACAGCGTCCTCGCCTTCAACAAGTCGAGCGACGACAGCTTCAACGTCGCCATTGCCGGCACCGGCGGCCTCATCAAGAGCGGCAGCGGCACGCTCACCCTCGGCGGCAACAACGATTATGAGGGCGGCACGACAATCAACGCCGGCACGCTTCTGGTGAACGGCTCGATCGCCGACAGCGTCATGACCACGGTCAACAACGGCGGCACGCTCGGCGGCGACGGCAGCATCGGCGATGTGACAGTCAATGACGGCGGCACGCTCGCTCCGGGCGCGAGCACGGGCATTCTCAACACCGGCAGCGTGACGCTGGCGCAGAACGCCACGTTCGAGGTCGAGATCAATGGCGCTACGGCAGGGACCGAGTACGACCAGCTCGACGTGACCGGCAGCGTCGCGCTCGGAAACTCGACGCTCGATCTCGTGTTCGATTTTTCGGCCGCGGCCCTGGGCAATGAGTTCACCATCATCGACAATGACGGGGCCGACGCCGTGTCAGGCACATTCGCCGGGCTTCCAGACGGCGCCATCATCATCGAGAATGTGAGCGGACAGCCGAATTTCCAGACCGGCGTCGTCCTCAAGATCGACTATCAAGGAGGCACGGGCAACGACGTCGTGCTCAGCGTGGTCGGCAAGCAATATGTCGGCGACAACAATCCGAACACCATCGCCGTCACCGACGGCGACAATTTCGTGTTCGGGCTCGGCGGCAACGACACGCTCACGGCTGGAAACGGCGTGGACACGCTCTACGGCGGCACCGGCGGCGATCGGCTCTTCGGCGACGCGGGGAGCGCCGACAAATTCGCCTATCTGACCGTCAGCGAGTCGAAGCCAAAAGCCGGACAGTTCGACACCGTGTTCGGGTTCGAACGCGGTCTCGACAAGATCGACCTCTCGGCCATCGATCCCATCAACGGCGGCGCCGACAACAAATTCAAGTGGATCAACACCAAGGCCTTCACCGGCAAGGCCGGCGAGTTGCGCTGGCAGAAGCAGGGCGCACACGTGCTGGTGCAAGGCGACACCAATGGCGACGGCAGGGCCGACTTCCAGATCAAGATCGATCACATGACGAAGATGGTGGTGGGCGATTTCATCCTGTAACCCCGCTCCTCCGCCACCGCGCTCAAACACCCCGCCTGCCCGATTGCGGCAGGCGGGGCGTTGCGTCATAGAGGGCGCATGACCTCGCGCAAGCAAGGGCCGGCCGCGCGGCTCCGCATCGTGCTGGGGGATGCCATCGCCATGGGCCCCGGCAAAGCCGATCTGCTGGAAAATATCCGCGAAACCGGCTCGATCGCGGCGGCGGGGCGGCGCATGGGCATGAGCTATAAACAGGCCTGGCTGCTGGTCGAGACGATGAACGCCTGCTTCGCCAAGCCTTTGGTCGAGGCGGCGAAGGGCGGCAAGAGCGGCGGCGGGGCCGCGCTTACCCCGCTCGGACAGCAGGTGCTTGCCCGTTACCGGCGGATGCAAAAGGCGACCGGCCGCGCCATCGCCGCGGACCTTGCCGCGCTGCGCCGCGTCATGCGCAAGGCGCCGAAATAGGCTCGCCTACGATTTTTCCGGTTGACTCGCCCGGCCCGGCCGTTCAGCTTGCGATATAGCCAGGTGGATATATCGGATGCCGGCATGCGGCGAGCGGATTTTATCGGACTTGCGCTCCTTGTTCTCTTCATGCCGGCTTGGCTCGGTTCCGCACGGGCGGATAACGCGCCGGTGATCGCCGCCGCGTCCGACCTGCAATTCGCGCTCGCCGAGGCGGCGCAAGATTTCACGCGGAGGACAGGGCGCGAGGTGAAGCTCTCCTTCGGATCGTCAGGCAATTTCTCCCGCCAGATCGAGCAAGGCGCCCCTTTTCAGCTCTTCCTGTCGGCCGACGAGGATTTCGCGCTCGGCCTCGCCGCCAAGGGGCTGACCGAGGGCGAAGGCGCGCTCTACGCCATCGGCCGCATCGTTATCTTCGCACCGGAGGGCTCTCCGCTGGCGGCCGACGGAGAGCTGTCCGGCTTGGACGCGGCGCTTAAGCGCGGCGAAATCGCCCGCTTCGCCATCGCCAATCCCGAGCACGCTCCTTACGGCGCCCGCGCGGTCGAAGCGCTGCGCCATGCCGGGCTGTGGGAGGGGATAAAGGACAAGCTCGTTCTCGGCGAAAATGCTTCGCAGGCGGCGCAGTTCGCCGCTTCCGGCAACGCGCAGGGCGGCATCATTCCCTATTCGCTCGCGCTCGCGCCGAGCATCCGGCCGCTCGGCACTTTCGCGCTCATCCCCGCCGAGTGGCACGCCCCCCTGCGCCAGCGCATGGCGCTGATCAAGGGCGCGGGCGAAACGGCGCGCGCGTTCTATGCCTATCTGCAAGGGCCGGATGGCCGGGCGATTCTGCGGCGCTACGGCTTCCTGCTGCCGGGCGAAACCTCCTGAGCGCGGGCCGATGGATTTCGACGCGCTCCGGCTCAGCCTGCGGCTCGGCGCGCTGACCGTGCTCGTTTTGATTCCGCTTGCCATCGCGTTCGGGCGTTTTCTCGCCGTGCGCTCCTTCCGCGGCAAGGCGGTGGCAGAGGCGGCGGTTGCGTTGCCGCTGGTGCTGCCGCCGACGGTGCTCGGCTTCTATCTGCTCACGGCGTTCGGAACGGGCTCCTGGTTCGGCCAGGCTTACGAAGCGCTATTTGGCAAGCCGCTCGTCTTTTCCTTCGCGGGGCTTCTGCTCGCCTCGCTCATCGTCAATATCCCCTTTGCGGTACAGCCGATTCAGCGCGCCTTCGAGGCCATTCCCGCCGACCTGCGCGACGCGGCGGCCACCTGCGGCATGTCCTTCTGGCGCACGTTGCGAAGAGTCGAGCTGCCGCTCGCCTGGCCCGGCATTCTCACCGCCATGGCGCTTTCCTTCGCGCATACGCTCGGAGAGTTCGGCGTGGTGCTTATGGTCGGCGGCAATATTCCGGGCGAGACACGCACCGTCGCCATCGCCATCTATGACCGTGTGCAGGCCTTCGACCAGGTCGCGGCCGGACGCATGGCTGCGCTTCTGCTCACGATCTCGCTTTCGGCCATCGCGCTGAGCTACGCGCTCACTCAGCGCATCGGGCGCCGCCATGCCTGATTCCGGTCTTTCCGTCGCGCTCGACCAAAAGAACCCGATCGCGCTCGAGGTTTCGTTGTCCGTCGCGCCGGGCGAGATTCTAGCGCTGGTGGGCCCGTCAGGCAGCGGCAAGACAACCACGCTCAGAGCCATCGCCGGCCTCCATGCGCCTGAGCGCGGGCGCATCGCCTGCAACGGCGACGTCTGGTTCGACAGCGAAATTGGGATCGATCTGCCGGCGCGGGAGCGGCGCATCGGCATGGTATTTCAATCCTATGCGCTCTTCCCGCATTTGACCGCGCTCGAGAACGTGATGGAGGCGCTCGGCGACCTTCCACAGCATCGCCGCGCGGAAGAGGCGCGCGCGCTGCTCTCCCGGGTGCATCTCGACGGGCTCGAGGAGCGGAAGCCGGGGCAACTTTCCGGCGGCGAGCAGCAGCGGGTGGCGGTGGCACGGGCGCTCGCGCGGCGCCCCGATGTGCTCCTGCTCGACGAGCCATTTTCCGCCGTCGACCGGCTCACGCGCCACCGCTTGCGCGCGGAGCTGATCGAGCTTCGCCGCGAACTGTCGATGCCGGTGGTCCTCGTCACCCACGATCTCGACGATGCGGCGCGGCTCGCCGACCGCATCGCCGTGCTCAAGGGCGGGCGCGTGCTGCAGACGGGGCCTGCGGCGGAGATCATGCGCGAACCGGCGAGCGCGGAGGTTGCCGAGCTGCTCGACCTTTCCGGAGCCTAACGGGTCCTCGCCTACCCGGCAATGCGCCGGCAAACCCGACTCTCGGCCGCGCTCGCAACGGCAAAAATTTTACTAAACTCGGTCCAGCCGGCCTACCGCATTCTTAGCGGTTCTCCGCGTACCAACAGGTTTCCGATCCCCGCCGGAGACCTGTATGCCAGCGATCGCGCGCTATAGCCCGACCGGAAACGTCTATGTCGATGGCGTCTTGAGCGGCGTAAAGTGGGCCGTAAGCTCGCTGAGCTTCAGCTTCCCCACCAGCGCCTCGTTTTACGGCGCAAGTTACGGTTACGGCGAAGCTAAGAAAGGATTTCAAACCTTTAACGAGGCCCAGCAAGCCGCAACGCGAGACATCCTTCAGCACTATTCTTCCGTGATCAACGTCACCTTCACGGAGATGGCCGAAACCTCGACGCAACACGCCGCCCTGCGCTTTGCCGAATCCAACGCGCCGGGCACTGCCTGGGCCTATTACCCGTCGACGTCCGCCCCCGGCGGAGACGCATGGTTCAACGGCGCGTGGGGAATGTACGACAATCCCAAGGAAGGCAACTACGCGTGGCTCACGCTGTTGCATGAGATCGGCCATGCGATGGGTCTCAAGCATCCGCACGAGGCGAGCGGCACATTCCCCATAATGCCCGCCGGGCGCGATTCGCTCGAATATAGCGTGATGAGCTACCACTCCTATGTGGGCTCCAGCGCGGGCTACTACAGCAACGAGACCTGGGGCTATCCGCAGAGCTTGATGATGTACGACATCGCGGCCCTGCAGAAAATGTATGGCGCGAACTACACCACCAATTCCGGCGACACCGTCTACAAGTGGAATCCCAACACGGGCGAGATGTCGCTGAATGGCGCCGGCCAAGGGGCGCCAGGCGCGAACCGGATTTTTCTGACCATTTGGGACGGAGGCGGACAAGACACCTACGACTTCTCCAATTATGCGACCGATCTCAACGTCGACTTGCAACCGGGCGCATGGACGACGGTCTCGACGGCTCAACTGGCGAATCTCGGCAACGGCCACAAGGCCGCCGGCAACATCGCCAATGCGCTGCTTTACAAAAACAATCCCGCCTCGTTGATCGAAGACGTCGTCGGCGGGTCGGGCCATGACGCCCTGGTTGGAAACGCGGCCGACAACAGCCTTACCGGCGGCGCCGGCAACGATCTCCTCAACGGTCTCGGCGGCCAGAACACGGCAGTCTATTCCGGCAATTTCGCCGACTACTCGATCGTCGAGAATGCCGACGGCAGCTGGACGGTCGCCGACCTCCGCGCCGGTTCGCCCGACGGAACGGATCAGATCCGAAACATCCAATTGCTGAAATTCAATGACGTCACGATCGAGGGTCAACCGGTTCTCAGCGGACCGCCCGAAGCGAACGACGATTTTTACGCGGGAATGCCCCGGAAGAAGCTCGTGATCGGCGCCGAAGGCGTGCTGACGAACGACATTGCTCCCGATAGCGACCTCTTGCTTACCAGCAGCCTGGTGTCCGGACCGAGAAAGGGCAGACTCGTGTTCAACGAGGATGGCTCGTTCGTTTACGTGCCGAAGAAGAAGTTCCACGGGATCGACTATTTTACCTACAAGGTGGGCGACGGGAACGAGTTCGACTTGGCGACGGTGTGGGTTCGAGTCAGCAAGAAAGCGGCGCTTCCGCCGGCCGCAAATGCCCCCGCCGACGCAGCGGTCGATGGCTACGTCACGAGCGTTGGGAAGAAGCTGAAGGTTGCCGCTTCGGAAGGACTCCTCGCAAATGACGCCGATGCGGACGGTCACACCCTCTCGGTCGTGCTCCTTGCGAAGCCCAAACACGGCACGCTTACCGTCAAAGCCAACGGTGCCTTCGTTTACGTTCCCGACAAGCAATTCAAGGGCGCCGACAGCTTCACCTATCGAGCGAGCGACGGCTGGTCGCTGTCGGAGCCCGTGAAGGTCACGATCCAGGTGGGGAAGAGTGCGATTCAGCCCCTGGGCGAAGGTCACGATCAAATACCGTCCTTGGCACCCTCGCAAAACGACGATCTCGGTAACGCCGTTCAGAGCACGCTTACTTCGACCGTGCACGACCTCCAGCCGTTCGATATTGGCGATCAGCACTCCGGCCTCGATACCGTCACTACGCTCGACGCGCATCTGCTCATTCGATGAGATTCAATGTGGGATACCGGGCCATGAGCGATTGGATCGACATTCAATACTGGGAACGCTGCTCGGAGATGGCGCGTCCCGGCATCGTGTTCGAGATCCGCAACGCCGAGGGGGAAAGCATGCTCGCTCCTTGCACAGAGGCGGTGCCCTCGGCGCCTTTCGACTGGAAATCGGGTCCGTTGCAGTTCCGCGCGGTGGTGGAACCGAAAGCAGAGCATTCGAACCCGATTCCGAAACCTAAAGAAGCCGAGGACTGAGCCGGTCGTGCGGCGTGGAACGCTTCGCTCGCACCAATCGGCAGGCAAAAGGCCAGCAACAGTGACGCAACAAGCCCTCCGAGCTTCATCCGATAAAGCGCAATCCCGCGCCGCCGCGGAATTGGCTAAGGCGCTGCGCCAATGCCGGCGGACCTTTGCCGGCATCGCCTTATTCAGCGGCATCATCAATATCTTGATGCTGACCGGCGCGCTTTTCATGCTCGAAATCTACGATCGCGTTTTGCCGAGCCGGAGCCTTCCGACCTTGGTCGGGCTCGGGGTCCTCGTCCTCGTCTTGTTCGCGGCGCAGGGATTGCTCGATCTTGTCCGCAGCCGGATCCTGGTCAGAGTGGGAACCTATGTCGACGAGGAGCTGCGCGGGAAGATTTTGCATGCGGTGCTCCGCATTCCGCTCGTCGCGGGACATCAAAGTAACGGCACCCAGCCCGTGCGCGATCTTGAGACGGTGCGGTCCTTCCTATCCGGGCCCGGGCCGATCGCCCTGTTCGATCTGCCCTGGATTCCAGTCTATCTGGCGGTAATTTTCGCCTTCCACATGGCTCTGGGGGTCACCGCGCTTATCGGCGCGATCGTGCTCGTCGGCCTCACCGCGGTCGCGGAATTTCTTTCGCGCGCCCCCCTGAAATCGGCAAATCAGTCGGGTCTTGCCCGCACCGATTTTGCCGAAAGCTGCCGCCGCAATGCGGAAGTAATCGCCGCCATGGGTATGGACGGTTTCGTGGACGCGAAGTGGCAGAACATCAATCGCCGCTATCTAGCGGATTGCCAGCGTCTCAGCGATGTGTCCGGCGGTTTCGGCGCGTTCTCGAAAGTGCTGCGAATGGCGTTGCAGTCGGCGGTGCTGGCGGTCGGCGCCTATCTGGTGATCGAGCACGAGGCTACTGCCGGGATCATTATCGCGGCCTCGATTCTGGCCGGCCGCGCACTTGCTCCGGTGGATATGGCCATCGCCCAGTACAAAAACTTCCTCAGCGCGCGCCAAAGCTGGGCCCGCCTCAATACATTGTTGTCGCTCCTGCCGAAGGGCGCCGAACCCATGCCTTTGCCGAGACCCAAGGCGCAACTTAGCCTGCATGATGTCTTCGTCGCGGCGCCAGGAGGGACAAAGCCGATCGTCGAGGCTGTCAGCTTTAGCGTCGAGGCGGGCCAGGCACTCGGAGTCATCGGTCCGACGGGTTCGGGGAAATCGACGCTCCTGCGCGCAATCGTCGGCGTGTGGCAGCCGCGGTCGGGGCGCATTCGCCTTGACGGCGCCGATCTCGATCAATGGTCGCCTTCCGAATTGGGGCGCTGCCTCGGCTATTTGCCCCAGGACGTCGAACTTTTCGGCGGAACAATCGCCGAGAATATTTCACGTTTCGAAGGCGACGCCGATCCCGCGCATGTCATCGCCGCCGCCGAAGCCGCCGGCGTGCACGAGCTCATCGTCTCGTTTCGCGAGGGCTACGACACCGAGATCGGCGAACACGGCCAAGTTCTTTCGGCCGGACAGCGCCAACGAATTGCGCTCGCTCGCGCGCTCTATCGGGACCCCTTCCTCGTCGTGTTGGACGAGCCGAACTCCAATCTGGACGGCGACGGCGAATTGGCGCTGACCAAGGCCATCATCGAAGTGAAGAAGCGCGGCGGCATAGTGGTCATTGTCTCGCATCGAGGCCCAGCGCTCGCGGCAGTGGACTTCTTGCTTGCCATCGAACACGGCAGGGTGCGCGCTTTCGGCGATAAGGCTTCGGTGCTTGCGGCGCTTTACCCCAAATTGCAGCCGGTGCCCCAGGATCCCGCACCCTGGGCGGCGGCGACCGTTGGGAGAATGACCGGGACATGACGACCACCGGGGATATTCGCCGTCATACTTTATTGGGCGTCGCAATCGTCGCCTTTCTGGTCGCCGGTGTCGGCGGCTGGGCGGCCCTCACCGAAATATCCGGGGCGGTGATGGCGCCGGGCACATTGGTCGTGCATTCGCGTATACAGGAGGTGCAACATCCGACCGGAGGCACCGTGGCGGAGATCCTGGTGCGGAATGGCGATCATGTGCGCGCAGGCGATGTCCTCGTTCGGCTCGACGCGACCATTACACGCGCCAATCTCGCCGTAGTGACCAAGGCCATCGACGAACTGACGGCGCGCAAAGCGCGTCTCATCGCCGAAAGGGCTGACCGCGACCAAATTGTCTTTCCCGAAGAGCTACTGCGCCGGGAGAATGAACCTGAAATCGGCCAATTGCTCGAGGGTGAGAAGAAGCTATTCGAGGTGCGCCGTTCAGCGCGGCTCGCGCAGAAGGAACAGTTGCGCGAACGCGTCAAACAACTCGAGAAGGAGTGCGAAGGCTACTCGGCGCAAATCGATGCCAAGGTCGATGAGATCAAATTCATCAAACGTGAGCTCGAAGGGGCTCGGGCGTTGTGGCAGAAGAACCTGATCGCGCTCTCAAAGCTGACGGAACTCGAGCGGAATGCAACGCGCATCGAGGGAGAGCGCGGACAATATATTGCAGCCTTGGCGCAAGCCAAAGGCAAGATCACGGAAACCGAACTTCAGATCGTCCAGGTCGATTTGAGCTTCGGCAGCGAGGTGGGAGGCGAGCTGCGCGATGTCGAGGCGAAGCTCGGCGAGCTGGCCGAACAAAGAGTTGCCGCCGAGGATCAGCTAAAGCGGATCGAAATCCGCGCGCCGCAAGACGGCGTTGTGCACGAATCGACGGTCTTTACCGTCGGCGGCGTTATCGCCCCAGGCAAGCCCATCATGTTGATCGTGCCCACAAGCGACCAGTTGATGGTCGAGGCGAAGGTCGCGCCGCACGACATCGACCAGTTGCAGCTTGGACAGAGCGCCGGCCTGCGCTTCTCCGCCTTCAATCAGCGCACGACGCCGGAAATCGGCGGCACGGTTAGCCAGATCGCCGCCGACGTGACCGTGGATCCGCGGACCGGGCAGAGCTACTACACGATCGAGGTTTCGATTGACGCGGATGAAGTGGCGAAGCTCGGAACGGTCAAACTGGTTCCCGGCATGCCGGTCGAGACCTTCGTCAGGACGCAAGACCGGACGGTTCTCTCTTATCTTTTGAAGCCCTTGAGCGACCAAATGGCGCGCGCTTTCCGCGAGTCGTGAGAAAGAAGGCGCCGCAACATCCGCCGGGCTGCCCCTAAACTCACAGCACGGATGCAGCGCGTTTGCGGGTAAGGTTCCCCGGACAGG
>DATLXW010000037.1:0-2377 GCA_035575415.1 Methyloceanibacter sp. | reverse complement strand
CAGCGCGCAAGCAATTGCGGGAGTTGTCGCGGCAATTGTTCCGCCGCCCCGGTCTCGACGACAGGCTCGAGCTTGCGTCCGGAGCGCCGAAAAATTGGGACGCGGCGGTGAGCGCGGCTTTGCGCGCGCTAAGCCAGCTCGAGTCCGGCAAGGTCGCCCTATCGGGCCTTGCCGTGACGATTCAAGGCGTGGCCCCTGACAAGGGCACGGCTGTGGCGGTGTCTTACCAACTCAGGCGCGATTTGCCGGAGATTTTCTCCACGTCCGAGAGCATCAGCTGGAAGGAAGCCTCGATGCCGTCCGATCTTGCCGCGCGCGTGCTTCCGCGCATCAAGACGACAACCGGCGGAGAAGTCGAATTGTCCACCGGCGCGTTGCCGGAGCTTCTCCCGCTACCCGAGAACGAATAAGTCTTGCTCGTTTGTACCGTCCTGCGCATCTCGCCTAACTGTCATTTGCGGCGAAGAAGGCGCCAATAGACTCCAATATTTGCGGTTCTTTCAGAATCGGCGCGTGTCCCTGATCGGGCACGGTCATGCTGCGCAGATTGGGATGCCGTTCGACCATGGCCTCGAGCGTATCTGCGCTGAGCAAGTCTGAATTTTCGCCTCGCAACACGAAGGCCGGCACTTGGCCGAGCGCGATAAACTGCGGCCAAAGATCCGGCACCGGCCGCGACAGGTCGATCCTGCCGATGGCGCGGGCGAGCTTGCGGTCGTAGGACCTCGCCGGGCGCCCCTTGTGCTCGTCGAACACGTCCTTGGCGATCTCTTCCCACTGTTCGTCGCTTAACGCGGTAAAGGCGTGCTCGTTCAATTCGCGCAAGATCGTGACCGCATCCGGCCAGGTTTTCGGCACCGGCATGCGCCCGACATAACCCATGATGCGTGCAAGCCCGCGCGTTTCGATCACCGGCCCGATGTCGTTGAGCACGACGGGTCCCATCGCTGTCGGTCTTAGCGCCGCCATCAGCATGGCGATCAATCCGCCGCGCGAAGTGCCGACGATCCCGACCCGATGCAGGCCGCGCAAGGTGAGGAAATCGAGCACGTCGAGCAGCTCGATGAAGGGGGTATAGTTGCGCCAATTGCGGTCGTATTGCGAACGTCCGCGGCCGCGGTAATCGAAGCAATAGACATTACGCGGGCGCTCGGGATGGCGCGAGAGATAAGTGGCAAGGGCGGTGAAATCGCGGCAGTTGCGCGTGAGGCCGGGCAGGCAAATGACGCTCCGGAATCGCTCGTCCGGCGCCGGAAAATGGCGCACGTAGAGTTTCAAATCGTCGAACGACGCGTAGGTGATGTCTCGCCACAGCTCGCCATCAAGCTCGGGCATCTCGGTTACCTTGAAGCGTGTCTGGAACGACTTGGCCGGCGCGTTTGCCCCCGCCCGCCCCTCAATCTTGAGCAAAGCCGTCTAGGGGGGCAAGGCTTCACATTTATTCGGTTTTCGCCTGCTGGCCTATCGTCGCGGTTTCGGCCCGGGGGATTTTGCGCCCGCGATTGAGATCCTGTACCAGCTGCAGCGCCTGCTTTGGCCCCATCAGGCGCGACCGGTAAAGCTGGAGCGACTCCATAATCTTCACCACATATTGGCGCGTTTCGGTGAAGGGAATGCGCTCGATCCAGTCGACCGGATCGACCTCCGGGTCGCGCGGATCGCCGAAGGCCTTCATCCATTCCGCAACGCGTCCGCCGCCGGCGTTATAGGCGGCGAGAGCCAGGAAATAGGAGCCGCCGTAGCTGTCGATTAGATCCCTCAGATGCGCTTCGCCGAGCTGAGTATTATAGGCCGCGTTGGTCAACTGCGACGCGTCGAATTTCACCTTATAGGCCTTGGCCACGGCCTTGGCGGTGCTCGGCATCAACTGCATCAGTCCCGCGGCTCCAACCGGACTCTTGGCCGCGGCGTTGAACTCGCTTTCCTGCCGCGACAGCGCATGCACCAAAGCCGGATCGACGCGCTCGGAAAGAAGGCTCTTATAGTTGGGGATGACCCCGACGGGCAGGGCATAGTCGCCGAGCGGGAGATCGCGATTGAAGGCGATTTTCGCCAGCCGTAAGCCCACTTGCCGGTTGTCCGTGATGTTGGCGAGCTCAACAAGCAGAACCACCTCGGCCGGATTCTTGAGCTTACGCGCCAGAGCCAGCATGAATTGCGGCATCGCGCCGTCATAGCCGGCCGCCCGAGCGACCCCGATGGCGCGCACCGCGTCGCGAGAAAGAAAGGTCTCGATGTCGGCCTGAGTCGGCAGCGGCGTCCGCGTGACCTCCAAATGCGCAGGCCGCGCATCGATCGATTGACGCGCCAGTTGGCCGTAGAAATGCTGCGGGTATTTGGCGGCGCGATGGAAATGCACCATCGCCGAAGGCTTGTC
>DATLXW010000036.1:0-7604 GCA_035575415.1 Methyloceanibacter sp. | reverse complement strand
CTCGACCCGGAGCAGAACGCCACCTTCCGCGACAATTATCTCGCCGTGCCGTTCGATCTGTCGCGGGTCATGTTCATCGGCACGGCCAACGTGCTCGACGCCATCCCCGGGCCGTTGCGCGACCGCATGGAAGTGATCGAGCTGCCCGGCTATACCGAGGACGAAAAGGTCGAGATCGCCAAGCGCTATCTCCTGAAGCGCCAGCTTGAGGCGACCGGCCTTTCCGCCGATCAGGTTGAAGTCACCGAAGATGCCATCCGCGCCCTTATCCGCGACTACACGCGGGAAGCCGGTGTGCGCAATCTCGAACGCGAGATCGGCGCGCTGCTGCACCATGTCGCCATGCGTATCGCCGAGGGCAAGACGGAGAAGGTGCGGATCGATGCCGGCGATTTGCACGGGATACTCGGCGCCCGCCGCTTCGAGGGCGAAGTGGCGATGCGCACCTCCGTGCCCGGCGTGGCGACCGGTCTCGCCTGGACTCCGACCGGCGGCGATATCCTTTTCGTCGAGGCGGCGCGGGTGCCGGGCAACGGCAAACTGATCTTGACCGGCCAGCTCGGCGAGGTGATGAAGGAGAGTGCGCAAGCCGCGTTGAGTCTGGTGAAGGCGCGCGCCTCGACGCTTGGAATCGATCCAGCCGTGTTCGAGAAGTCCGACATCCACGTGCATGTGCCTGCCGGCGCCATTCCGAAAGACGGCCCCAGCGCGGGCGTCGCCATGTTCATCGCGCTCGCTTCGTTGCTCACCGGTCGCACGGTTAGGAGCGACACCGCCATGACCGGCGAGATTTCGCTACGGGGGCTCGTGCTGCCGATCGGCGGGGTGAAGAACAAGGTGCTCGCCGCCGTGCGCGCCGGCATCTCGACCGTGATGCTGCCGGAGCGCAACAAGAAGGACTACGAGGACGTGCCCGAGGCCGCCCGTAACGCCGTGCGCTTCGTCTGGCTCTCGACCGTCGACGATGCCATCGAGGCGGCACTGGAGCCCGCCTCCCAGCCGGAGACGCTTGCGGCCGCAAGCTAACCTGCCTGCCAGGCTGAAGAAACGCACAAGAATCGTGCAACGAACTTCACTTGTCCCGAAAGGGAAGCCGCTTCCGCTTGGGCGCTTAGGGGCTTATGATTGCAGGCCTCATAAGGGGGCGGCGGGAAATGCGTCTTCTTCTCGGTATGATTCTCGGCGCGCTGCTGACCGTTGGTGCCGCTTATGTCGCCGATTCGCGGGTCGATCCGTTGCAAGGCGGCCGCATGGTGAATTGGGACGTGGTCGGACAGAAACTCGGAGAGCTCACTGCCGACTTAAGGACGCTCTGGGAGAACTTTACGCGGCAGATCACCGGTCCGCCTTAAGACGGCGCTCTCCTCGACGACGCCGCCGGCAGCAACGCCTCCCATTCGATCTCGACCGGCCTGTCGGGGGTCTTGGCGCGCTGGCTCGGCTGCGCTGTCGGACTGCGCTGTTCGCGCCGCTCCTTCGAGCCCTTCGGCTGTTCCTTGGAGCCCTTCGGGTGCGAACTCGATTTGGACGAAGCCGACACGGCCACCATGTTCATGCCGGTCGCGAACGCCGCTCCGCTGCCGATCACCACGGCGATGGCAAGGCCTTGCAGGGCGGCGCGCAGATTGGCACGCTGCGGCGCCTCCATGGCGACGGTGCGGTTGATATAGGCAATAAACGAGCTCAGCAATCCCGCGATGGTTCCGCCGCTGAAGAACAGCAAGGCGGTTGCGACCCGCGAGTCGACCGAGCCCTCCGGCGCGCGCGCCAATATGGCGAGGAGAATTAGCGCCGCACCCCCGTTCAACAGAACCAGGAATGCCAGCGCCCGCCCGGCGAAGCGGTTGCGTTCCCGCTCGAGAAAGAGGGGATCGAGGCGCGGATCGGATCGGCTGGCGCTCTGCGGCATGGCCGTCATCATCCTTTGCGTTGCGGCTGATTTGTGACGCGAACTGGCGGAGACGGAGGGATTCGAACCCTCGATACGGCTTTTGACCGTATAACGGTTTAGCAAACCGCCGCCTTCAGCCTCTCGGCCACGTCTCCGGACAAAGCAAGGCTTAATGATCGGGTGCCGGGCGGTCAACACTGGCCGCGCTTGCCCGCTCGCGAGCAAGCCCCTCATGCGCAACAAGATGGTGACGGCCCAAGCAAACCGCGAGAGGGCAAAGAAGGGCTGAATCCGGTGTATTCGCCGCAAGGTTGCGGCCATATTCAAGGCGCTTTTCTGCGCTTGCCTAGCTCCGGGTTGTGCTAAATTTTGGCCGACGGACGGGAGAGGGAATCGCCCGCGCATGTCAGGTGAATCGCTTCAGCGGATACTCTTGCGCGCGGCTTTCGTAGCCGGGCTGTCGGCTTGCGCCTCCGCCCAGGCGCTCGGCGCAGAAGTGCGTTTCTGCGTCACCTGCAAAGGCCCCGATCAGACCTATCTCTGCCGGGTGGACGGCGGCGGCCTCAAAGCCGGCGACGCCCTGAAGCTCTATTGCGTTATGCGGACCGCCAAAGAGGGGCACCACGCCTCTTGCGCCGCCGAACGCGCAACTCCCGCCTGCAACGGCATCCTCAAAACCTACTCTTATGACGGTCCGGTGCCGGAGGATTTCGCCCGCGCCAAACATTTCGCCGACAAGATCAAGCAGGACCAGAAGGTCTTCGAGAAACCGAAGGGCAATCAGCCCAACACTTTGGTCGAACTTACCGGCCGCGCCTTCAAGGCTTCGCGCGACGGCATTCGCAGCGCACGCGATCGAATTGGCGGCCAACCGGAGGATGGCGCCCAGCCGCAAGGGGAGGCCGCCGCCGTGCAAGAGCAGCCGGAGTCGCTCAATCCTCAACCCGATTCACCCGCAGCGGACAATGCCCCTCCCCCGCCGGTCGCCGAGGACCAACCCAACCGTTTGCAACGGGCGAGCAGCGCTGCCGGCGGCTTCGCGCGCAAAAGCTATCGTTGCGTGATCTCGCTCTTCCGCCATTGCAGCGACGACGAAGCAGCCGACCAGGCTCTGCGCTGAGTTGAGGTTGACCCTGCGCGAGCCTAATGCGTCTGCAGCCACTCGCGGGCGAGCCGCTGCGCTTCCGCGATTTGATCGGCCGACATCTCGCGCGCTACCTCGATGCGGTGAGCCAAGGCTTCTCTATTGCCCCGCGCGGCAGCGAGGTTAAACCACTTGTGTGCCACGACAAGATCGGCCGGTCCGTCGCGCCCAGTCGCATAAAGCATACCGAGTTCGAAGAGCGCGTCTCCCGACCCCGCCTGTGCACCGGTTCCGGCTTGGTCCGCCGCTATCTCGATCCGCGCCATGGCAAATGCCCCCTTTTTGACCACTCGTCTGACAACCCGTCGAGTATTCGGACGTTTAGGCTGATGTTTCCCTCGCCTTTCGCTGCCCTCGACGCGTTAATCATGGGAGCCTTCTTTCAACAACTTCTGAATCGTCTTGCTTAAAGCTGCATGACCGACTCTCTAACGGCAGGTAATGTTGGTTTACATCCCGCGTGAATCTGCAGCGTCATTGTTAAGCTTTAGGACCGGCAATCAATCTTTCACCACGCGGACTCACGCAGCGATAACCACAGCGGCACTTCCTGCTCTGGAGCGCTATGGCGAAGGCTGCTCCGTCACAATGATTGTCCAGGCGAAGCCGCGCCTTGAGGCCACGTCCTCCTCAGGAACGTTCACACGTTCGGGAATTTGGCCGAGCTCCCGAACGATCCCGGCATATTCGCGCTTGGCTTCTTTCGGCAGCCGGTATCCTTCCCGCCACACCACCGCAAGCTTGTCGTCCTTCTGCGCCGCCCGCGGCGGCGGTGCATAGCGTGGCCGCTCGAGCCGCACAATGCGCGCCGCAGGGAAAAAGCGGCGGAGATTTCCTGCATCTTCGCGCGTCGCCGCGATGATGGTTCCCGACTGGAAGCCGCGCTCCCTAAGCGCCGCCACAAGCGTCTCATAAGGCACGGCGATGCGGCATTTGCGGCAGTGGCCTGCCAGTGTTTCGAGCAGCCCATAGGTTCTGACCGGAACGACGAGAAGCGTCGCGCCGGCCAAGATGGCGGTAAGAATGCCGAGCCTCCGGCCGGACGGTCCGGTGCGCTCGACCAGGGTAAGCAGCCAAAGCGGCGTCAACAAAAAGAAGGGGTGCATATAACGCTCGAGATAGTGTGTAGCTCCGGTCGCCAAGGCGCCGAAGGCAAGCACGATGAAGCCGCCGAGGGTCATGTGCAGGAGGAGAAGCCGCCAATCCGGTTCGGCGCGCTCCCAATGGCGCGGCTTTAGCCCCGCTCTGACCGACGCCAGGGCTTCGCGCAGCATGCCGGGGAAGCAGAGCGCGATTACGATCAACGGAAAGAGAAAACCGAACGGCGCCCATGCGGTCTTCGCGAGTCCGATCGCCCGCGCGGCAAGCCAGTTTTTCTCCGCCATCGGCGCGATCGAGCTCCGGTAAAGCGCGACCAGATCGTGGCCTTGGGTTACGAACCAGTAGACGACCGGCGCAACCACCGCTCCGCTCATACCGAGGCTCAATAGGAAGCGCCGATCGAGCAAGCGGGCGCGCAAGACCGGTTGGAGCGAAGCGCAGGCAAGCAGAATGAAGAGGAAGGCCGCGAAATTATACTTGGTCAGGAGCCCAAGACCCGCCGTCAATCCGAATAGAAGATAGTCGCTTGCGCGGCCGTGATCCGCGAGCCGCATGAACGTCCACATCGTGGCGGCGACGGCGCAGATCAGCGCGATCGTCTGCGTCACCCCTTCGTGCAGATTCCAGGCGATCTGATAGAGCATGAGGGGCGAGAGGCCCGCTAGCACGGCCCAGCGTTCGTCTGCGAACAGTCGCTTCGCCACGAGATAGAGAAGCGCCAGGGTCGCGGTCAGAAGGCCGTATTTCAAAATAAGAAAGCTCGGCAGCGTCGGCCCGGTAAATTGCTGCACTCCCCATAACATCCACTCGTACAGCGGTGGCTGCTTGTCCACGTAACCGAGTTCGAGCGTCTGCGTGTAGAGGTTCGACTTGATGTCGTCCACGGCCAGATTATGCGAGACCGCTAGCCTGAGCGCGCTATGCACGAGGCCATAGGCGAGCCCGAAAAGAAGCACGCAGGCGAAACCGGAAGGCCGGATTGCTGCGGCCTCCCGTTGCATCCCCCGGGCGGAGGCATGTACGTCGACCGGCATCGTTCCCCTTCGCGGCAGGACCCCGAGGCATAGACCTAGCCCCCGGCTGTGTCAGCTTGACGACGTGGGGCTGCGTTCAATTGGCACGGCGCGGCTTAGGCCAGCAAGACGGTGGAGCCTGTCGTCAGCCGCCCCTCGAGATCGCGATGCGCGTCGGCGGCGTCGGCAAGCGGATAGGTCTGGTTTACCGCGACCTTGACCTTGCCCTTGGCGATCACGTCGAACAGATCGTTTGCGGTCGCGACAAGGTCTTTACGCGAGCGGGTATAGTCCATGAGCGAGGGCCGTGTGGCGAAAAGCGAGCCTTTCTGCGCCAGGAGATTGATACGGAACTCGGGCACCGGTCCTGAGGATTGCCCGAAGCTCACCCACAGTCCGAGCGGTTTGAGGCAATCGAGCGAAGCAGGAAAGACATTCCTCCCGATCGAGTCGTAAACAACGTCGACGCCCTTTCCCTTGGTGTACTCCTTGACCTTGGCGACCAGGTCTTCCTCACGAATGTTGATGACGTGCGTGCAGCCATGCGCGCGCGCAATCAACGCTTTGCCCGCGGAACCGACCGTGCCGATCACGGTCGCGCCCAACGAGGCCGCCCACTGGCAGGCGATCAGTCCTACTCCGCCCGCAGCGGCATGAAACACGAGCGTGGTTTCGCGCGTGACCTTGTAAGTCCGGCGCAGGAGATATTGCGCGGTCATGCCTTTGAGCATGATCGCCGCCGCCATTTTATCGCTGATCCCGGCCGGGATTTTCACCACCCGGTCCGCCGCGATCAGGCGCTCTTGCGCATAAGCGCCAACCTGCCCCGCATAGGCGACATGGCGCCCGACCTTCAGGTCGCGCACGCCTTCCCCTACCTCGGTAACGATGCCGGCCGCCTCCGAGCCCGGAATGAAGGGAAGCGATGGCTGCGGATAGAATCCCGTCCGCTGATAAATGTCGATGAAGTTGAGGCCGATCGCCGTTTGTCTGATCTTCACCTCGCCGGGACCTGGCGGGCCGACCTCGACCTCCTCCCATTTGAGGACCTCGGGTCCGCCGTATTCATGCACACGGATCGCGCGCGTCATTGGTCTGCCTTGCCTCAACATTTATCTTTGTCATGCCAAGAGCCCAAAATGGGGCAAGCCGCGACAATGGGGCACGATAAGCTTCTACTCTATGCCGAGCTTTTGCTTCACGAGCGCGTTAACGGCTTGCGGGCTCGCCTTGCCGCCGGTCGCCTTCATCACCTGGCCCACGAACCAGCCGGCGAGCGCAGGCTTCGCCTTGGCCTGCTCGGCCTTGTCAGGATTGGCGGCGATGACCTGATCGACGGCGGCCTCGATCGCGCCCATGTCGGTGACCTGCTTCAAGCCTCGCGCCTCGACGATCTGCATCGGGTCGCCGCCCTCGGACCAAACGATATCGAACACATCCTTGGCGATCTTCCCGGAAATCGTTCCGGCCTTGATGAGATCGAGAATCTCCCCCAGTTGATCGGCCGTCACCGGGCTGTCGGCGATCGCCCTGTCCTCTTTGTTCAGTCGCCCGAACAGCTCGTTGATCACCCAATTCGCGGCCTGCTTGGGATCGCGCCCCTTGGCCACCGCCTCGAAATAATCGGCGGATTCTTTCTCGGCGATCAGCACATCGGCATCATAGGGGCTGAGTCCATATTGCGCGATGAAGCGCGCGCGCTTTTGATCGGGAAGTTCCGGCAGATCGCGCGCAAGTGCATCGACATAGTCCTGCGTCAACTCAAGCGGCAGAAGATCGGGATCGGGGAAATAGCGGTAATCGTGCGCCTCTTCCTTCGACCGCATCGAGCGCGTTTCTCCGGTCCGTGCGTCGAACAGCCGCGTCTCCTGCTCGATCTTGCCGCCTTCCTCCAGAATTTCGATCTGTCGCCGCGCCTCATGCTCGATCGCCTGGCCGATGAAGCGGATCGAGTTCACGTTCTTGATCTCGCATCGGGTGCCGAACGGCTCGCCCGGGCGGCGCACCGACACGTTGATGTCGGCGCGCAGCGAGCCCTGCTCCATATTGCCGTCGCACGTGCCGAGATAGCGCAGGATGGTCCTGAGCTTGCTGACATAGGCTTTTGCCTGCTCGGAGGAGCGGAGATCGGGCTTCGACACGATCTCCATCAGCGCGACCCCGGAGCGGTTGAGGTCGACATAGGAATATTGTGGGTGCTGATCGTGCAGGCTCTTGCCTGCGTCCTGTTCCAGATGCAGCCGCTCGATGCCAACCGTGACACGCTCGCCGCCCGGCAGATCGACGATTACTTCGCCCTCGCCCACGATCGGATTCTTGTACTGGCTGATCTGGTAGCCTTGCGGCAGGTCTGGGTAGAAGTAGTTCTTGCGGTCGAAGATGGAGACCAGATTGATCTTCGCCTTGAGCCCGAGCCCGGTGCGGATCGCCTGCGCGATGCAGCCTTCGTTGATCA
>DATLXW010000035.1:0-13893 GCA_035575415.1 Methyloceanibacter sp. | reverse complement strand
GGGTCGTGGAGATGCCCGGCCGGATAGTGATGTCGACATCTTCGTCGACTACGATCAGAGTTCCGATTTCTCCATTGTCGAGCTTGCGGGCATCAAACGACTCTTGGAGGAGGCGCTGGGCCTTGACGTTCATATTACGACTCGGGGGGGACTGAACCCACGTTTCAGAAAGACCGTCGAAGGCGAGGCGATCAAGGTTCTGTGACCGAGTGGCCGGTTGAAGCGACGCTTGAGCAGATGCGGCAGGCCATCCGTAATGCGCGCGTCTTTACTGAAAGCCTTACCTACGAGAACTTTCAGGCCGATGCTAAGACGCGGCTTGCGGTGGAGCGATGCATTGAGATCATCGCGGAGGCGGCGCGTCGTCTACCTGCGGCGGCGCAGCAGATCAGACCCGACATTCCGTGGGACGATATCAAGGGCATCGGGAATGTCCTTCGACACGGATACGATAAGGTCGACGATAGAATTATCTGGACAGTAATCCGCCGCCACTTGCTGCCTCTAGAGGAAGCGCTCGAAGAGATCGCCGGTGCGCTCCGATAATCTGATTTGCTCGCGTGGGACGGCAGGGTTAACGCGGAAAAACCCTTTTGCCGCAAAGCCATCGAAGAATCGCCCAACTGCGGCTTGATTCCGCGGTTAACTGCAACCCCGCATGCGACTTGCACCGGGCCCACCCGTTGCCCATATGGGGCCTCAGAAGGGATAGGCCGAGGGCGCGAAATCGCATGCATCGTTATCATGTGCGGGGGGCCTGCCGCCCTCCAATCTGCAACCAAGGCACAAGCCTCACAGAGTCGGCGCGGTTCATCATCCGGCCGACCCGCTTCGTTTTCTAATCCTCCCTCCATCAGGGTCCGGGGCGGGCCATTCCTGAACAAGCCGTTCAATCTGCGTTCATGAATGCCTGGATAAGTGAACCGAACTGAGCGTAACGAAAGGCATTGCGAAACACTCATGCTGAACCTTCTGCTCTCGCTCGCTGGAATTTTTGCACTGATCCTCATCGTCGGGCGTCTGCTCCACCGCTATTTCGTCTATCTTCCCGATCGTACCCGGGTGCATCCGAGGGATGCGGGCCTCGCCGGTGTCGAGGAAGTCGCCTTCAAGGCTGCGGACGGCACCAAATTGATCGCCTGGTATCAGCCCGCGCGCGGGGCGCAGCCGACGCTTCTCTATTTCACCGGCAATAGCGGCAACGCCGCCAGCCGCGCCAACAAGATCAGAGCCATCTCCGCCGACGGTTACGGCGTATTCATGCTGAACTACCGCCGCTATGGCGGTTCGGGCGGGCGGCCGAGCGAGAAAAGAATCGCGGCCGACGCCGTCAGCGCCTACGACTATCTGCGCGGGCTTGGCGTCGCTCCGCATAGCATCGTCGCCTATGGCGAATCGCTCGGCACGGCGGTCGCCACGCGGCTTGCGTTGCAGCGGCACGTCGAGGGACTCGTGCTCGAAGCGCCGTTCACGTCGATCGTGGAGGTGGGGCGCCTGATGTGGCCGCTCTTGCCGCTGAAATTGATCATGACCGATCAATATCGCACCATCGAGCGCATCGGCGGGGTGAGCGCGCCCATCCTCATCGTGCATGGCGCGCGCGACAGGGTCATCCCCCTCGATCACGCGCGGCATCTCTACCACGCAGCCAACGAGCCGAAGAAATTGGTGGTCGTGCCGCAGGCGGATCATAACGACCTGTTCGAGCGCGGGGCCTGGACCAAGGTGCGCGGTTTTCTCGAGGACTTGCGTCCGGTGCCGGTCAGAGCCGGGGGCGGGCAGGTCGAGATCGCCGCGGCGGCAAGCGGCGAGGCGCGGTAGCCCTCAAAGCAGAGGACTGTCATTCCCGCGAACGCGGGGCATCCAGTTCTGGATTGCCCGGCTCCGTCAAGCCGGGCAATGACAAGGGTCGGAAGCGTGAATTAGCGCTTGGGGCCGCGGGCCGGGCCCATGCCGCCTTCGCGCTGAGCCTTCTTGCGCGCGAGTTTCCTAGCTCTGCGTATGGCTTCCGCCTTCTCGCGGGCGCGCTTCTCCGACGGCTTTTCGTAATAGTTCCGGAGCTTCATCTCGCGGAAGATGCCTTCGCGCTGCATTTTCTTCTTCAGGGCCCGAAGCGCCTGATCGACATTGTTATCGCGAACGACGACTTGCACGAGTGCTTCTCTCTCCGTTTGGCCAAAAGGTGGATGTTCAGGAACGGTCGCGGGAGGCCAAAGCAAAACCCGGCCGGAACCGGCCAAGTCCCGCATCCGAGGCTCATCTAGCAAAGGCGCTGCCAATTGTCCAGATGCCGCCTTCTCACGTCTTAGGATAGAGCCGGGTGATGTGGCCCATCTTGCGGCCAGGCCGGGCCTCGGTCTTGCCGTAGAGGTGAACGCATGTGTTCTCTTCGGCGGCAAGCTCGCGCCATTTCGCAACGTCCGGCCCGATCAGATTGGTCATCACCGCGTCGCTATGGCGTCCGGTTTCACCGAGAGGCCAGCCGCAAATCGCCCGCACGTGATTCTCGAATTGGCTGACGGCGCAGGCATCGATGGTCCAATGGCCCGAATTGTGCACGCGGGGAGCGAACTCGTTGACAAGGAGCCGCGGGCGATCGTCCCCCGTCTCGAACATCTCGACGCAGAGCACCCCCACATAAGAGAGAGCCTCGGCGATTTTGCCCGCGATCGCGCGTGCCTCCTCGGCGGTGGCGCTGCCGATGCGGGCGGGAAGGCGGCTGATGGCGAGGATTCCGTTCTGGTGGACGTTCTCGACCGGATCGTAGAAATGCATGGCGCCGTCCTTGCCGCGGACGACGAGCACGGAAATTTCGCGCTCGAAAGCAACGATGCCTTCAAGGAGCGCCGGCGCCTCGCCGATCGCTTCGAGCGCCGCTTCGCATTCCGACGCCTCGCGGATCGGTATCTGGCCCTTGCCGTCATAGCCGAAGCGGCGCGTCTTGAGCAGCGCCGGGGTGCGCAACCGGGAAAGCGCCGCGCGCAGATCGTCGAGCGTATCGACCTTGGCGTAGGGCGCGACGGCGATGCCGAGCGAGGTGACGAAGTCCTTCTCGATGAGTCTATCCTGCGCGACCGCAAACGCTTTGGCTTGAGGAAAGACCGGGATGTGGCGGGCGACGGCCTCGAGTGTTGCCGCCGGCACATTCTCGAATTCGCAGGTGGCGACGGCGCAAGTCTTGGCGAAGCGCGCCAGCGCCTCGGCGTCGTCATAGCGTCCGACAGTGTGGGCCGCGGCGACGTCGAAGGCAGGCGCCGCCCCCTCGTCTGAATAGATATGAGTCTTGAGGCCGAGCCGCGCCGCCGCGAGGCTCAGCATGCGCCCGAGCTGACCGCCGCCGAGAATACCGATGGTGCTGCCGGGCGGCAGCGCAGTCCCGGCCATTATCCTTCAACCGCTTCGGCGACGGCGTCGGTCTGCGCCGCGCGCCAAGCCATGATGCGGGCAGCGAGCCGCGCATCGGAGAGCGCCAAGATCTGCGCCGCGAGCAGGCCGGCATTGACGGCACCGGATTCGCCGATGGCAAGCGTGCCGACCGGCACGCCGGCCGGCATCTG
Source organism: Methyloceanibacter sp. (assembly GCA_035575415.1). Classification (GTDB taxonomy): domain Bacteria; phylum Pseudomonadota; class Alphaproteobacteria; order Rhizobiales; family Methyloligellaceae; genus Methyloceanibacter. Next base: position 10,336 of record DATLXW010000035.1, on the reverse strand, counting down.
CGCGATCGAGAGCAAGCTGTCGAGACCTTTCAGCGTGCGGCTTTCGATCGGAACGCCGAGCACCGGGAGCTCAGTCATGGAGGCGGTCATGCCGGGGAGGTGGGCCGCACCTCCGGCGCCGGCGATGATCACCTTCAGACCGCGCTCGCGTGCGCTGGTGGCATAGGCGTAGAGCCGCTTCGGCGTCCTATGCGCCGACACGACCTTGGTCTCGTAGGGCACTTTGAGCTTATCGAGCACTTCCGCCGCGGCCTTCAGCGTCGGCCAATCCGAGCGGCTGCCCATAATGATGCCGACGACGGGCTTAGGCTCGCTCATGTGCGCTCGCAAAAAAATGACGGCAAGCTCGCGGAAAGCGCGCGATTATAGGGGCCGGGCTTTGCTTGGCAAGGCGGCTTGCGCAGGCGCGAGCAGCGCATCGAGCGGCGAAAGGGTTTTGAACGGGTAAGAGCAATGGGACAGGCACCGCAGCGGCAAAACCCGCTTCTTAAGGGCGACAAGTTGCTGAAGGCTTATCTCCTCCTCATCGCTGCAGGCCTTATCCCTATTGCGCTGAGCTATGGGACCGATCCTGCCGCCACACTCCCGCGGTTTCTCGACATTCGCGTCGAAGGCGCCGATCAGAAGCAGATCTTCCGCGCGCTGATGAGCCTCTATCTTGGCGCCTCGGCCTTCTGGGCGATGGCGGCTTTTATCCCCTCCTTGCGGCGCGCCGCAGCGTTCTGGGGCGTCATTTTCATGTTTTCGCTCGCTTTTGGGCGGCTTCTCAGCCTGATCGTCGACGGACCGGCAAGCCGGCTGCTCGACATCTATCTCGCTGCGGAAATCCTCGGCGGGGTGCTTGGCGTTGCCGCGCTCCATCGCGCGCGAAAAGCGGCGGCTTAGGCAATGATGTCCGGCAGAAGCTGGTCCTCGATGCGGGCGATCTCGTCCTTCAGGAACAGCTTCTTCTTCTTCAGCCGCTTGAGCTGAAGGGCGTCGGCGCGGCCGGACTCCTCCAGAGCATTGATGGCGCTGTCCAGATCGCGATGCTCCTGCTTGAGCCTCAGCAACGTCGCCCGGAGCTCGCGAATCTCCTCGCTCTCCATGGGCGTCCCTGCTCCTTGCCTCTGCCTGGGACCGGCGAAGTATCGCTGCGAAGAGGGGGGTAGGCAAGGCCCAGACGGCGGATTTGCAACGGCTTCAAGAGTGCAGGGCGGGGAGCGACAGGAGACCGCAACGGCGCGATTAGACAAAGCGTCGCGGATTTGACACAATGGATCGCCCGAGACCAACTGACATGGAGGTCCGATATGGCGCTTGACGCACACCTCGCTGAGCTAACGGAGAGGCACCGCGCGTTGGATCGAAAAATCGCCGAGGAACAAGCAAGACCAATGGCGGATCCGCTGAAACTCAAGGAATGGAAGCGTCAAAAGTTGCGACTGAAGGATGAGATGGAGCGCTTGAAGCACGAGTTGAGCCACTAGGCTCGTTTCAGGCTTCTTCAGTTCGGAAGGCCGCGGGGGCGCGGGAATGGTTTGCGCCCGGCGGCCTTTTATTGCGGCCGCAATATGCGCCCGGCGGATCGCCAATGCGAGCAGGGGAGGGTGGGATGCCAGCTTTAAGGCGGAGACGAAGGCTTCAGGCGCTTCTCACGGCATTTGTGCTCACCGGTCTCAGTCAGGTGCAAGGGATTGCGGCCGAGAAGGGGGAGGCCGGCCGCGGCGAGGCGCTCGTGCGAGAGAATTGCTCCCGCTGTCACGCCATCGGCAAAGAGGGAGAGAGCCCGCATCCCGAAGCGCCGCCTTTCCGCACGCTCTCGCGCAAATATCCAATCGAGGACCTCGCCGAGTCGCTGGCCGAAGGTATTTTCTCCGGCCATCCGGATATGCCGATCTTCGTGTTCAGCCCGCAAGACGTCACTGCCATCATCGAATATCTGAAATCAATTCAGGAAATGCAGCCGCCCGCCGACCCTGCCGAAGGGCTTTAGCGGCCGCTGAAGTTCGGTAATTCTCCCGAGGCTTCTAATCGAGCGGGGTCGTCCGCAGGATTTTCGAATCGCAACGGGCTTCACCCGAAATTAAATTTAATCGGCGGATAACATACATGAGGAGAATGACACGCTGTTGCCGCCTTTTTCCGCGACATAGGGCGCCGAGAGGGGAGTTCCAGCCATCAAAAGACTGATCCTTTCGCTTCTGGCCGCCGGTGCCGTGGTCTGCGGCGTGATCTATGCGATCGTGAGCCCGCCGCAGCCGATCATTCGCCCTGCCGTGAAAGAACCGCCCGCGCGTCCCCTCGCTTACGAGGAGATGATCTCGCGAAGTCCCGCCGCAAGCGACAAGCCGGCCGCGGATACCGCCGGCGCAAATCCGGGCACGGCGCCGGCAAATTCCGCCGCAGCGAACGCACAACCCGCGCAAGCTGCGCCCGCACCGCAAGCGGGGGCGCCCTCCGTGCCGGAAGAGGCGCCGATCTCCCCCAACCCGCCGCCGGATATGGCGGCGCTTCCGCCCGACGATGGGGCGGGGGCTGGCGATCAAGATGCACTTCCCTGGCAGCATCACGCCGCACCCTACGATCCGGCTCAAACCGAACCGGGAACGCCCCTTCCTCCCTCTTCAGGTCCCTATCAAGGCGAAGCCCATGAAGGCGGCTATCAGCAAGGGCATCCTTTGCCTGGAGAAGAGGTCGATCCCAATGCCTGGCCGGCGGAGGCGCAGGACGAGCCCGAGGAATGGGTGCAGGTGCTCGTCTCCGGCGCCGGCATGCATGGGGTGGCCTCGGACGAGGCGCCGATGCTCTTCGCCTTCCCTTATGGACGTAAGCTGCGGGTGATCTCCCGCTACGGCAATTGGGTCGAGGTGACCGACCCCCAAAGTGCGACCACCGGCTGGATGAAGGCGCAGTATCTCGCGCCGGCCATGGCGCCCAATCGGCAGCAGGAAGCCGAGGCCTGGTCTCAGGAAGAACCGCCGCGCAGACGGCGCGGCTTATTCGGCGGTCTCTTCGGGCGCGCTTTTGGCGGCTTCTAAGCGCGCAGTGCGTCGCTCTTATCGGTCGCTCTTATCACTTGATCAACCTCGCGCGCAGGATGCGCTTGTGAATGGGCGGCGCACGGGTGTAGGGTAAATTTGACGGTGGGGCCGATCGCGGAGTCGGCATGCGTGCCCTATTACCGTCAGTGTGGCTCTTAGGGGCCGCCCTTTATACCGGCTCCATCCTTTCGCTGCTGCATCCGTTCTCCGGCGATGAAGACTGGCCGGCGCCGCCCCCGCTCCGCGAATCCGTGGTGGCGAAGGCGCCGCCCGAGGTGACGATCCAAGCCTTAGACGCCGGGGGCTCACAGCTCCTGCTCGCGGCCCTTCCGGCCAAAGCGACGGCAGAGCGGCGCAACGAATGGGTCCAGGTCGGCGCCTACACCACCGTCGCACGCTCGCGCCCATCGGCCGAAGCGCATCCGCTAGAAGCCTATGCTGCGGGTCATGCCTTCCGGGTGCTCGCCCGCGAAGGACGCTTCGTCCGCGTTCAAGACCTCGGCAACGGTCATTTTGGCTGGATCGAGGCGTCGGCGCTCGTACCGTTCAACGGCGGCTACCGCCTGCGGCAAACCCCGGCCGCAGCGCCGCTGGTCGCCGCCGCCGAACCGTCCGTTCAGGCCGCGGAGCCGCTTGTGACCTTGGAGGCAGCGCCGCAGATGCCGGAATCGGGCCCGGTCCCGGCAGTGAAGTCCCGGCTCGCAGCGGCGAAAAAGCCGCCGCGAGACGTTCTTGGCCTTCGCCCCAACACCCAGGCCGTGGCGGGATTTGAGACCTCCGAGCGAGGCTGGTTCCGCAAGAAGCGGGGCGTTCAGCGCGTGGCCTTAGGCGGCGAAGGCGGCATGACGGCGATGATCGACCGCGCCATCAGGGGCTTCTAGCGTAAATCCGATCAGCGCTTAGGCGGCGGCGGGAGGCTTGCGCACGCGCCGCTTGCCGCTGACGATATCCCAGGCGACGTTCACTTGCTTCAGCTTGCGCTCGCGCACGCGGCGCTCTTCTTCATGTGCGGCCAAGTCCGGATGCCAGGTGCGGCGCAGGCTCTTGACGATGGCCTTCAGCATGTCGATGCGCGTCTCTGGGCTCGCACCGAGCACTTCGAGGGCTTCGCTCAGCGTCGAAGGTAACCAGTCGCTTTGGCTTGGAGGCGGTGGGCTCGGCGGCGCTTGCTCGCGCGACCGGTGGAAGGTCGAACCGAGCGGAGCTGGGATCGCTCCGTCCCGGGGCGGCACGCTCATCGCCGGCGCGCGGCTATGGGCCTCGGCCAACTGCAAACTTCGCGAGCGGCCCTTCGACGAGGCGAGCACCGCGAGAAAAAGGACAAGCGCCGCGAAGGACAAGCCGGCCGCGCCGATCAGGTTGAACCAGGACGATTTAGCGGCCGTTGCGGATGGCTCCGGAATGGCGGCGGTTATGTCGCCGCTGCCTTGAGCGATCTGCGCCGATGCGGCCGACGGCTCGGTTTTGGCCTGCTTTGCAACGTCCGCGCCTGGCTCCACCTGGGTTGGAACGGAAATGGCATGCTCGCCGGATGACGCCGGTGGGGAAGCCGGCGCCTCTGCGTTTGCCACCGCCGCTCCTTGCGCCGGCATTTCGGGCTTGCGGGAGGGCGGCGGAATGGGTTCAGCCTCGGCCATGTCGGGAGTCGCCGCCTCCGGCGCGTCGGCAAAATGCGCGATCTGTCCAGGATTTGGTGCAAAGCCTGGCGGCAAGTCGATGAGCTGACGCGGCGCGGGAGGATAGGGCCGCGCGGCGCCATAAGGTCCAGGCCCAATCGGCGGCCCATAGCGATGAGCAAGATATGGGGGCGGGTACGGCCCGGGAGCGCCTGCCACCGAGGGCGCGCCATATTGCGGCTGCTTCGGCATCGTCCACGGCGCCATGGCCGCGACGACCGATTGCCAGTCGGCGCGCTGGCCGCCGCAGTCGATCGCAAAGCGGTGCAGGGTCCAGCTTCGGCACTGGTTTGGCTGGAAGGGCGAGCAGGTGGTAAATTTGCGCTGCTGGCGCTTGCCGATGATGCGGTAGGCTTGCTCGGGCCCAGGCGAGAGCACTACCCTTCCCCCCTCGACCTTGCAGGTGAAGGGGATCACCACCTGTTCCGCGGCGGAGGCAGCGCCGCTTGCCACCAGAGCCGCGAAAACAAAGAGAGATAGCAGACGCGTCGCGCGCAAGATCCCGACCCCGTATTCGGCCAACAGGATTTAAAGGCCTACCCTAACGCTCGGAAACGAGATTGGCAGCTTTGTGGCCTAAAATGCGGCCTTTGCAACGTTTCCCGGCCGACGCCGATACTGCGCTTGATTCGTTTCCCAGAAATAAAGGGGGAAGGCACCCTGTCGAAGCGGCCCGCGCCCTCCAATTCCATGCTTATTCCGTGCCGCGCTCGAAAGAGGCGATGTCCTTGGCCAGGAAATAATTGAGCATGGTGCGGATGGTGGCGATCACCGCGAGCTTGGTGATGTCGTCCCAAGTCGGCGCCACCGCGGTGCGCACGATATCGGCGGCGAGGGCGAATTCGAGCGCGAGCAAAATCCAGGTGGCGAATCGCAGCCAGATCCGCCGGCCCGCCACCTCATTGGCGGCGCGGTTGAATATCAGTGCGATCACGCCGGAGAGAGCCTGAATCGCGCCGAAACTCACGACCAGCACAGCCGCGGCCTCGATGGCAAGCGCGACGAAGCCGGCAATCTCCTTGAAATTATCCTCGATGAGTATGGCCGTGTCCCCCAGATTCCCTACGGCCTAGATTGACGCTGGTGCGACGGGGGCGCAAGCCGCGCCGAATGACCTTCCCCAATCTGTACTCAACGCGTGGACCCGCCCATTTGCAGATACACCGAGCCGCGCAATTGCCAGGCGCGTACGCTGCGTGAGACTCACACCTCCTTGGCCATGTCGCGCAGCTTGAATTTCTGGATCTTGCCGGTCGAGGTCTTGGGGAGCTCGATAAACACGACGTGGCGCGGGCATTTGTAACGGGCGAGCTTGTCGCGGCACCAGGCGATGATCTCATCGGCGGTGACGGAGGCGCCCGGCCGCGTTTCGACGAAAGCGCAAGGCGTCTCGCCCCATTTCTGGTCGGGCTTGGCGACGACGGCGGCGGCGGCGACGGCCGGATGCTTGTAGATCACGTCTTCCACTTCGATCGACGAGATGTTCTCGCCGCCGGAGATGATGATGTCCTTGGAGCGGTCTTTGAGCTGGATATAGCCGTCTGGGTGCATCACCCCGAGATCGCCGGAATGGAACCAGCCGCCGGCGAAGGCCTCGTCGGTCGCTTTCTTGTTCTTGAGATAGCCCTTCATGACAATATTGCCGCGGAACATGACCTCGCCAAGCGTCTCACCGTCAGCGGGGACTTGCTGCATGGTCTCCGGGTCCATCACGGTCAGCCCTTCGAGCGCGTGATAGCGCACTCCCTGGCGGATGCGCTTTGCAAGACGCTCCTCGGAAGGAAGCGCGTCCCATGCGTCGTGCCACTCGTTGAGCGTGGCGGGGCCGTAGGTCTCGGTCAGTCCGTAGAGATGGGTGAGCTCGAAGCCGGCTTCGTCCATCTTGGCGAGAACGGCTGCTGGCGGCGGAGCGGCGGCGTGACTGAAGGCGACGCGTTGCGGGAACAGCCGGCGTTCTTCTTCCGGCGCATTGAGGAGCGCGGCCATGACGAAGGGTGCGCCGGAAAGATGCGTGACCCTGTGATCGGCGATCGCGTCGTACATCGCTTTGGCGCGCACCGCGCGCAGGCACACATGCGTACCGGCGACAAGCGACAGCGTCCAGGGGAAGCACCAGCCGTTGCAGTGAAACATGGGCAGGGTCCAGAGATAGACCGGGTGCTGGCCCATGCCGGTCGCGAGCACGTTCGAATAGCACATCAGCGCGGCGCCGCGATGGTGATAGACCACGCCCTTGGGGTTGCCGGTGGTGCCGCTGGTGTAGTTGAGCGCGATCGCGTTCCATTCGTCTGACGGCATCTCCCAGCGAAATTCCGGATCGCCTTGGGCGACGAAATCTTCGTAGTCGATCTTGCCGAGGCGAGTACCTTCGATCCCGCACTCGATATCGCGGTAATCGATCAGAAGCGGCTTTACCTTGGCCTGCTTGAGCGCCAGCTTCAGTATGCTCCCGAATTCGGTATCGCCGATGAGGACCTTGGTGTTGGCGTGATCGAGCATGAAGGCGATCGCCGGCGGATCGAGCCGCGTATTGATGGAGTGGAGCACGGCGCCCGCCATCGGCACGGCGTAATGGGCTTCGAGCATGGCCGGCGCGTTCGCCAGCATCACCGAGACGGTGTCGCCGCGGCCGATGCCGCGCGAAGCCAGCGCCGAGGCGAGCCTCCGGCACCGTGCATAGAAATCGGCGTAGCTGGTACGCGCCTTGCCGTGGACGATAGCGGTGTGCTCCGGATGCACACTTGCGGCGCGCTCGAGAAAGACGAGCGGAGTCAGCGGCTGATAATTTGCCGGGTTCTTGTCGAGGCCGGTGTCGTAAGGGTTGGCCATCCCCTTGCCTTAGCCTGGCGCGTTTCCCTCATCGCAGCCTAACCAAGGGAGGCGGGGATCGGCAATTGCAAACCGCTCCGTTATTGGCGGTGCGCGTAATAGGCCAGTACGGTGGCAAAACCGATGAAGGCAACCAGCACGAGGCCGAGATAGAACAGATCGAAGGAACTCATCCGACACCCTCCTGAATGCATCGAGGGGCCGAAATTTGCGGACCGGAGGCGCGCCGGCTTTGATCTGCGTCAAAGCATCCCGAGCGGTCGGAGAACTCGAGCTTAAGTCGCTGTCAGAGTTGCCACCAACTTCGACATCGTCAAGACCCGGGGTCGCGCTCAATAGGCGTCCGGGAAGACTTTGCTGCAAACGACTTCAGGGGCCGGATTATTCGCTGCGTTTGAGCTGCTTCAGCTTGGCGAAGACGGAATCGGCGTCGAGCTCCTCCTCCTCTTCCTCGTGCGCCGACATGGCGGCGCGCGCCTCCTCGGCCAACGCCGTCGCCATTGGCCGCTCACGTTCCTCCGGCGGTTCGGGGGTCTGCGCCGAGGCGGCGGCAAGGCTCTCTTCCGTAGGCAGCAAGGTTCCGGCCTTGGGCGCTTCGGCGATGCCGGCCGCTTTGCGCTCGCGCTCGAGCCGCGCGGCGGCCTTCTTCACTTCGGCGTCGAGATCGATCTGCGAGCAAAGGCCGAGCGTCACCGGATCCTGCGCCACGAGATTGGGGGAGTTCCAATGCGTGCGCTCGCGAATGGCGATGATGGTCGGCTTGGTGGTGCCAACCAGGCGCATGATCTGCGAATCCTTCAATTCGGGGTGATTCTTCAACAGCCAGAGGATGGCGTTCGGCCGGTCCTGGCGGCGCGAAACGGGGGTGTAGCGCGGTCCGCGCTTGGTCTTCACCACCGGCACTTCGACCTTCGGTTCGGACAGCTTCAGCCGGTAATGCGGGTCGCGCTCGGCCTTGGCGATCTCCTCGCGCGAAAGTTGCCCGGAGGAGATGGGGTCCATGCCTTTAATGCCGTGCGCCACGTCGCCGTCGGCGATTCCCTTCACCTCGAGCACGTGCAGCCCGCAGAACTCGGCGATCTGTTCGAAAGTCAGCGAGGTGTTTTCCACCAGCCAAACGGCGGTCGCTTTCGGCATCAGGGGGGTGCGGGTCATGGGTCTCAACCTCAAAGGTCCAGCGGCCGCTCTCTCGCCCCCTCCGGCGAAAGAGCCATGCATCGACATGAAGGGGAATACCTCTATATAGGCCCCACTTGGGGTTTAAGCAATTGGCTATTCGCGACGATTCGTAACCAGGACGATTTTGCCGATATGTTCCGGGTCGTCGATGCGGTAATGCGCGCCGGCGGCATCTTCGAGCCTGAAGCTCGAATCGATGATCGGCTTGATCTTGCCTTCCGCAATCAGCGGCCAGACGCGTTCCTCGATCGCCTTGGCCATGCGGGCCTTCGCCTCGGGCGGTTGCGCGCGCAAGGTCGAGCCGGTGAGGGTGAGCCGCCGCAGCATCAGCCGCATCAAGTCGATCTCGACCTTGGAGCCCTTGAGGAAAGCAATCTGCACGATGCGCCCTTCGAGTGCGGCCGCGCGCAAATTCCGCTCGATATACTCGCCGCCAACCATGTCGAGAATGACGTCGGCGCCGTGGCCGCCGGTCGTTTCGCGCACGGCCTCGACGAAATCCTCTTGGCGATAATTGATGGCGCGCACGGCTCCCAATGCCTCGCAGTCTCTCTCCTTGGCGGCGCTGCCGACGGTGGCGATGACCCGAGCGCCGAGCGCGGCCGCCATCTGGATCGCGGTGGTGCCGATGCCGCCTGCTCCGCCATGCACCAGCAGCCATTCGCCTGACTCGAGCCGCCCGCGTTCGAAGACATTGTTCCAAACGGTAAACACCGTCTCGGGCAGCGCCGCCGCCTCTTCGAACGAGAGAGAACCTGGGATCGGGAGCGTGGTCGCCTCCGGCGCGAGCGCATATTCGGCATAGCCGCCGCCATTGACGAGCGCGCAGACGCGATCGCCCTCCTTGTAGCGGCCGGCGCCGGGGCCGCGCGCCACCACCGTGCCCGCGACCTCGAGCCCGAGGAGATCGGAAGCGCCCTTAGGCGGGGGGTAGAGGCCTTGGCGCTGAAGCACGTCGGGACGATTGACGCCGGCGCCAGCGACCTCGATCAAGATTTCGCCCGGCCCAGGCTTCGGCACTGGCCGCGTCCCAGGCGCAAGCACCTCCGGTCCTCCGGCCTCGCGCGCTTCGATCACCGTCATCGTTTCCGGCAGCATGTCTTCTTTCCTTGTCATGCCCGCGAAAGCGGGCATCCAGTAACCCCGGTGGTCGCAAAACAAGTTCGGGTAGCGTTTACTGGATTGCCCGGTCAAGCCGGGCAATGACAGTCGAAAGGGATTAGCAAGAGCCCGTGCGATGCTAGAATGTGCGCCATGGACCTCGACGATATCGCCCCGCCGCCGAAGAAAAAGAGCTACGAGCTCGGGCAGGACTTGAGCAAGCTCTCGGTTGCTGAACTGCGCGAGCTGATCGAGGCGCTCAAAAACGAAATCGCGCGCGTGGAGCAGACGTTGAAGGCGAAACAGTCTTCGCTCGACGCGGCCCAATCGGTGTTCAAGCGCTGAGCGTTCGCCGCAACTGATCCTTTAGGTAAACTCGCGCTTAGCGTTAACCGCTCTTTAGGAAATTTCTATTAGCTTCTTAGTCATCCAGTCCTCTGGATCTGAGTGGCCTTGTTCCACTCTGTTTGACGCCTCCCTGTTAACTTCCTGAGCCGCCTTTTGGCGGCTCTTTTTTTGGCCCGATTC
>DATLXW010000034.1:0-10869 GCA_035575415.1 Methyloceanibacter sp. | reverse complement strand
AGCCGAAAGGCGTTGCCTTTTAAGGCTTTGCGCGCTTCGGCCGTCGTTCCGGGACTATGGGTGGGGAATGGTTAACGAAATGCTAACTTCGGTTGCAGAATGGAACAGAGCGTGGCCAATCCGCCACATTCCGGCGCAACTCACTGTTTTGTCGTTATCAGTCTGAATGCGGCGGGGAACCGGCCGAACCGCTCAAGCGGCGGCATCCGTAAGCGCGTGAACGATATCGGAAACCACCGTTTTGATCAGCTTCTCGTCGTCGCCTTCCGCCATCACGCGAATCACGGGCTCCGTCCCCGACGGCCGGATGACAAGCCGCCCCGACTTGCCGAGCTTGGACTTGCCGCTGTCGATCGCTCTGCGTACCGCCACATTGTCGAGCGGTTGGCGTCCGTTCTTGTAGCGGACATTCTTCAATACTTGCGGCAGAGGTTCGAAGCGATTGCAAATCTCGCTCACCGGCTTGCCGCTCTGCGCCACGACCGAGAGAATTTGCAGCGCGGTGACGAGCCCGTCGCCCGTCGTGGAGAAATCCGACAGCACGATATGGCCGGATTGCTCGCCGCCGACATTGTAACCGTGCTGGCGCATATGTTCGACGACATAGCGGTCGCCAACCGGTGTGCGGGCAAGGCCTAGGCCCAAGCCCTCGAGATAACGCTCCAATCCGAGATTGGACATCACCGTGGCGACGATGCCGCCGCCGGCAAGCCTCCCGCGCATCAGCCAAGACTCGGCGATCACCGCCATGAGCTGATCGCCGTCGATGATGCGCCCCTTCTCGTCGACGATGACGACGCGATCGGCGTCCCCATCGAGCGCGATGCCGATATCCGCGCGCACTTCGTTGACCTTGCGGATCAGGTCCTCGGGTGCGGTCGAGCCGCAATCCTTGTTGATGTTCAAGCCGTTCGGCTCGACCCCGATCTTGATGACCTCGGCGCCAAGCTCCCACAGCGCTTCCGGCGCGACCTTATAGGCCGCACCATTGGCGCAATCGATCACCGCTCTGATCCCATCGAAGCGGATGTTCTTCGGCAAAGTGCGCTTAGCGAATTCGATATAGCGTTCGCGGGCGCTGTCGATCCGGGTCGCGCGCCCGATCTTGTCCGGCGGGGCGAGCAGCTCCGAGGGATCGCCCTCCATGAGCTGCTCGATCTCCTCTTCCTTCTCGTCGGAGAGCTTGTAGCCGTCCGGCCCGAACAGCTTGATGCCGTTGTCGCAGAATGGATTGTGCGAGGCCGAGATCATCACCCCGAGATCGGCTCTGAGCGAGCGCGTCAGCATGGCGACGGCGGGCGTCGGCATCGGGCCGAGCTGGAACACGTCCATGCCGACGGCGGTGAAACCGGATACGAGCGCGGATTCGATCATATAGCCGGACAGGCGCGTGTCCTTGCCGATCACCACCCGATGGCGATAAGAGCCGTTGGTGAAAAGCTTGCCGGCCGCCATTCCCACCTTGAGCGCGACCTCGGAGGTCATGGGATAGGCGTTGGCGCTGCCACGGATCCCGTCCGTGCCGAAATATTTGCGAGCCATGGTCCGGCCCCCCGATTTCGTCCCCCTCGGCACCTGCCGGTTGTTATGGTCTGACGGATGCCGCATGAGATTATGCGCCTGGTATAGCAGCTTCGCGTTCAAAAAATGTAAGCAAACATTACATCAACCTTGCCGAATTTGACTTAATTTTCAATGCCTAGCATCGAAGCCCGCCAGACCGCCAAGGCCTGGCGCGTCCCGGCGACATCGTGCACCCGCAGGATTTGCGCCCCTTGCGCCGCGGCGGCGATCGCCGCCGCGTGGGAACCAGGCTCCCGCGCCCGAGGTTCCTGCCCGCCCGCCACCCCTTGAATGAAGCGCTTGCGCGAGGCGCCGATCAGCAGCGGCACGCCGAGCCCATGGAACAGGCTAGTATGGGCGAGCAGGGAAAGATTGTGCGCCAGCGTCTTGCCGAAGCCAAGGCCTGGGTCCGCCGCGATGCGGGAGCGCTCGATGCCGGCCGCGACGGCCGCCTCGATGCGCGCCTCGAGATAGTCGAACACCTCGAGCACCACATTGGCGTAACTCGGGTTGTCCTGCATCGTCTTCGGCTCGCCCTTCGCGTGCATGAGGACGAGGCTCATCCCCGTTTCGGCCGCGACCGGCAGGCAATCGGGATCATAGGTCAGCGCCGAGACGTCATTCAGAATCTTGGCACCCCTCTTCGCCGCCTCGCGTGCCAACGACGCCTTGCGCGTATCGATGGAGATCACGGCGCTGAGTCCCGACAGGCCTTCGATCACGGGAAGTACGCGGGCCGCCTCCTCCCTCTCCTCCACGGCATCGGCGCCGGGCCGTGTCGACTCGCCGCCGATATCGACGATCGCCGCCCCATCGCCAGCAAGTTGTGCCGCATGCGCGATCGCTTCCTCGGTGGTGTCGTAGAGTCCGCCGTCGGAGAAGGAGTCGGGCGTCACGTTCACGATACCCATGAGCAGCGGAGGGTCGAGCGCAAGCCCGGCGAAAGGCGGCCGCTTCGCCGTTACGCGCTCAAGAAGCGCGGCAACATTGGCCTCCTTCGATCGCGCAAGCGTACTCGCGTTGAACAGCCGTGTCCGTGTGTTTCCGGGCGCGCCCTCGATTAGCTCTGCCGCCGCAAACGCGACCGGGCCTCCGGCGAGCGGCAGCGCCAACGAATTGGCAACCGCCGCCTCCGCGACGGCGCCATAAAGCAATCCAACCGGCCTGAGATAGAGTTTCTCGCTTGCCATGCGGAAAGCCTTAGCATGGGTCACGGAAGATGCGGGAGCCTTCCTGCGCCATCAAACCCCATATGCCAAAGGCTGCTACCCGCTCTCGAGGTAGCGCTTTAGAGCCACTGCATTGTTATGCGCTTCGTCCTTTGCCGCGAAGAGTAGCGTCACCGTGCGCTTCCGGCGTTCCGCTTTGAGGTGCGAAACCGCTTCGGGATTGGAGTCAAGCTCGCGCGCGTAACGCCCACAGAACTGCGGCCACTTGGCCGGATCGTGCGCGAACCATTTGCGCAACTCCGTGCTCGGCGCAAACTCGCGCATCCATAGGTCGATGGCGGCCGCCTCCTTGTCCAGGCCGCGCGGCCAAATTCGATCCACGAGCACGCGCAAGCCGTCCTGCCTGGACGGCGGCTCATAGATACGCTTGACTTTGATCGCCATCGCCGTTCGCTGATCGATCGTTCCAGAAAGCAGAATGCCCGGCGCAAGGCCGGGCACTCGTTCAACCAGTCGGCACAAAGCTAGGTCGAAGGCTGCGGCTCAAGTCCGCCCGCATCGGGCTCGGGCTCCGGCGGACGCTTGCCGCGTCCGGCCGACGGCACGGCCGAAGCCGGCGCGGGCCGCGTCGGAGCTTCCGTCGCGAATTCGCGCACCGGCGGCTTGCCCTTGAGCAGATCCTTGATCTCCTCGCCCGACAGCGTCTCGTATTCGAGCAGCCCCCGCGCGATCGTGTGCAGGTCGTCGATATGTTCCGAGATGATCTTCCGCGCCTGCTCGAAGGCTTCGTCGACGATGCGGTGAATTTCCTCGTCGACCATGGTCTGGGTCTCGTCGGAGACATTCTGCTGCCGCGCGATGGCGTGACCGAGGAACACTTCCTCCTCGTTGTCGCCATAGGCGAGCGGACCGAGCTTGTCGCTCATGCCATATTGCGTGACCATGGCGCGCGCAAGTTGGGTCGCCATCTTGATGTCGGCGGCGGCGCCGGACGTCACCTTGTCGTAACCGAACACAAGCTCCTCGGCCACGCGTCCGCCCATGGCGACGGTGATGTCCGCCTTCAGCTTTGCCCGCGTGTAGGACAGCATGTCGCGCTCAGGCAAGCGCATCACCATGCCGAGGGCGCGTCCGCGCGGAATGATGGTCGCCTTATGCACGGGATCGGATGCCGGCATGTGCAGCGCCACCAGCGCATGTCCCCCCTCGTGATAGGCTGTCAGCGTCTTCTCTTCCTCGGTCATGACCATTGAGCGGCGCTCGGCGCCCATCATGACCTTGTCCTTGGCGTCTTCGAACTCGAGCTGCGTCACCAGCCGCTTGGAGCGCCGCGCCGCGAGCAACGCCGCCTCGTTGACGAGGTTGGCGAGATCGGCGCCGGAGAAGCCGGGGGTGCCGCGTGCGATCACCCGCAAGTCGACGTCCGGCGCAAGCGGCACTTTTCGCACATGCACTTTGAGGATCTTTTCGCGGCCGATGATATCCGGACGCGGCACCACCACCTGCCGGTCGAAGCGTCCGGGCCTGAGCAGGGCCGGATCGAGCACGTCGGGCCGGTTGGTCGCGGCGATCAGGATGATACCTTCGTTGGCCTCGAAGCCGTCCATCTCGACCAAGAGCTGATTGAGCGTCTGCTCGCGCTCGTCGTTGCCGCCGCCGAGACCCGCGCCGCGATGGCGGCCGACCGCGTCGATCTCGTCGATGAAGATGATGCAGGGCGCGTTCTTCTTCGCCTGGTCGAACATGTCGCGCACACGGCTGGCGCCGACACCCACGAACATCTCGACGAAGTCCGAGCCTGAAATAGTGAAGAACGGCACATTGGCCTCGCCGGCGATGGCGCGCGCCAACAGCGTCTTGCCGGTGCCCGGAGGCCCGACCAGAAGTGCGCCGCGCGGGATGCGCCCGCCGAGCTTCTGGAACTTTTGCGGATCGCGCAGGAACTCCACGATCTCCTGCAAATCCTCCTTCGCCTCATCGACGCCGGCGACGTCGTCGAAGGTGACGCGGCCGTGCCGTTCGGTCAGGAGCTTGGCCTTCGACTTGCCGAAACCCATGGCGCGGCCGCCGCCCGACTGCATCTGCCGCATGAAGAATATCCACACGGCGATGAGCAGCAGCATGGGGAACCAGGACACCAGCACGCCGAGCAGAGACGGCACGTCCTCGTCCGATGGTTTGGCGGTGATCTTCACGCCCTTCTGATAAAGCTTCTCCACCAGGCTCGGGTCGTTCGGCGCATAGGTCTGGAAACTGCGGCCGTCGGTGAAGTGGCCGGTAATGGTGCTGCCGGCGATGGTCACATCCTGCACATTGCCGCCGTCGACTTCGGTGAGAAGCTGCGAGAAGCTGATCTCGTTGCCCCTCACCTGCATGCCTGACCCGCTCTGAAAGAAATTGAACAGAGCGAGAAGCATGACGAGAATGACGATCCAAATCGCGAAGTTACGGAAGTTCGAATTCATGACTGATCCGGCGGCTTTCTTGCGCGCGGCACCCGGTTGGGCGCCCTCGCCCGAGTCTAGGCCGCAAATTGAGGCTAAGCCTTGTTAACATAGGAACATGCAGTCTTTTTGCCAAGTTAGCTTACTGCAAAGAGGTGCACGCTTTCTCAACGGGCTAAATCCTCGGCCGTTCCGCCTGAGAAGCCCGCTTTTGCGCCAACAAACACCGCCCTGCAGTCCACGCCGGCCGTCTCCGGCGGCAGTGTCCGCCCGAGCTTCGGCAGGCCGAGCAGCGTTTCTCCGCGCCAGCAGGAAGGCAATGTGCGTCCGGCAAGGGCCGGCAGCGAAGAGGGCCAGGCCTTGCGTTCCTTCAGCAGCCGCAAGCCGGTTTCTCCCAGCGCGCGCACCTGGACGGCTGCCGGCTCCGCCGCTCCAAGTGCGATGTGAAATCGGTTGTCCCACAGCGCCTGCTCTCCGGGATGCAGTCGCGTCACCGGCAATCCACTCGCCCGCGTCTCGCGGAAAATGCCGAGCTTTCCCTTGAGCGGTACGATCCGGCAGCGGCCGAGCGTGTGCCCCTTGTCCGGATGCGCGTGCAGTGCCGCGAGAAGAGCTTCGAGCTTGGCAAGCCGTAGAGGCTCGGCGCCGCCGCCGATCGCGGCGATGGTTTGTGCGAGCGCGCGCAGAGCGATTTCGTCTGCGGCGGCGAACAGAGCGTCCTTGTCGATCAGGGCGTACCCCGCTTCGCTCACATCGCTGTGCGCGGCGAGGAAGTCGCGTGCGGCGTTATCGAGCGCTTCGCGCGCCCGCCGCAAGCGCCGCGCCGAGAGTGCGATTGCTTCTGCATCGAGTCCAAGGGCGGCAAGCGCCTCTGACTGTTCGCGCAGGCGTGCGCGCTCAAAGCGAAGATCGCGATTGCTGGGGTCTGAGATATAGCCGATGCCTTCAGCTTCGAGCGTCGCGAGGAGCCGCGCCTTCGGCACGTCGAGCAAAGGCCGCAGCAGTGCAATTCCCGCCCATTCGCCGCGCGGAGGAATCGCCGCCAAGCCGTCCAACCCGCTGCCGCGCTTGAGCCGCATCAGCAAGGTTTCCGCCTGATCGTCGAGCGTGTGCGCGGTGACGATGGCCGGAATGTCATGCGCGTGGCAGTAGCCTGCCATTAGCGCGTAGCGTGCTTCCCGTGCGCGCTCTTGCAAGCCTGCTGCGTGCGGCCCCTGCCTCTCCCAAGTCAGAATGACGTGAGGAAGCCCAAGCCGCGATGCCAGGCGGCCGACCTGCTCGGCCTCGGCGCGGGACTCCGGCCGCAAACCATGATCGACGGTCAGCGCGATAAGCGAAGGCCCCTCCGCCCGAGCCCCGCGCCGGCGCCGGGCAAGAAACATGAGAGCGATGCTGTCCGGGCCGCCCGAGACGGCGAGCGCCACGCGGGGAAACGAAGCGAGCGGCGCAAGCAGCTCTTCCGCTTCCGGCGCCGCGATCGGCAACGCGTTCATCTTAGCAGCCTGTCTTCTTGCGCCAGGCGTTCGCCTCGCTGAGGATATGCGCGGGCGCGCGCGGGAATTTGGCCTTGAGCTCGTCGAAGGTCGAACAGGCCGCGTCCTTCTGATTGAGTTCGGCCAGCGACATGCCGAGCTTCAAGAGCATGTCGGGCGCCTTTTGCGCCGACTTATAGGTCTTGTAGCCGGTGAGGAAGGCGTCGGCCGCGCTCTTATACTGGCTGCGGACATAGTAGCTCTCGCCGATCCAATATTGCGCATCGGCTGCCAGGGGATCGTTGGGATGCGCGGCGACAAGCTGGCGGAACGCCGCTTCGGCGGCGGCATAGTCCTTCTGCAGAAGCGCCGCATATCCCTGTTGATAGAGGCTCTGCGCGCCGGCTCCGGGCAATGCCGCCACGAAATTCTGCGGCCGATCTTCGGGCGTACCGGCGCCAATGCCTTCGCGGCGAAGCAGCGCGGCAAACTCCTCGCTTCCCGGCTTCGGTCCATACCAGCGCGGCTTCGACGGATCGAAATTCTCGTCATCCTGTGCGGCGACCGAGCCGGTGGGAGCCGGCTCGCTCGCATCTGGAGGCAGCGTCTCCTCGCCCTGACGCAGCAGCGGCGGCTCTTCTTGCTGTGCTTCCTCCTGTTCCTGCTCCGCAACCTCGTCCTGCGGCGGAAGCGCAGGGGCTTCGCCTTGGCGCAGCGGCGGCTCCTCCTGCGGCGGCAAGATCGGTGCCGGCGGAGCGGCTTGCAGGGCCGAGAGCCTTGCCTCGAGCGCGCTCATTTGTTTGCCAATCTGCTCGACATGGTTGGTGAGCGCCTTGATCTGGGTTTCCATCGCGTCGATGCGCGGACCGAGGCTTGGATCGCTGGTTAGGGCTTGCGGCACCGGCGCGGGCGCTTCTTGCGGTAAGGTCACTGCAGGCTTCGCGCTGATGAAGGACTGGAGCGTGCCGATCGTCACCTGGAGGTCTTTGACCTTGTCCTCCAGCCGGCCGAGCCGTGCGGAGAGCGAGTCGCCCCCTTGCGTTTTCGTCTCTTGGGCATGGCTCGGCAGCGCCGCGTTCGCCAAGGCTAGAAGAGCGGCGAAGGCGTAAAGCGGGCACAGCCGCCTGCCCCGATAGTCCTCCGAACGAAACACGAAAGTGACCTTGCGTTAGGGGTCGCGCCGCGCATCCTAAGACGCGCGGGCACGAAGATAACGCATTCCGCCGTGACGTGTCAGGAGGTCAGAGCGCCAGACACTAATAGCCGCGGGCCACGGCGCGGTTGTTTAGAACGGTCTGCGCCCGGCGATTCTGCGACCAGCAGCTAATGTCGTCGCAGGTCGCGATCGGGCGCTCCTTCCCGTAGGAGATGGTCCTAATTCTCGAAGCCTCCACGCCATGACTGGCAAGGAAGGAGCGCACGGAGATGGCGCGCCTTGCACCAAGCGCGAGGTTATATTCGCGCGTTCCGCGCTCGTCCGCATGACCTTCGATGGTGACGGTGTATTGCGGATATTGATTGAGCCAGGTGGCCTGATTGCGCAGGATATTCTGCGCTTCGGGGGTCAGCGCCGCGCTATCCACCTCGAAATGGACGAGATCGCCGACATTGACGGCAAAATCCCTTTCTGTTCCTGGGGTTACCGGACCCTCGCCGCCGAGGCCGTATTGTTTCGGCTGGCCTTGCCGCGAGCACGCCCCAAGCGCCAAGGCCATCGCCAGGACGCCTGCGATGACGCAGGCGCGCTTTACCCCACCCTTCCAATGCATGACTGGTTACTCCCGCTAGCCCAATTTTTAGAAAATCGTAAAAGGCAAACCCTTAACGATCCCCTAGTCGCCTCGAAAGGGCGCGTGCCAAGCGGAATTCAAGCGCAAGCGATTGTCGAAATCGGGGCTGAAAAAAGGAAAGGATGCCTGGGAGACCGTCGCGTTACGCAACGGCATCCCGGCATCCATATCCCACGGAGCGGAGGTCGATGCCTCCGCAAGGTCTTGGCCTAAGCTTAGACGCGAACAACCTGCTCGGCCACGACGTCGGCCGACCCGAGCTTCAGGGGCTGCTCGACCACAGCCTTCTCGTGGTGGCCAAAGCAACCACCAAGCGCAACGGTGGCGGCCACGATTCCGGCGGCGATGATAACGCCCTTCAAACCCTGCATGGTCTTCTCTCCTTTGGTTAACGGCAGTAGCCGTCTTTGCATGTACCGGCGCGGCCTTTTCAGATCAAGGACGGACTACCGCCCCCCAACCGTTTTCCCGGCTATTGGTGCCAAAATGCCACGCCGAATCTCATCCTCCAGCCCGGTCAGGCTATCGTCCCGAAACCGCCCGATCAAGCATGGTTAACAGGCTGAGACAGCATGATTAATAAACGGTAAGATGAGCGTTGCAGTTCAGACACAGGGAGGGGAAAGAATCACGGTTTTCCGCCCGCCGTGCCCCCTAATTGATCAGCGGCGACCAGGCCGGGTCGGAGCCGAAGGCGGGCGTCGCCACCTGCCGCTCGTTATAGCCGGTGAGGTCGATCGTGTAGAGCTTCGGCCCTCCGCCGGCACCGGGCGATTCGCGGAAGAACATCAGCACGCGCCCGTTCGGCGCCCAGGTCGGCCCCTCATTGTGGAAGCCCTCGGTCAGAATGCGCTCGCCTGAGCCGTCAGGCTTCATGACCCCGATCAGGAACCGCCCGCCCAGCATCTTAGTGAAGGCGATGAGATCGCCGCGCGGCGACCACACCGGCGTCGAATAGCTGCCCTGCCCTCGGCTGATCCTCCGCGGGTTGCCGCCGTTGGCGTCCATGACATAAAGCTGGCGGCTGCCGTCGCGGTCCGTCTCGAACACGATTTGCCCCCCGTCAGGCGAATAGCAGGGAGCGGTGTCGATCCCGGCAGTATTGGTGAGCTGGACCGTGCGCCGGCTGCGCAAATCCATGGCGAAGAGATTGGAATTTCCCTCCCGCTCGAGGCTCATGACGATGCGCTGCCCGTCGGGCGAAAACCGCGGCGCGAAGGTCATGCCAGGGAAGGCGCCGACGACCTCCTTCTGCCCGGTTTCGATATTGAGCAGATAGACTTTCGGCGTGCCTCCCTCGTAGGAAGTGTAGGTGATTTCCTGGGTCGAGGGGCTGAAGCGCGGGGTGATCACCAGATTCTCGCCAGAGGTGAGCAGCCGCACATTAAACCCGTCCTGATCCATGATGGCGAGCCGCTTTATCCGCTTGTCTTTCGGACCGGATTCGTCGACGAACACGATGCGGGTGTCGAAATAGCCCTTCTCGCCGGTGATCCGCTCGTAGATTGCGTCCGCGATGATGTGACCGATGCGGCGGGCATCCTTCGGGCGCGCGAAGAATTGCTCGCCGGCGAGCTGCTTGCCGGCGAACACGTCCCATAGTCTGAACTCGGCTTTGAGCTTGCCGTCCGCGCTTCCGATCTTACCGGCGACGAGTGCCTGCGCGTTCAGGACCTGCCAATCGTCGAAGCGCGGCACCGAATTGGTATCGACCACCTTCTGGATATAGGCAGCCTGGTCGATCGGAACGAAAAGCCCGGACGAACGCAAGTCGTTCGACACCACATTGGAGATTTCCTGCGCAACCTGTGGCGCGACCGAACCGTCGGCGACGAAGTCGGGGATGGCGATTGGCAGCGGCTGGATCGTGCCTTGCGTGATGTTGAGTTCGAGCGCCGCTTGCGCCTGGCCGCCCGCCAAGCCGAGACAAAGCATAAGCCCGGCGATGTTGCGGGCGAGATGCGGTCGTTTTGCGGTCGGAAGGCGAAAGAAGTTCATGGCGGTTCGTCTCTGCAAGGATCACCCCGCGCGGTACATGTCGCTTGGGTCGAAATTCAAGATCATGTCGCGCCAGAGCGCGTATTTCTCCGGCGGCAGCGAATAAGGCTGGCACTGGAACACGGCCCGCACGGCGCTATCGGCGGCGGCCTGGAAGAAAGGCGAAGAGCCGCGATTGGCGATGGTGGAATAGCCGACGAGAGTGCCGTCCTCATTCAGCTTCAGCCTCAACTTGACGACGATCTGCTCGGCGCCGAGACCTCCGGGCGGCGGGCTCCAGCATTGCGCGATACGCGCCCTGAGCGCGTCGATTTCGTTGACCGACATGGTCATCTCGGTGCCGTTCGACTGCCCGCGCACTTTTTCCGGCGTCTCTTCCTTAGGCATGACGGGCACGGGCTCTTCGCTCGCGTCCGGAATTTTGTTGAGCAGC
>DATLXW010000033.1:0-2363 GCA_035575415.1 Methyloceanibacter sp. | reverse complement strand
TACCTTTCCCGGCGGCCTTCCTATTGTCGACGAGGAAGGCGTGCTGGTCGGCGCCATCGGCGTGAGCGGGAGCTCGGTCGAAAACGACCATAAGGTGGCGCTTGCCGGTGTCGAGGTGCTGGGGGTCAGCGAGTTGCCCGCCCATCCGTGGCGCACTTAGGTCAAAAGGGGCGCCGAAGCTAGCGCCTGAGGCCGTCGCCGGCGGCCCCCAGAGGTCCTTGGAGCGCCCCGATAGCGCATTGTCTTGGCGCGCGGGCGAGGTTATAAGCCCCTTCGATTTCATCCCAGCGGCCCTACAGCCGCCGGTCGAGCCAGGGGCCGCTTCCGGCCCCCTCATTATTTCAAAGGTTTGGAGACCGATCATGGCCGAGGCAATCGAACTCAAGGCATGGGCGCGGACGCGCTCCGGCAAAGGCGGCGCGCGCGCCGAGCGCCGCGAAGGGCGCATTCCCGGGATCCTCTACGGGGACAAGAAGGAACCGGAGCGCATCTCGGTGGACTACCGCGCGATCAATCAGCAGCTGCATACGGGCCATTTCCAGAGCACCATCTTCATACTCGATGTCGAAGGCAAAAAGACGCGGGTGATCCCCCGCGCGGTGCAGCTCGACCCGGTGCGCGATTTTCCCATTCATGTCGATTTCCTGCGACTCGGCAAGGATGCCCTCGTCACCGTCGAGGTACCGGTGCGCTTTTTGAACGAAGCGGCCTCCCCGGGGCTGAAGCGCGGCGGCGTGCTTAACATCGTGCGGCATGAAATTCCGGTGCGCTGCCCGGCCGACGCCATCCCGGATCACTTCGAAGTCGACCTGACCGGCCTCGAGATCGGCGATTCCGTGCACATCTCCGCCGTCAAGCTGCCTGAAGGCGTGCGTCCCACCATCACCGATCGCGACTTCACGGTGGCGACCATTGTCGGACGCGCGGCCGAGGAGCCCGTGTTTGGCGCGCCCACCGCCGAGGCTGCGGAGGCCGGCGCCGAGGCTGCGGCCGCTGCCCCGGAGGCTGCCGGGGAAGAGAAGCCGAAGGAGGAAAAAGAGAAGAAGAAGTAATCTTCTTCTGCACTCTTGGGGCTTCGGCCCCTTTCGCCTTCGACTGGGACAGCTCCAATGAAGCTTTTTGTCGGTCTCGGCAATCCAGGGCGGGAATATGCGCTTAACCGCCACAATGTGGGATTCATGGCGGTCGACGCGATTGCCGCCGCGCACGGCTTCCCGGCGTGGCGCAAGCGGTTCTCGGGGCTGACATCGGAGGCGCGGCTCGGACGCGAGCAGGTCCTCTTGTTGAAGCTGCAGACTTTCATGAACGAGTCCGGCCGCTCGGTCGGCGAGGCTGTGCGCTTCTACAAGCTCGGGCTCAAGGACGTCGTCGTGTTCCATGACGAAATCGACCTCGCGCCCGGCAAGGTCCGGGTGAAGACGGGCGGCGGGGTCGCGGGCCACAACGGCTTGAAATCGCTCACTGCCCATATTGGCAACGACTACGTGCGCGTGCGGATCGGCGTCGGCCATCCGGGACAGAAGGACCTTGTCGCCGGCTACGTGCTGCACGATTTCGCCAAGGCCGAACATGAATGGCTCGAACCGTTGCTTGGCGCGATCGCCGCGGAAGCGCCCTTCCTTGCCGAAGGCGCCAACGATAAGTTCCAATCTCGGGTCGCACATGCCTTGCAAGCCGGCGACGAAGGCAAGGCGGACGCCGCAGGCGCCGGACAGGCACCCGAGCGCAAGAGGGCAACTCCCGAACGTGAGCCCGCAAAGCCGGCGGCCAAAGAAGGCCCGTTCGGCCTTCTCCGCCGCTGGTTCGGTTCATGAGGTTCACCTAAGCATGGGTTTCAAATGCGGCATCGTCGGACTGCCGAATGTCGGCAAGTCGACTCTTTTCAACGCGCTGACCGAGAGCGCGGCGGCGCAGGCTGCGAACTATCCTTTCTGCACCATCGAGCCGAATGTCGGTGAAGTGCCCGTGCCCGACCCGCGGCTCGACAAACTTGCCGCGATCGCCAAATCGGCGCAGGTGGTGCCGACGCGGCTGACCTTCGTCGACATCGCGGGCCTGGTGAAGGGCGCCTCCAAGGGCGAAGGTCTCGGCAATCAATTCCTTGCCCATATTCGCGAAGTTGACGCCGTCGCTTACGTGCTGCGCTGCTTCGAAGACCCCGATGTCGTGCATGTCGAGGGACGTGTGGACCCAATCGCCGACGCCGAGACGATCGAGACCGAGTTGATGCTCGCCGACCTCGAGAGCCTGGAACGGCGGCTGCCGATCCTCGAAAAGAAGATGCGCGGCCAGGACAAGGAAGCGAAAAAAACATACGAGCTGGTCGAGCGCGTGCTCGCGCTGCTGCGCGAGGGTAAGCCGGC
>DATLXW010000032.1:0-35314 GCA_035575415.1 Methyloceanibacter sp. | reverse complement strand
GCCGCGGAGCCTTCACGGGGCGAGCCTCCCTTCGCCAATCAGCCGCAGCCGGTCTATCCCGAAGGCCCGCCGGAGGACGCGCAGTAGGCTCGGTCCGCAATTCGATCGAAAGCGGCGTCCGGGGCGGTCCGGACGCCGCTTTTTATTGGTCCGGGACCCGGCGGACATGACGGATTATTCATTTGGCCGGCGAGGGCGGCATGTTAGGTTTTGAGGGCTTTTTTGGCGCTTTTGGCGGACTTCAAACCCTCTTTCGGCGAATTTTCCACAGAGGACGGCGTTGAGAACGACGGTATGAACTTGCTTCGCCTGACCATCGCCGCGGCGTTCAGTCTCTCTTGCCTTACCGCCCTGCCGGCCGGCGCCGAAGAGGCGCCGAAGCGGCATCATGCGCTTTCATTGATCGGAGAGCCGAAATACCCGGCGGGCTTCACGCATTTCGACTACGTCAATCCCGATGCGCCGAAGGGAGGCCTCGTGCGGATCGCCGAAATCGGCAGCTTCGACAGTCTCAACCCGGTGCTCTACAAGGGCGAGACTGCGGGCGGCATCGGCCTCATCACCGAAACGCTGATGACCGACAGCCTGGAAGAGCCGTCGACCGCTTACGGGCTTATTGCCGAATGGGCGAGCTATCCGGACGACTATTCGTCGGTGACGTTCAAGCTGCGCGAGGAGGCGCGCTGGCATGACGGCACGAAAATCACGCCGGAGGACGTCATCTACAGCCTCGAGGTGAATAAGCAGGCCAATCCTCGCCTCGGCTTCTATTACAAGAACGTCTCCCGCGCCGAGCAGACCGGCGACAACGAGGTGACCTTTTATTTCGACGTGAAGAATAACCGCGAGCTTCCCATGATCATGGGCCAGCTTACGATCCTGCCCAAGCATTGGTGGACCGGCAAAGACGCGAACGGCAATCAGCGCGATCCGATGAAGACGACGCTCGAGCCGCCGCTCGGCTCGGGTCCGTACCGGGTAAAAGACGTTAAGCCGGGCCGCTCCATCTCCTATCAGCGGGTCGCCGACTATTGGGCCAAGGACCTGCCGGTGACCAAGGGTCAGTGGAACTTCGACGAGATCCGCATCGAATATTACCGCGACGAGACGGTGGCCTTCGAAAGCTTCAAGGCCGGCAATCTCGACTATTGGCAGGAAACGAGCGCGAAAAACTGGGCGACGGCCTACGACTTCGCCGCCGTGCGCAGCGGGTTCGTCAAGCGGCAAGAAGTGACGATCGAGCGCTCGCAGCCGATGCAGTGCTTCGTGCTCAATCTGAGACGCCCGCAATTCCAGGATCGGAGAGTGCGGCAGGCCTTCAATCTGGCTTTCGATTTCGAATGGGCGAACAAGAACCTGTTCTACGGACAATATGCCCGGGTCGGCAGCTTTTTCCAGGGCAGCGAGCTCGCCGCGCCGCAAGCGTTGCCGGAAGGACGCGAGCTCGAGATTCTAAACGAGGTCAAGGACGGGGTGCCGAAAGAGGTCTTCACCGAGGTGCACACCAACCCCGTCAATGACAGCCCCGACGCGATGCGCGCCAATTTGCGCAAAGCCGTGCAGCTCTTGAAAGACGCCGGCTGGGAGATCGAGAACGGCGTCCTCACCAATGTGAAGACGGGGCAGAAGATGCAGGTCGAATTCCTGCTGGTCTCGCCGCTGTTCGAGCGCATCGTGCAGCCTTATTTGCGGAATCTCGAACGGCTCGGAATCAAGGGCACGATCCGCATGGTCGATTCGGCGCAATACACGCGGCGGCTGAACTCATTCGACTACGACATCGTCGTCGCTACCTTCGCCCAGTCGGATTCGCCCGGCAACGAGCAGCGCGACTACTGGGGTTCGGAGGCGGCCGGCCGGGAAGGTTCGATGAACCTTATCGGGATCAAAGACGCCGCCATCGACAAGCTGATCGACCACGTCATTTTCGCCAAGGATCGGGCAGAGCTTGTCGCCGCCACGCGTGCGCTCGACCGCGTGCTGCAATGGAACGAGCTCGTGGTGCCGCAATGGTATTCGCCGAAAGTCAGGATCGCCTATTGGAACCGCTATGGCCAACCCAAGACCTTGCCGGCACTGACACCCGGTTTCCTCCAGGTCTGGTGGTTCGACCAGACGCTCGCCGCGCAACTGCCGGGGTCTTCGCAGCTCTGATGGCGCGCATCACGCTGCAATCGAGATCAATCTTTTGCGCCACGCTCATCGTTTTTGCCTGCTGGTTTGCCAGCGCTGCCAGCGCAGAGCGCAAGCATGGGCTTTCGGCCTTCGGCGATCTCGCCTACCCACCCGATTTTGCGCATTTTGCCTACGTGGATCCCGACGCTCCAAAGGGCGGGACGTTCTCGCTGGTCGGCTGGGGCGGCGTGACCACCTTCAACAGCCTCAACAACTACATCCTCAAGGGCGACGCGGCGCAGGGGCTCGAACTTCTATTCGACTCGCTAATGACGCCGGCAATGGACGAGCCCGACGCCGTTTATGGGCTCGTCGCCGAAAGCGCCGAGATCGCTGACGATCGCAAGTCGGCGACGTTCTACTTGCGGCCGCAAGCACGCTTCGCCGACGGCACACCGCTCACAGCCGAGGATGTGGCCTTCTCCTTCGACGCGCTGAAGACCAAGGGCCATCCCCTCTACCGCCAAATGTTGCAGGACGTGGTCAAGGCCGAGGCGCTCGACGCACATACCGTGCGCTACACATTCGAGGGCGAATTGGTGCGCGACTTGCCGCTGACCGTGGCTGTGTTGCCGATTTTCTCAAAGGCCTATTACACCAAGCGACCCTTCGACGAGACCACGCTTGAGCCTCCGCTCGGCTCGGGTCCGTATGTGGTCGACACCGTCGCCCAAGGACGCACCATCGTCTACCGCCGCAACCCCGACTATTGGGGCAAGGACCTCCCCGTCAATCGCGGACGCTGGAACTTCGACAAGATCCGCTTCGAATATTTCCGGGACCGCACCGCCGGGATGGAGGCGTTCAAGGCCGGCACCTACGATTTCCGCGAAGAATTCACATCGAAAGTCTGGGCGACCGAATACGACTTTCCGGCCATCCGCGCCGGTCGCGTCAAGAAGGAGGTGCTGCCCGACGAGACGCCCTCCGGCACGCAGGGTTTCTTCATCAACACGCGGCGGGAAAAGCTGAGGGACCCGCGCGTGCGCGAGGCGCTCGATCTCGCCTTCGATTTCGAATGGACCAACCGCAACGTCTTCTACGGACTCTACGAGCGGACGCAGAGTTTCTTCGAGAATTCTCCGATGAAAGCGGAAGGGAAGCCCTCGGAGGAGGAACGCGCCTTGCTGACGAGCCTCGGCGTGCCGGTGCCGGAGCAAGCGCTGGGGCCGGCGGTGCTGCCGGCCAAAAGCGACGGCTCGGGCCAGGACCGCAAACTGCTCTTGCAAGCCGGGATGCTGCTCGACGCGGCCGGATTCACAGTTAAGAACGGCGTTCGTGTCGACGCCAAAGGCGAGCCGTTTACACTCGAGATTCTAAGCTTCGAGCCGACTTTCGAGCGGGTCTTCGCTCCCTATGTGAAGAACCTCAAATTGCTCGGAATCGACGCACGCGTCCGCATGGTCGATCCCGCGCAATATCAGCAGCGCCTCAAGGATTTCGACTTCGACATCACCACCCAGCGCTACGTGATGCGCAATACGCCGGGGGTCGAACTGCGTAGCTATTTCGGCTCCAAGGCCGCCAAGATGGACGGCTCGCTGAATCTCGCCGGCATCGCCGATCCGGCCGTGGATGCGTTGATCGAGCGGATCGTGGCCGCAAAGAGCCGGAAGGAGCTCGAAACGGCCGCCCGTGCGCTGGATCGTGTGCTCCGCGCAGGCCATTATTGGGTGCCGCATTGGTACAAGCCCTCCAACAACATCGCCTATTGGGACAAATTCTCGCGGCCCGCGACGAAACCCCGCTTCGACCGTGGCATTCTAGACACGTGGTGGTATGACGCGGCCAAAGCTGCCAAACTGGCGCCCAAGGCTGCCGCAAGCCCGGAGGCCACGGCTGAACCGCCCTCAAGACGCCCGATTCTGATAGTTGCCGCGCTGATCGGGCTTGTGCTTGCGCTATATTTCGTCATGCGATTGAGAAGGCCCGCGCGACCAGAATGACCGCCTATCTTCTCCGCCGGCTGCTGCTGATCATCCCAACGATGTTCGGCATCATGCTAATTTCTTTCGTGATCGTACAATTTGCGCCGGGCGGTCCGGTGGAGAAACTGATCGCGCAACTCACCGGCACCGACGTCGGGGCCACCTCCATGTTCAGCGGCGGCGGCGGCGACTTTTCGGGCCGGCAGGGGCAGACCGGCGGTATGCCGGGGGATGTCTCGGCGCCGTCCAAATATCGCGGCGCGCAGGGGCTCGATCCGGAATTCATCGCCCAGCTCGAGAAGCAGTTCGGCTTCGACAAGCCGGCCTACGAGCGCTTCTTCATCATGCTGAAGAACTATCTTTTGTTCGACTTCGGCCAGAGCTATTTCCGCGACACGAGCGTTCTCGAACTGATTGCCGAGAAGCTCCCGGTGTCGATCTCACTCGGGCTGTGGATGACCTTGCTCACCTATTTGATTTCGATTCCGCTCGGTATTCGCAAAGCGGTGCAAGACGGCTCGCGTTTCGATGTTTGGACCAGTACGGCGATCGTCATCGGCTATGCCATTCCCGGTTTTCTCTTTGCCGTTTTCCTGATCGTGATGTTTGCGGGCGGATCCTTCCTGCAAATCTTTCCGCTGCGGGGCCTCGTTTCCGATAATTGGTGGGAGTTGCCCTGGTACATGAAAATTGCCGATTATTTCTGGCACCTCGTGCTGCCTCTCATTGCCATGTCGCTGTCGGCCTTCGCCACGACAACGTTCCTCACCAAGAATTCCTTCCTCGAGGAAATCAGGAAACAATATGTGACGACGGCGCGCGCCAAGGGGCTCACCGAGCCGCAGGTGCTTTATGGGCACGTGTTCCGCAATGCCATGCTGATCGTCATCGCGGGATTTCCCGGCGCTTTCATCGGCGCGTTCTTCGCCGGTTCGCTCCTGATCGAGACGATCTTCACCCTGGACGGGCTCGGTCTGCTCGGCTTCGAATCCATTGTCAACCGCGATTACCCGGTGGTGTTCGCCACCGTCTACATTTTCTCGCTGATGGGACTACTCATTAATCTCCTGTCCGACCTCATTTATACGTGGGTCGATCCGCGCATCGATTTCGAGACGCGGGAGGTCTAGCCTTGGACGCTCCCATCGACACGACACTTCGCGAAGAAGTCGCGGCGCAAGGCGTGCCGAAGCCGCGGCCATGGCTCTCGGTGCTGCAACGGCGTCGCTGGGAGGTATTCAAAGCCAACAAGCGCGGCTACTGGTCGTTGTGGATTTTCCTCGCGCTGTTCGGGATCAGCCTGTTCGCCGAGTTCATCGCCAACGACAAGCCGATTCTCGTCTTCTACAAGGGCGAAATCTATACGCCCATCTTCAAGGCCTACCCGGAGACGACATTCGGCGGCATTTTCGAGACCCAGACCGATTACCGGGATCCGGCGGTCAAGGAGATGATCGCGCAAGGAGACGGCTGGATGCTGTGGCCGCCGATCCGCTTCTCCTACAACACGCAGAATAAGAACCCGCCCATGGCCTTTCCGGTCAAGCCGACCTGGCTGCTCACCGAGGAGGACTGCAAGCTCGCGGTCGAGCGCGGTTTCCATCCCTGCGACGCCAATCTCGAATGGAACTGGCTCGGCACCGACGACCAGGGCCGCGACGTGATCGCCCGCGTCATCTACGGATTCCGCATCTCGGTTTTATTCGGGCTCGTGCTCACGCTGTTTTCTTCGTTGATCGGGGTGGCGGCCGGAGCGGTACAGGGCTATTTCGGCGGCTGGACCGATCTTCTGTTCCAGCGTTTCATCGAGATTTGGACCAGCGTGCCGCAGCTCTATTTGCTCATCATCGTGGCCGCGGTGATCGAGCCAAATTTTTGGATCCTGCTCGGAATTTTGCTCGCCTTCTCCTGGGTGGCGCTGGTCGGCGTGGTGCGCGCCGAATTCCTGCGCGCACGCAATTTCGAATATGTGACAGCGGCGCGGGCGCTCGGGCTGTCCAACATCAAGATCATGTTCAAACATCTCTTGCCGAATGCGATGGTCGCGACCCTGACCTTCATGCCCTTCATCTTGAACGGCTCGATCGCCACGTTGACCTCGCTCGATTTCCTCGGCTTCGGGCTGCCGCCGGGATCGCCTTCGCTCGGCGAGTTGCTTGCGCAGGGCAAGGACAATCTCCAGGCGCCGTGGCTCGGACTCACCGCCTTCTTTGTCATCGCCATCATGCTCTGTCTCCTTATCTTCGTCGGCGAGGCCGTGCGCGACGCGCTTGACCCGCGCAAGACTTGGGCTTGAGCGCGATGCACGGCTCTCACGACCACAGTCACGGCCGTTCGGCAGGCGAGGTTCAAGCCAATAACGAGCGGCGCATGGGGCTTGCCGCGCTTTTGACCGGCGGCTTCATGCTGGCGGAAATTGCCGGCGGCATCATCGCCGGCTCGCTGGCTCTCCTTGCCGACGCGGGCCACATGCTTACCGATTTCGCCGCGCTTGCGCTCGCCTGGTTCGGATTTAGACTTTCGCGGCGGCCAGCCGACTGGAAACGCACCTATGGCTTCGACCGCTTTCAGGTGCTGGTCGCCTTCGCCAACGGCCTGGCGCTGTTCGCCATCGCCGCCTGGATCGTCTATGAAGCGATCGAGCGCCTGATGGCGAGACCCGAGGTCTCTGGCGGAATCATGGTCGCCATCGCCGGACTCGGACTCTTGGTCAACGTGTTCGCTTTTGCGCTGCTTCAGGGTGCAGACCGCGAGAATCTCAATGTCAGGGGCGCTGCCGTGCACGTGCTCGGCGACCTGTTCGGCTCCGTCGCCGCGCTTGGCGCGGGCGCGGTGATCCTTGCCACCGGCTGGACCCCGATCGACCCCCTGCTCTCCATCATCGTGGCCGCCATCATCGTCAGGAGCGGCTGGCAGGTGGTGGCGGACGCCGGACACATTCTGCTGGAAGGAGCTCCAGGGGAACTGGACACACGCGACATTGCCCCCGACCTCGTCGCTCATGTCAAGGGCGTCGAGGAGGTGCATCATGTGCATGTGTGGTCGATCACTCAGAATAGGCGCATGGTGACGCTGCACGCGTTGATCGGAGAGAGCGAAGATTCGGACCGCGCGGTGCGAAATATCAAGGCGAGGCTGAAAGAGCGCTTCGGACTCGATCATGCCACCATCGAAATCGAGCGCGGCGCCTGCGCCGACGCCGGAGGTTGAAAGCCGTTAGGCCAAATGTGCTAAAAGGAGCCTATGAACAAGATCGTCAAAGAGCATTACCCGGCCTCCAAGCTCCCGGTCGACCTTCGGGAGGGCATGGATCCGGCTGGCCGAGTTACCGTCACAGTGGAGGAAGAGGAGAATCCCCCCGAGCATGTCATGACGCTCGAAGAAATCATTGCGGCGCGCCGCCCGCCATATCTCACTGCAAAGGAGATCGACGAAGAAATACGCCGACAGCGAGACGAATGGGATGACTGATGCCCCGCTGTTATATCTCGATACGAATGCATTTCGAGATTTGGTAGAGGGCGACAGTGAGACCTCGGCTTCCATGCAGACACTATTTAAGGTCCTAAAGAGACGTCCGGGCCTTGGCATTACAAGTGAGCTGACCCTTGCGGAGATCTTGGCCCCTTCGTCAAAGGGACGCAAGCGGGCCCCTCACCTGAAGCGTGCATACATGGATCTCCTTTTGTGGGGCCGATTTATTCGCTTGCAGCCGGTTAGTCGCTCCGTGCTCATGGAGACCGTGCGCCTTCGAGCCACAGAAGCCACCGGAAAGCTAAAGCTTCCGGACGCCATTCACTTGGCAACGGCTATTCTGAGCGGATGTCCGCTGTTCGTTTCTCGCGATCGGGATATTCCAATGCCCCAGGGGATGCGTCGCATTGAGATCGGCGCGTCGTCGGTGGAGGACATCCTCAGAAGTCTCAAATGAGCCAAGAGCCACTCATATCCGTCGAGGACCTGTCCGTCGACTTCAGAGGCGGCGGCAAGGTCACGAACGCCGTGCGCAACGTCTCCTTCGATATCGGTGAGGCCGAGACGGTGGCGCTGGTCGGCGAGTCCGGCTCCGGCAAGACGGTGACGGCGCTGTCGATCTTGAGGCTCCTGCCCTACCCCGCGGCATCGCATCCGTCGGGGCGCATCTTGTTCAGGGGCGAGGACCTGATGGCGCTCCCGCCAGCGGCGCTACGCAGGATCAGGGGCAACAAGATCTCCATGATCTTCCAGGAGCCGATGACATCGCTCAATCCGCTGCACACGGTCGAGCAGCAGATTGCGGAAGTGCTGAAGATTCACCGCGGACTCTCCAATTCCAAGGCGCGGGCGCGCGTGCTCGACCTGCTGGACAAGGTCGGCATCGACGACCCGAAGGGACGGCTGCAATCCTATCCGCACCAGCTTTCGGGCGGTCAGCGGCAACGCGTGATGATCGCCATGGCGCTCGCCAACGAGCCCGCTCTTCTGATCGCCGACGAGCCCACCACCGCCCTCGACGTGACCATCCAGGCGCAAATCCTCGAGCTTTTGCTCAAGCTCAAGGCGGAGTTCAACATGGCCATGCTGCTCATCACCCACGATCTCGGCATCGTGCGCAAGATGGCTGACCGCGTTTGCGTCATGAACAATGGCGAGATCGTCGAGCGCGGCCGCACGCGCGATATTTTCGCCGCGCCACAACACCCCTATACCAAGCATCTCATCGCCTCGGAACCAAAAGGCTCGCCGCCGCCGGAAGACGCGATGGCAAAGGCGATTCTCGAAGCGAAAGATTTGCGCGTCTGGTTCCCGATCAGGCGCGGCTTCCTGCGCCGCACCGTCGGGCACATCAAAGCCGTCGACGGCATCGATCTTGCCGTCAAGGAAGGCCAGACGCTCGGCGTTGTGGGCGAATCCGGCTCCGGCAAGACGACACTGGGGCTCGCCCTGCTTCGCCTCGTCTCGAGCGACGGGCCGATCATTTATCTCGGCAATCGCATCGACGCCTACGATTCAAAGCGCATGCGCCCGCTACGGCGCGACATGCAGATCGTGTTTCAGGACCCTTACGGCTCGCTCTCCCCCCGCCTCTCTGTGGGTCAGATCATCGAGGAAGGGCTCACCATCCAAAATCGCGGCCTCACCCGCGCCGAACGCGATGCGCGAGTGGCGCGGGCGCTGAAAGAAGTGGGGCTCGATCCCGCCTTCCGCGACCGTTACCCGCATGAGTTCTCCGGCGGCCAACGGCAGCGCATTGCGATCGCGCGTACCCTCGTGCTCGAGCCGAAATTCCTCATTCTCGACGAGCCGACCAGCGCGCTCGACGTCTCGGTGCAGGCGCAAATTGTCGATCTCTTGCGCGAACTCCAGCGCCGCCACAGACTCGCCTATCTCTTCATCAGCCATGACCTCAAAGTGGTCCGTGCGCTCGCCAATTCGATCATCGTGCTCCGGCACGGGAAGGTGGTGGAACAGGGACCCGCGCAGAAAGTGTTTGCCGAACCACAGACGGACTATACCAAGGCGCTGCTTGCGGCCGCCTTTGAGCTCGAAGCGAGCCGCGGCAACGTGGTCGCCACTTAACTTGGCCTTGGTCTCTTTGTGGAACTTTGGCTCGACCCCGAACGTTTTACGGGCGGCGATGTAGTCGGAGGACGAGAGACCATGCGCGGCATTCTTTTGTGGCTGATTGGGATTCCGATCCCCATCATCATTCTGCTTTATCTCTTCAACGTCATTTGAGGACGGGCCGGTCGCTGCGACGCAAGCCGTCGCACGCCGGTGACGTCGTACCCCGCTTCCTTGATTCGCTCCCTCGCCTCGGCAAAGGGCTCGAGTTCGACCTGCATGTGAAACGCATTGGCGTGCAGGAGATGGGCCGGACTCGTCATAATGCCGACGTGCCCTTCCCAGAAGACGAGGTCGCCGCGGCGAAGCGGGACGCCTTCGCTCCACGCGATCGGCTCGCCGAGTTCCGCGGCCTGCATATCGGCGTCGCGCGGGGCCGGATATCCGGCCGCTTCGAGCGCAAGCTGCACGAGGCCGGAGCAATCGAGGCCGACGCTGGTTCGTCCGCCCCAGAGATAGGGCGTGCCGATAAAGGCCTCGGCGACGGTGACGAAATCGCCCGCAAAGTCTTGGACCGGGACCGCATGGCGGGCGAAGACGAAACCGCCTCCCGCAAGTTCAAGGAATTTGCCGCCGTCGTTCGCAACGGCAATAAGCGCGTTTAAGCTCAGGAGACCGATCGGCGGCGCCTTACCGTCGGGTTCGGGATAGACATAGGTGCGCAAGGCGGCGATGCGATGCGTCGGGCTGACGATGCTGGCGGTAAGGCCATCGCCCGGCATATAGCCGACATAGCCGTCGCGGACGATCTGAACCCAGGCCCAGCCCTCCCGCTCCTCGTAGAGCATCACGAACTCGCCGATCAGGGCTTCGGTCTCCAAACACGAATCGAATCGCGGTTCCCGCCGCAACGGCAGCGAGGGAACGCAGACCTGGCGCAGCTCTCCCTTAACGTAGCGCTCGGCCGCGACCAGCCCGCGTAGCGATTCCGCGGCGATGTCGCGCCGATAGGCATGCCGGCGCGGATCGGGCAAGAAGGTGCCGGTCACGGCGCCGCGAGCTCTTTGCGGAAGAACCGATAGAGGGCGCGCGCGGCCTGCGGCTCGCCTCCCTTGGGACGGCCCGGCTGTTCCTGCGGCACCCAGGCGAAAATGTCGAGATGGGCGAAGCGCTTGGCCTCGCGCACGAAGCGTTTCAGAAACAGGGCGGCGACGATGGAGCCGGCAAACGAGCCCTCCGCGATATGGCTGACATCGGCGACGGCGCTTTTGAGCCATTTGTCGTAAGAGGGCCAGAAGGGCATGCGCCAGAGCGGATCGCCGACTTCGCGTGCAGAAGCGATGAGACGCTCCGCCAGCTTATCGTCGTCGGTGTAAAGCGGCGGCAGATCGGGCCCGAGCGCGACGCGGGCGGCGCCGGTAAGCGTGGCGATGGTGACGAGATAATCCGGCGCTTCCTCGCAGGCATAGCTGATAGCGTCGGCGAGAACGAGCCGGCCTTCAGCGTCGGTGTTGCCGACCTCGACCGTCATGCCATTGCGGCTCGGGAGAACGTCCCCCGGCCGGAACGCATTGCCGGAGATGCTGTTCTCCGCGGCCGGAATGAGCACGCGCAGCCTTATGGGGAGATCTGTGCTCATGGCGAGGAGGGCAAAGGAAAGCGCGGACGCAGCACCGCCCATGTCCTTCTTCATCAGCGCCATGGCGCTCGACGGCTTGATGTCGAGTCCGCCGGTGTCGAAGCAAATTCCTTTGCCGACGATCGTCACCTTAGGTGCTTGGGCCGATCCCCAGCGCAGGTCGATGAGGCGGGGGGCGCGGTCGCTGGCGCGCCCGACGGCGTGGATCATGGGGAAATTATCCGACAAAAGGCCCGACCCTTCCGTCACCTTGATCGAGGCGCCAAAAGCGTTGGCTAGCTCGCGCGCGGCGGCTTCGAGCTCGGCCGGGCCCATGTCGTTGGCGGGCGTGTTGATGAGATCGCGGCCAAAATAGATCGCCTCGGCGAGAGCAAGCACCTCCTCGCGGCGCGCGCCTTCAGGGAGCACGAGACGCTTCGGCTTGACGCCGTTAGAGGTCTTGTAGCGGTCAAAGCGGTAGAGTCCGGCGAGAAAGGCAAGCGCGGCAAGCTCGGGGTCAGGAAGCGGCGAGGCGAAGCGATAGTCGCCTTCAGGCAAAGCGTTGGGTAATACGCCGGGCAGAAGCGGCGTCTCCGCCGCCCAATCCTTGCCGCCAGTCCCAAGCAGAACCCCGGCTAAACTACCCTCGCCATTGGGCAGGAGGAGCACGGAACCTTGCTTCCCGCTCCAGCCTTGCGCCGCGAGCCAATTGCGCTCGGCCTCGCGCAAAGCCTCGAGCGCCGGGTCCGCCGCGGAGGAGATGAGATGGACGGGGATCCCCTCCGTCCCGGCCGGAAGCAAGACTTCCTCTAACGCGCGCCGGTTCGCTTCAAGCGTCATGATTTCGCTCGGTGTCTCGGTAGAGTGCGGGATTGCCCAAGGCGCGCATTAATGGCAGGGGAGCGGAGGCAAGACAATGGCGCACGGCAAGGCGGCCGTCCGCCAATGGAGCGAGGGGGGCGGAAGCCGAAGTGCGGGCGCGAGATAGGCAAGGTTAATACTTTTTTGACGCCTGTCCCACATTCTTACAGCCATAGACAAAGACAAGTCCGGGCCATTTCCGGCAGGTAAGGATTGGTTAAGTCATGGCTCACGCCCTCCGCTCGGATTGCCGCCGGAGCGTAGCGCTGGCGCTGCTCGCCACCACTGCCGTTGCCGTATTGCTCGGCGGGTGCAGCCAAGCCGGCGGCTTGTTCTCCCGCGAACCAAAACTCGCGGCGGCCGACAGCATCGGCGCTATTTCGCAATGGTCGGCCGCCTACGCCAAGAAACCAAACGATCCGAAGATGGCGCTCGGCTATGCCAAGGCCCTGAAAGCCATCGGTTCGCGCGACCGCGCGCTGGAGGTCCTGACCGCAGGCTATCGCGCCAATCCGACGCATGGCGAGCTTGCCGCGGAACTCGGGCGGCTTGCGCTCGACATGGGGCGCCTCGATATCGCAACCCAGACCCTCAAAGTGGCAGAAGCGCAAGGCGTGCGGGATTGGCGCACGCTCTCGGCGCAAGGCACTTTGCGCGCCAGGCAGGGCCAGCATGCCGAGGCACAGCAATATTTCCTGGCCGCGCTGCAAGAAGAGCCCGACGCCGTACCGGTGATCAACAATCTCGCCCTTTCCTACGCGCTCGACGGCAAGCCGGAAAGGGCGGAGGAACTGTTGCGCAAAGCCGTCGCCTCCGGTCACGAAGACAAGCGCGTGCGGCAGAATCTCGCGCTCGTGCTCGGCCTTCAGGGTAAGTTCGAGGAAGCGCGGCAAATCGCGTCGGTGGACATCGGCGAGCGCGACGCGAATATGAACATCGCTTATTTGCGCAATATGGTGTCGAACTCAAGCCAAGTTGCCACGGCCGCACCAGAGGAAAGCGACAACGACTGGACGCCGTTTGCCGCAAACGAAACGCCGGGGACCGCCGCGATCGGCAAGACAGCGGCCACGACGGCTGCCAACCCGCCCGCAGCGGCGAAAGTGCAAGTGGTGAAGGCGGAGGAGAAAGTCGAGGCGCCTTCCGTACCGGCGGGCACCGCGCCGACGCAACGCGCGACGGCAACGAAGAGCGCGAAGCTCGATCAATTGGCAGGAAGCCCGACCCTCATCGCGCCAGTTCCCGCCGCCGCGACGAAGAGCAAGCCGGCCCCAAGCCTCGCCTCGCCCTAAAGACCAATCCTGACGAATACGGGCCGCCGGAAATCGGGAGCGGGCCACCGGAAGGACGATTGCTTCCGAATTCCGGCCTTCGGTCTTTGGTCTGCGATTTCCAACTTCCGTCTTCGAGCTATCCGCCGCCACGCATCGCCAAGACTTGAATGGCCGCGGGTCCCAAGATCACGACGAAGAGAACCGGCAAGAAGAACAGGATCATTGGCACAGTGAGCTTCGGCGGAAGCGCGGCCGCCTTCTTTTCGGCCTCGGACATGCGCATGTCGCGGCTCTCCTTGGCGAGGACTCTAAGTGTCTGGCCGACCGCAGTGCCGTAGCGCTCGGC
The DNA here is from genome assembly GCA_035575415.1 of Methyloceanibacter sp. Lineage (GTDB taxonomy): Bacteria > Pseudomonadota > Alphaproteobacteria > Rhizobiales > Methyloligellaceae > Methyloceanibacter. The sequence goes on along the minus strand of DATLXW010000032.1, from coordinate 21,568 downwards.
CTGGATCAGGCTGGTGCCCACGGCGCGCACCATAGGGAGCCCGGTGCGCTTGCCCAAATTCTCGTAAGCCTGGCGGCGTTCCGGCAAATAAGACAGCTCGGCCGTGGTGAGGCTGAATTCCTCGGCAAGCTCCAGAGAGCGCGAGCCGATTTCGCTGGCGACCTTGTTCATGGCCGATTCGATCGACATGCCCGCCTGTACGCAAATCAACAGCAGGTCGAGCGAATCCGGGAACACGCGCTTGATGGATTTCTGCCGGCGCTGAATGAGATTGGTGACAAAGATATTGGGCAGGTAGAAGCCGAAATAGGCCCCACCGATCGAAATCCCGAGCCTGATGATCGGCGCAAGTCCATAGTCATTGATGAAGAAGAGATAGAAGAAGGTCAATGCGAAGGTTAGAGGAGGCAGCGCGACGCGGAAGAAGAGGAAGGCGATAACCGGGGCCTGCCCGCGAAAGCCCGCCATCTTAAGCTTCTCACGCGTTTCCTCGGTCTCCAGGGCTTTGCGCAGGTTGAACTGCTCAACCACCCGCTTCATGAAGCTCTTCGGTTCTTTGCGCAGCCTGCCTTGACGCTGTTCCTCGGCCAGGTGAGCCATACGTTCGGCGCGCAGGCGTTCCCTTTCGCCCGCGACATATTTCATGCGCGAACCGAGCCGGTCGCCGGAGAGAAGCGGCATCACCAAGGTGGCCACGGTGGCGAAAGCCGAAATGCCCGCGAGCACCATGACCACAAATTGCGGGTCGAGCACATAGCGCGTGATGTCCTGCAGCATAGCCGCTCCTAATAGTCGAATTTGATCATCTTGCGCATGACGAAGATGCCGATCGTCATCCAGATCGCACTGCCGATGAGCAGGAGATTGCCAAGTTCCTCGGTCCACAGCAGCGAGATGTAGTCCGGCGAGCTGACAAGCAGAAGCAACATGACGATGGGGGGCAGCGAACCGATGATCATGGCGGAGACCTTCGCTTCGGCGCTGAACGCCCTAACTTTGGCCTGTAGCCGGTATCGGTCGCGCAGCACCTGTGAAAGATTGGTCAGCGCTTCGGCGAGATTGCCTCCAGTCTGCGCCTGGATGGCGATAACAATGGCGAAGAAATTGACTTCCTGGAGCGGCATGCGCTCATACATGCGCTCGAAAGCCCGGGACAATGGCACGCCGATCCTTTGTTGTTCTACCAGGTCAACGAACGCGCTTCGCACCGGCTCGGGCGACTCTGTAGCAATGATCTGCAAGCAATCCGCGAGCGGAAGGCCTGACTTTATCCCACGGACGATAATATCGATGGCGTTGGCAAACTCGCGCAGGAACTTCGCCTGACGGTTCTTCGTAATCACCGAGAGGATCCAGCGCGGCAGCCCGAAGGTGCAGGCGAACCCAACCAACAAAGAGACGATCGGCGACGAGCCGGTGATGAGAACGATCAGGAAGCCGAAGACACCTGCGAGCACACTCAACAGATAGAATGTGCGCGGTTTGATTGAGAGTCCCGCGCGAACCAGCCTTATGCGCAAGGGTACGCGTTTCTTGGCCTTTTGCTTCGCCTCGATGTTCTTGATGGTGTCCTGCACCTGCTGCTTGCGCATCTGCAAAGGCTGCGATGCGCTGACGCGCCGCTGAGCCCTGATCTGCCCTTGTGCGATATTGGCGATACGCTTCTCGGCTTTGCGACCACCGCCGAGATACGGCATAACCAGCATATAGACTGCGCCGCCGATAGCGACGCCCGCCAAGGCCATAGCGAAAAACTGAACAAGTTCAGGACTGACCAAGTCGTTCTCCTAACGGGCGTCCGTGCTCGTCGAGCACCTCGGCTGCAGCCAGGACCTCGCTGAGGCGCTTCTCCTCGCCGAAATAACGCGCCTTTTCCCAGAAGTGCGGACGCGCAATGCCGGTGGTCCGGTGACGGCCGGAAATGCGGCCGCTCGCATCCTCGCCGAGGACATCGTAGATGAAGAGGTCTTGTAAGGTCACGACATCGCCCTCGAGTCCGATCACTTCGGTGACATGAGTGATCTTGCGCGAACCATCGCGCATCCGCTGTGCCTGAACGATGATGTCCACCGACGAGACGATCATCTCGCGGATGCTCTTGGAGGGAAGGTTGTAGCCGCCCATCAAGATCATGCTTTCAAGCCTGCTGATGCATTCACGCGGACTGTTGGAGTGCAGCGTACCCATCGAGCCGTCATGGCCAGTGTTCATGGCCTGCAACAGGTCGAACGCTTCCGGTCCTCGCACCTCGCCTACGATGATTCGATCCGGCCGCATACGCAGACAGTTTTTGACAAGGTCGCGCATGGTGACCTCGCCTTCGCCTTCGAGGTTCGGCGGCCGCGTCTCGAGCCGCACGACATGCGGCTGCTGCAATTGCAACTCGGCCGAGTCCTCGCAGGTTATGATGCGCTCGTCATTCTCGATATAGGCGGTCAGACAGTTGAGTAGGGTCGTTTTACCGGAGCCCGTGCCGCCGGAGATAATGACGTTGCAGCGCACGCGCCCGATAATGGCGAGCAGCGTGCGCCCTTCGGGCGTTATCGTGCCGAGTTTCACCAGCTGATCGAGTGTCAATCGATCTCGCTTGAATTTGCGAATGGTGAGGACCGGACCGTCGACGGCGAGCGGAGGCACGATCACGTTGACGCGACTGCCGTCGGGAAGACGCGCATCGCAAATCGGGCTCGATTCGTCCACGCGGCGCCCTACCTGGCTGACGATCCGCTGGCAGATATTCATCAGCTGCGTATTGTCGGCAAAACGAACCGCCGCCGGCTCGACCTTGCCTCTCACCTCGATGTAGGTCGTGTCGGCACCGTTGACCATGATATCGGCGATGTCGTCGCGCGCGAGCAGCGGCTCGAGCGGACCGTAGCCGAGAACGTCGTTGCAGATGTCCTGGAGCAGCTCTTCCTGCTCGGCGATCGACATCACCACATTCTTGATGGCGACGATCTCGCTGACGATGTCGCGGATTTCCTCCCGGGCGGCTTCCGGATCGAGCTTGGAGAGCTGGGTCAGATCGATGGTATCGATCAGCGCGTTGAAGACCGTCGTCTTGACGTCGTAGTACTCCGACGAACGCGCATTCCCGGACACCGCTTTGCGTTCAGGCTTGGCCTGCACCTGATCGAAAGCGGTCCCGGAAACCCCGTCGCCCTTCGGTTCCGGGGCCGAGACAGGGGGCGTCACCGCCTGCGGGCGCGCGGAAGGGACTTGCGCCGGCGCCGGAGGTGCGACCGGACGCGCGGCCGGCGATTCCGCAGACGTGCTCCTTCTCCCAAACATGGCTTACGCGCGCGTCTTGGAAAGTCTTAGGCGGGCGAGAATGGGCGCGAGCAGCGACCGCCGCTCGACCTTCTGTTCGGAGCGATCAGTCAAGATATTGGCGAGGCTCCGAAATGCATCAGCCGCTTCCGACTTGTCCGACACCTCCTCGATCATCTGTCCGTTATTTGCCGCCGTCCCGAACAACTGGGCATCGAACCCAATGACGATTCTCGGCGCGAGCTCCAGCGCATGGGCGAATTCCTTGATCGGGATTTCCGGGCGCTTGGGCATGCCGACCTGGTTCAAGACCAGGACCGGCGGCCGGTCATTGGGCCGCGCGCCTTTGAGCTGATCGACCAGATTCTTCGCATTGCGCAGATTGGCAAGATCCGGCACGGCCGTGAGCACGATATGGTCGGCGCGCAGCACAACTTGCTTGGCCCACCCGGTCCATAGATGCGGAACGTCGACGGCGATCCAGGGAACGTTTTCACGCACGACGTCGATCACGCTGTCGCAAGAATTGGCATCGATGTCGTAAGGACGATCGAGGGTTCCGGGCGCGGCAAACAAACTCAAATGATCGGAGCAGCGCGACAAGAGCCGGTCGAGCAACATTTCGTCAAGGCGCTCCGGCGCGGCCAAAGCGTCGGCGATTCCCTGCAAGGGATCCTGGTTGAAATCGAGACCGGCGGTGCCGAAGGGCAAATCGAGATCGGCGATTACGACGTCGCTTTTGAGCGAATTGGCGATGGCAAAGGCCGTGTTGTGGCAAACCGTGCTTGAGCCCGAACCGCCCTTAGCGCCGACAAAGGCGATCACCTGCCCGACCGGTCCGGTCTCCGGATCGGTATAGATCGAGGAAATGCTCTCAATGATCTGCAGTACTCTGATCGGTGCCACAACGTATTCGCTCACCCCGCGACGCAATAATTCGCGGTAGAGAAGCACGTCGTTGATATGCCCGATCACAATGACCTTGGTTCCGGCATCGCAGACTTCGGCCAGCCGATCCAGTTCGGCCAGCATCTGCATTCGATCGAGGAGCGATTCGACGATGATCAGGTTGGGCGTCGGCGCACTCTTGTAGAAAGCAATCGCCGCCTGCGGACCTCCCATCTGCACCGATACATGCGCCTTGGCCAGGCGCCGGTCTTGGGATGCTTGCTCGATCGCCGCGGCGGTCTCCTGATCCTCGCAAAAGGCCTGAATGTTGATGCGCGGAACGGGCCGCGCGCGCGCCGGATCGGCCGCAGGCTCGTGCGGAGGCTCGAAAGGCTCGCTTTCTGCCAGCGAGTTCAGCGAATATGCCGCGTCGCTGATCATCAGCCGCCGCCTCCAATTTGGCTGACTTCGCTCGTTGTCGCGTGCTCCGAGAGAGGTTGCTTATCGGGCGCCCATTCAGACCCTGTCGCTTTTCCGTTCACGTAATTGCCCCAGACGACGTCGCGACGCTCGCCGGGCCGTGGCGTCTCGCCGCGCGGACGAATGAGGTCTTCGGGATTGGCAACCATGGCGGCGAGATTGCGCTGGGTGGCGCAGCCCTTGTCGACCCATGGCATGTTCTGGGGATCGCGGCCTATATCCTCGGACCAATCAGGGCAATCCGGGGGGATGGCCACGAATTGGAGATAGGATAGGCGGAGCGGGGCCGAGGGATCGCCATTGGCGAAATAAGGTTCGAGCGTGACCAGATCGGGTCTCACACCGGCGCTGCGCATGGCACGGCGCACGTCGTCATAGGCACGCATGGCCGCAGTCTCGTTCGGACCGCCCGAGGGAGCCCGGATCAGGATGCGATCGGTGCTCTGGGCCTTGTAGTCGCGGAGGAAGCCGTAAACCTGACCTTTTTGAGACTCGTTCAGACCGGAGGCGCCGGGATGGATGGCGAGGTCGAGCGACACTTCGCCTTGCCGCACGGCGATCGGGTGACGTTCGTTCGGATTGGCGATGGTGAAGGGAGCCTGAAAGCGCGGGCTCTGCCAGCAGCCGCCAAGCGCGGTGCTCATGAGGAGGAGTCCGGCAAGAGCGAGGAGAGGCCGGGCTCCTTGCGTCCCTGGATGTACCGCTGTCATAATCTCAGTTCCCTCCATCCCCTACTCGACGATAAATCCGACGTCGCCATCGAAGCGGCCGACCGGGGCGCGCTCCGGATGACGGCCATAGACCCGGTTCATTTGTCCCATCAGGTCGGAGCCCCAATCGGAAGCCCAGCCGAAGCCGTCGTCGGGCTGGGCAAGATCCGAGCGCGCCACAGGTTTCACCACATAGGGCGTTACGAGCACGACGAGCTCGGTTTCGTTCTTGAGAAAGTCGCGGCTGCGGAACAGCGTGCCGAGGACCGGCAAATTTTTCAGTCCGGGATAGCCGCTGAGCGCCTGCTTGGACTGGTCCGACAGCAGCCCGGCCATCACCAGCGAGCCGCCGCTCGGCAGTTCGACCACGGTTTCCGCCCGGCGCACTTTCAGCGCCGGGATGGTGATGTTCGACAGAATCACCGCACCCTGGTTCGAAAGTTCGCTGACTTCGGTCGATACTTTCAAACTGATGCGCCCTTCCGACATGACGACGGGGGTAAACGCAAGACCGATGCCGAACTTCTTGAATTCGACCGAGATCGTGCCGAGCTGCTGGGCGACCGGAATCGGGAACTCGCCGCCGGCGAGGAAATTTGCGGTCTCGCCGGAGATGGCGGTGAGATTGGGTTCGGCCAGCGTGTGGAGCAGACCGTCTTGTTCGAGCGCGCGAAGCACGCTCTGCACGCGGCTGTTGTCCGACATCCATTGCACGCCGCCGCCGGACATGTTGCGCGCTCCGACCGGCGGATCCACGCCGCTGGCCTCCAGCGCGTTGACGACGTCGTTGGGCAAGAACGGAGATAGAAAACCTCGCCCCGCGGTGTTGATGGGGTAAGGAAGACTGCTCAACGCCGCAAAGGCGAAGTTGCCCGAATTGATCAGCGCGTTGAGATCGACGCCAAACTGCTTGAGAATGTTGCGCTCCATTTCCACCACGGAAACCTTGAGCAGAACCTGTTCGCGTCCTTCCACCGTAAGCATGTTGATGAGTTTGCCGGCGGCTGTCGGCGCGCTTGTGGTCTGGGTCGAAGAGCCGAAACCGATGGCTGTAGCCGTAGTCCCGGACGACGTCGTGGTCGTGGGTGGCGCATTTGGATCGGTGCCGATTATTTGTGTGGCGATTTCACCGGCGCGGGTCGCGTCAATCGGGTTTTGCACCGTGCCGGTGAGAATAACGCTCCCGCTCACGGTCTGGACCTTGATATTGGCGCCACGGATCAGAGTGTTGAGCAGGGTCTCGAGCCCGGCGAGATCGCGTTCGACGGTCACTTCGAGCGATACGACCTGCCTCCCCTCTCTGTCGATGAAGATAATGTTGGCTTCGCCCGCCGCCTTGCCGATGAGATAGGCGCGCGTGGCGGTTTGCAGCACGGCGTCGATCTTTTCCGGATTTGACACCATCACTTCGCGGACTTCGCGCGGCAGCTCGAGAATCATCGACTTGTTGAGGCCAAGCGTGATTTGGCGCGCCGCGCCGCCTCCCGTCTCGCCGACCCGCAGATAAGAGCGATGTTGCAACGCGCCGGCGAGGGCCGGGGAGCCTCCCAGCAACACCGCCGTAAGCGCCGCGAACAGAGCCAACGTCAGAGGATGGAAACGGCGCATTCGGTCGCCTTTTGTCGTTATGCCGCTCGAGCCATGCACGTTCAGTTCACTCCGAAGGTGCGCGACGGCACCCCATATTTGAGAATCCTGACCGAGTTGCCGTAAGCATCGCCAATCTTTGCCGTGGTCTCCGACTGAAGAGGAGCATCGGCAAGGCTGCGCAAGGAGAGCGAGATTTCGCCCATTGACTGCGCGAGCGTCAGTGTCTCCGCCTGCCGGGGGGTAAGTTCGAGGGTCGCCGTTTTGCCCTTGGCGACTTTCTCGTCGCCCTTGCTCTCGATTTCCTGCCCGATGGCGAGCACGCGCACATTGCGGAGAATCGCTTCGCTGACCGGCGTCTCTTTCGAGCCGACCTTCATCTTGTGCGAGAGGATGACGTCGACCCGGTCGTTGGGGAGGATAAAGCCGCCGGCCGCGGTTTCTTCGCTGATCGGCGTGGAAACGGCGCGCATGCCGGATGGAAGGATGGCCGCCATCACACCACCCTCCGAAATCTTGATCAGCTTCTGCTCCTTGATCGGCTCGCCGGCAATAAAGGGGGCGCGCGCCACGGCGCCGGAGAGTTGACTCGGAGCGTCGGGCATGCCGCTGCGCGTGATCAGGCCCGGCGTTACCCCTTCGAGCGGCCATTGCTGCCACTTGAGGTCTTCGGCCTGCACCGAATCGCCGAGATCGATATTATCGGCGGCGACAAGAACCTCGGTCGCGCCGACGGTCTTCTCCACGGTTTCAACCCGCGCCGGTCCGCCGACAATCTTCCTTGCAATCCAAGCCGCGCTGAGCGCCGCGATAAGGGCGATGGCGAGCACGATCACTCTTGCTCTTTTCATGACAGACCTCTTCTTCGAACGCCCCGCGTCCTGCAGCGAACGGGTTCACTGTGACGGCGAAATCTCAACGCCAAGTTAATGGCCGTGCCAAATTGGCTGCGGAGACAGGCCGGAACGGCTTTTGGGGCGGCGGTTTGAGCCGCCGGGTTGGCAACGCGGATAAAGCTTTAAGGGAAGTTAAGGAGCGAGCGCCGTCAGTGGCCGAGTGCCGCCATAAAGGGGGTACCGGGATAGGCCAGCAGTCCGGCGGCGGCTAGGGCGATGGCGTAAGGAACGCCCTCTTTTCGATTATGCAGCCTGACGATCCAGCCTTGAGAAGCGAGCAGCGCCGGGAGCGGCAGGACGCGCCACACCAGCAGCAAGAGCGCGAAAGCGCCCCCCAACAGCGCGGCATAAAGCGCATAGCTGAGGGCCATTTCGGGACCAAGCCAAAGGCAAGTGCCCGCGAACAGCTTGGCGTCGCCGCCCCCGATCCAACCGAAAGAAAAGAGCACAAAAGCGAGGGTCAGCGCCGCCGCGCCGGCCGCGACGTGAAGACCGATATCGGACCAACCAAGGCCGACAAGGGGCGCCAACACGAAGAAGCCGGCGGCCAGCGCAAGCGACAGCCGATTCGGCACCGTCATGGTCAGGAGGTCGGTTGCGGCCGCCAGCGCCATGGCGCCCGGAAAGAGCGTGACGATGAGAAAGTCCTTGATCATTCGCCCCTCGACAAACTCCTGCCCGCGAATGTCGCCGCCAAGACCTGAAAGGCCGGTTAATTTCCGCCGAGGGAACATGCGCTTAGGCGTATGTTCCGCGCCGGCCCAGGCGTTTGCCATTCCTTCACTCTTTCGGCGTCTCATGTGGACAATCAGCAAGCAATCGCCGCCTGAGAGGGGACTATGGCCTTCCGCTTCAGCAGGACCGCAACCGTTCAGCTCGGCATCGCACTCGCCGTCATGCTCGCGCTCGGCTCGGCGCAGGCCGCTAACGCGCAAAACGGTATGGGACCGGACATTGTGGTGCTGATCGATCAGGCCTCACTCGTTAGGCTCGAGCGTCCTGCCGCAGAGATCGTCGTCGGCAATCCCTCGATTGCCGACGTTGCGGTGCAAAGCGGCAAAGTGCTCATCGTCACCGGAAAGTCCTTCGGCGAAACCAATCTCATGGTAATGGACGCGGAAGGCAAAGTGATCGCGCACCGGCGCCTAATCGTACAAGAGCCGCGCAAGGGCTTTGTCACCCTCTACCGAGGTTCGGCGCGCCAGACGCTGCACTGCGCGCCCTACTGCGCGCCGCAACTCGTGATCGGTGATGCGCCGGACGTGTTCGGCACAATCTCAGGTCAAATCACCACCAAGCAATCGATCAGCCAAACGGCGGCCGAAGGCGAGAAACAATAGCGCTGGTCGAGACACCAGGGCGTTCTTCGTCCGGCTACTTGGCCACGCGCAGCATGGAAATGTCCTGGCCGATGGCGTTGAACGCGACCAGCAATTCCGACTCGGTATTCGGCGCGAAATATTTATCTTCGTCGCTGGCGCAGGCCTGAAGCAAGGTAAGCGCGTTGGCTTCGTCACCGGGAATCTGAAACGCGACCGTGTAGACGACGATGCCTGCCGCCTTGATATTGTTGCAGGCCTCCAGCGTGCGCGCGTTCATCGCCGCAGTGATGGTCGATGAATTCGTCGACGTGGTGCCGAGCTGACCGCGGGCGATATAGCCGTAGATCTGATACCACGATTTCAAGAAGGTGCTGCGCGTCTGGTAGGTGTTCTGCCCATCGGTCATCAGAATGAGCACTTTCTGATTGTTGTCTGTATTGTAGGCACGGCCTTCGGCAAAGGGCTCGCCGGGCGACAAGGTGCGCCAGCCCCACATAGCGCCCTCGCCGATCGCGGTCATGCCCTTCGCCTGCATCGCATTGATCGCGGACAAGACCGTCGACTTATTGGTGGTAAGCGGCGTGATCGGAGTCGTGGTGCAAAGGAAGTTGGGGCCGCCCTCATAGCTGCTCACGTTCTGATTGGCGATCTTGGCCTTGCTGTTAGGCGTGCCGTATTTGCAGAATTTCGCGTTGGGAACTCCGCCGCCGCCGAAACCGATCTGTTCGCTCTTTCCGAAGTCCGTACCGCCGCAATTGGCACTGCCGCTTTGGCAAGTCCAATTGGCGGCGAAAGCATAACGGATCGTCCCCGAGCCGTTACTAGTGATATTGAGCGCGGAACCGTTCTTCGAGGTGGAGATCTTGAAGGTTTTACCGCTCGGATTGATGACGTAATAGGCTCTGTTGGTGCTGATTCCACCGGGGAGGGAGCCGGTCGATTGAAACACAAGCGGCGTGCCCGATGAAGGAGCGGCCGATGCTGACGTGGTCAAGATGTCAGTACCGCTGTTCACTCCCGACAACGAGGGAAACTCGGTCGGACAGGAGTCCGGATCGCCGGCGTCAGGCAAATAGTTGTTGTATTGGTATGAACCGTCCGGCGCGCCATTATAGACGCGGGTCGAGGTCGAGCTTCCGGCAAAGGGGCAAGCACTGCTCCCGCTCGTCGAGCACGTCCAATTGTCCGGCTCGTCGGGCGCAAATAACGGCACGAATTTAGTCTGGGCATTGTTTGCCGGCGCGTCGTTGACGTCATAAGGATAGGGCCGCGCCTCGACGCAACCCTTCCAAGCGATGGGATCGCCATTGCTCGTCTTCAAAGAATCGAACAGTTGGAAATTGTGAGTTCCCGTCCCCACGCTCACGCTGCAATTGCCGCTGCCGTTCAACGTGCCGCCATTGGCGAAGCACTTGATTTCGTATGCGTTATAGGTGCCTTCGCCATTCGTATCCATCCAGCCGGCATCTTCGTACTGCGATCCGACATTGACGCTGGCGGCAAATGGAACGACGGCAATTTTGAGCGGTTCCGGTTCTTTGCTGTATTGGGCCGAGGCGAAAAGCGTGTTGACCAGATTTGTCGCCGCCTGCCGCAGGGACTCGATCTTGCTGCCGGCCATCGATCCCGAGTTGTCCAACACGAGGGCGACTTCGACGGTTCCGTGACCCACGGCTATGGTGGTCTCCGCTTTTACCGACAGATTGTCGAAATTGGCGATCCGCATGATGGTGGTCGGCACCTGCGCGGTGGCCTCAATGTGGATCTCGTTTCCGTTCGAGGACACGTCGAGCGGACCCACCGTGCCGATCGACTCTGGCGGGTAGTTCGCGTTGAAATATTGCTGCGCCTTGGTCTGCATCTCGGCGGGGCTCAGCCCCACCCAGGATCCGGCGGCCAGACCTGCGGAATCGATCGCGTCTTGGAGACGCTCACGAACGATCAATGCGCGACCGTAGTCGATCGCCGCGCCAACCCCCAACACGAGGGGAATGAGGGCAAAGCCGAAGAGAAGGGCGACATTGCCACCCCCTTCACGGGCAAACTTCCGAAGATTGCGTACCAAGGGCATGTGACTATCTCCACCCCATTACCGCCGGTTGCTCTATTTTTGCCCAAGGTAATGAGCGGTAGTAAACGAACTGCGTTCGAAATCCCTTACTTTTCGTATTCCGATTTACTCAAATATGTTGCAAATATTATTCGAATATGGCTAATTCAACATTTACCTTATTTCTATTTAGACTCTCTTATTGTAGATTTATTAAGCGAATCTTTTGTATGTCTTGTGCATGTCAAGGAGCATAACTCGGCCAAGCAGTGGCCAGGTTTGTGGCCTTCGGTCGCCGGTCCGCTTTGGGGGCGACCGTTCGGGTGCATCCGCGCTCGAGTTCGCCCTAGTTGCCGTGCCGCTGCTTTTGCTCCTCTTCGGCATCTTCCAAGTCGCACTCATCTATCTCGGCAATCTCGCCATAGAAGGCGCGGCCGCCCAAGGCGCGCGCTTGATCCGCACCGGACAGGCTCAAATGCAAGGGCTCAACGCCAACACCTTCAAGGAAAAGGTCTGCGAGCAGCTTCCGGCATTTCTCACCTGCGCCAAGCTCCAAGTCGACGTTCGCCGATTCAATAATTTTGGCAGCACTCAGCTCACCAACCCGCTCGATGACAGCGGCAATATGAAATCCAGTTTTAGTTATGACCCAGGCAATGCCGGGGATGTCGTCGTGGTCAGGGTGTTTTATGCCTGGGACGTGACGGCAGAGTTCCCGAGCCTCCTTAACATGAGCAACATGTCCGGCAATCAGCGGCTGCTTATGGCAACGGTCGCATTCCGCAACGAGCCGTACGAAAACACGAGCAGCAACTAGGTTCTGGGCGAACGGGGCGGCAAGCCATGCGTGGAGCACGATTGGGCAAAGGAGTGAAGGCGCGCTCTTTATTCCCGTGCTGGCGCGACCGCCGCGGCGTATCGGCGGTCGAGTTCGCTCTTATCGTGCCCATCCTCATTCTGCTTGGGGTCGGCGTGGCGGAACTCAGCAATGCGCTGACCATCTATCGGCGGACGTCGACAGTCGCCTCGACGGCGGCCGATCTTGCCGCCCAAGTGAAGACGATCACCGGTCCAGACATTCAAGACATTTTTTCCGCCTCAACCGGCATCATCGATCCTTATCCGACCGCGCCCTTGCGTATCGTTCTGTCGAGCGTAGTTGCGGATGCCAACAATGATGGAAAAGTTGCGTGGAGTTGCGCAAGCAAAGGCAGCCCGCGAGCGGTGAATTCCACCTATACGGTGCCCTCCGGTTTGACTGCGGCAGGCACGAGTGTGATTGTGGCGGAGATTACCTATTCCTTCACGCCGATGCTCAATCTCACATCGGTGTTCAGCCCTGGACCCTTCGATATGAAGCGAACGTTCTACGCCCGCCCGCGCCGCAGTCTCACGGTGAATAAGACCGATGGCACGAACTGTTCATAGGCGCATCCTTCGGCGCGCATACGCTCGCCCAAAGGTCGTAAGCGCCCGCCGCGTCGACGACGACATTTAGCCGCTGGCCGGGAGTGAGCTTTGTTTCGCCGGCAAGAAAAACATTGCCATCGATCTCCGGCGCATCCCAATGCGAGCGGGCAACGGCGCCATCCGCACGCACTTCGTCGACGATAACCTCGATGGTTTCCCCAACGCGGCTTGCCAAAAGCTGCGCGCTGATCGCCTGTTGGTGCTGCATCAGCCGGTTGTAGCGCTCCTGCTTCACCTCGTCGGGGACATGGCCCGGCAACGCATTGGCCGCGGCACCATCGACATTTTCATACTTGAAGCAGCCGACACGCGCGAGACGCGCTTCGGAGAGCCAATCGAGGAGAAGCGCAAAATCGCTTTCGGTTTCTCCGGGGAAGCCGACGATAAAGGTCGAACGAATGGCAAGATCGGGACAGACCTCGCGCCAGCGCGCAATGCGTTGCAGCGTCTTCTCCCCATGCGCGGGGCGACGCATCGCCTTCAGCACTTGCGGGCTTGCATGCTGAAAGGGAATGTCGAGATAAGGCAGCACTTTGCCTTCAGCCATCAGAGGCAGCACCGCGTCCACATGCGGATAGGGATAGACGTAGTGCAGCCGTACCCAGACGCCGAGCGAGCCAAGCGCACCGGCAAGATCGATGAAGCGGCTTTCGCGCAACTCACCCCGCCATGAGCTCACGGCGTAACCGAGGTCGAGACCGTAGGCGCTGGTGTCCTGCGAGATGACAAGAAGCTCCTCGACCCCTGCGGCAACCAAACGTTCGGCCTCGCGCATGACATCGGCGAGCGGCCGGCTTACGAGCTTGCCGCGCAAAGATGGGATGATGCAAAAACTGCAGCGGTTGTTGCAGCCCTCGGAAATCTTCAAATAGGCATAGTGGCGCGGCGTGAGCTTGACGCCCTGCGGCGGTATGAGATCGAGGAAGGGATCGTGCGGACGCGGCACCGCCTTGTGCACCTCCGCAACCACCGCCTCGTATTGCTGCGGGCCGGTGATGGCGAGCACGTGCGGATGCGCCGCTTTGATACGGTCGGCCTCCACACCGAGGCAGCCGGTGACGATCACTTTGCCGTTGGCGGCCAAGGCCTCGCCGATCGCGGCAAGTGATTCCTCCTTGGCGCTGTTGAGGAAGCCGCAAGTGTTGACCACGACGGCATCGGCGCCTTGGTAGGTGGCGGAGAGTTCATAGCCCTCGGCTCTGAGCCTGGTGATAATGCGTTCGGAATCGACGAGCGCCTTGGGACAGCCAAGGCTGACAAAGCCGATCTTTGGCGGCGATGTTTTGCTTTTGGTCTTGTTCATCGCCGCGCTTATAAGGCAGAGACGGCGTCAGGTCGATGGGAGCGCCTGGACGCTCGAAGGAGGGCGTTGCCCCAATGCGTTGGGCTTTCGGGCTTATCGCCGTCTTGGCGGCCTTGCTCTTGGGTGGAAACGCCTCGGCGCAGACCGGCAGCGCGGTCGCGCCGGGGAGAGACGTTGAGAAGAGCGCCGATGCCAAAGCCGGCAAAAGAGCCGGCGGCAAGGACAAGCCGAAGCTCAATATCTCGGGTACCTATGGCCAATGGGCGCTACTCTGCGGCGAGCCCAAGGAAAAGGAGCTCAGGCCCCGCTGCTCGCTGGTCCAGGCGTTGGTGGAAAAATCTTCGAACCAACTCGTGTTTCGCGTGGTCGTGACCTATGGGCCTAAAGGCAAGCTCATCCTCAAGATCGACGGACCGACCGGGATCGCTCTCCAACGAGGCCTGGAGTTCGCCCCGGGCGAAGCGAAACTCTACCGCATGCCTTTCCACACTTGCGTGCCGAAAGGATGCAGTGCGCTGCTCGTGGTCGAGGACGATCTCAAACAGGACCTGCTGAATGCCGAGAAGGGGACGCTCACGGTTTACGCCTTGGATGGCCGGCCTCTGCGCGCGCTCGCGGAACTCAAGGGGTTCGCCGAGGGCTTGGCCGCACTCGACAAGGCGCAGCCGAAACCGGAGGCAGCCCGTTAGCGCAAGATGCGCTCAATGTCAGGATCCTCGGGCTCGACGCTCTCGTCTTCCTGGGGTGCCGCTTGCGGAGCCGGCGGCTGCTGTTTCTTGCCGGAGCGTTGGCGATTTGTCGGCGGCGAGTCGGCCTCGGCATCGTCGGCGGGGCCGATCTGCACATTGCCGAGGATGCGGCCGATGGCCTCGCCGACCGGCTTGCCTTTGAATTTTTTCTCAAGCGCTTTGCCAATGCGATTGACGGTCTTACCGGCCTTCTCGGGGCTCGCGAACATGGCCTTGAGCTCCGGCCGCATGGTGGGATTGTCGAGAGGTCCCTCGATGCGCACCGGCAGCGTCAAGCCGGCGAGATCGTTGGCGCCCCCCTCGCCCTCGGGTCCGGCCACGATCTCGGACTCGGCCAGTATGTCGATGGTGCTTCGCGCGAGATCGACGTTGCCGGCGGCACTCACTTTGAGCAGCGGGCTTAGCATTTGCAGATTGGAGGTCTGGGCGACGCCATTCTTGATGGTGAAAGTTCCGCCGAGATCGCTAAACGCAGTCTTCTCGCCGGGCCCTTGCCGCAAGCCGGGAATTTGCCCCTGACCAAGTTGACTAATCATCTCGGTGAGGTTGATGCCTTCGATGGCGCCGCCGCTGACGGCGAGGCTTCCCTGGCCTTGCAGCGAAGCCTTGATCGCGCTTGCGCTACTGCCCGCTCCGCTCACTTGCAGTTCGAGCTTGGTTTCGCCCTCGAGCAGGCTGAATTGCGCCGCGTCCGAGAGAAGCGGTTTCGCCTGAACGCCGTCGAGGCGGAAGTCGCCGGTGAACTCGGGGACGGATTTCGCCGCGTTGAGAACCAGCTTGCCGACGGCATGTCCCTGGTAAAGCTCTAGGCCGCCGAGCGTCGCGTTGAGAATGCCGTCGCGGAAGGAAAGGCCGATCGAGGCAGGCCCGAACTCAAGATGGGCATAGCGCGTCTTGCTCACATTGAGATTGACGTCGGCATCGAACGACGCCGGCTCGGCACTTCCCGACGCGGCGGACGCTCCCGGGCCGGCGGCGGTCGAAGGAGAAGACTGGGTGGCGGGCTCAGGCGCATTTGCCGCCGTATCTTCACTATCGTCCGGCTTTGAGAACCAGTCCGCAGGGGGTTCGCCCGTCACCGTCTTGCGCGGTGCGAGGCTCTCGCCGGCTTCCGGCTCATGGCCTGCGGCGGAGTTCGACGGGGCATCGGCGGCAAAGAAGGGATTGAGATCGAGATACTCGAGCGCCAGCGCGGCCCTGAGATGCGGCCGCGGCCCGGTCAGCGCCACCACGGCCTGCCCCTCGCCCTTGGCATGTTCCAGCGCAAAGCGCGCGCGCTTGAAGGCGATCTCGCCTTCGTTCCAGGAGAGGCGGCTTGCAAGCTCCCCGTCGCCGATTGCGCTCGACGCGGCGGGCCGCTCGCGCATCCAAGCAAGGAGGGAAGGAATGGAATGCGCTTTCGCGGACAATTCGCCTTCGCCAGAGAAGCCGGAAGCGGTGGAAAGGCGTCCGGTAAAGCGTGCGGCGATCGCCGGGGTGTCGACGCCGAACAGGAGCCGGGCCGGCTTTTTCTGCCGCAACTCGCCGAGCGAGTTGAGCGCGAAGCTGAATTTCACGATCTCGCCCTTCCACGCGAACGTCCCGCGTCCAGTGAAGGGATCGGCAAGATCGGGAAGCCGCAACACCGCGGAGATGTGCTCGATGCGGCGCTCAGTGCGATTGTCGTCGTAAACGATGTTCACCGTGCCGTCCTCGATGCGGATATGGTCGAGCTTGACCGCGCGGCGCGTCTTGTTGCCGGAACTCTTCTCTTTGGGTTTGTCGCTTTTTGGCTTCTCCGCCGTCTCGGCCGGCGCCTCGCCGAGCCGGAGCGTGAGCACCGGTCGCTCCAGCACCACGCTCCCGGCGTCGATGTTGCGGCTCAGGAGCTCGCTGAAGCTGAGATCGATCACGAGACGCCCGAGCGAAAGATCGGATGTGCCTGCACGCGCTTCGGGGTCGGCGATGACGGCGTCGCTAATAATGACCCTCGGTCCAGGGGCGAAGAGGAGCGCCGTCGTGCCCTTGACTGTCAGCTCGCGCCCGGTCTGCTCCTTGATGCGCGCGGCGACACGATCGCGCACCCAATCGGCCGAGAAAAGAAGATTGACGGCAACGAGCGCGATGAGCGCCACACCGAAAACGCTTCCGGCAGCGATGACCGCAAGCCGCGTGCGGCGGGTGCGCATCAAAGCCGCAAAACCCCGAGCGAGAAGGGCCCGCAAGCTCGGTTTTCCGTCCGTCCTAGGACGCGCTTGCGGAGGATTCAATTTCGATGGCTGCGGCTGGCGTGACTGCGGGCTGTGCATGGACATCTCGGGCGGCCGGCTCGAATTTAGCCGGACAAATGCGGTGAGATTAGGAATACCGGCGGCTAACGCCGACCTAGCGCACGAGAATGGCGTGATTGTCCCATTGAAAGCCGGAGGATTGCCGCGTCATGGCGCCGCTCGAATCGGCGGTGGCCAGCCAACCTTCGCCGCTCGTGAGCAGGAAATGGGCGGATTGATGCGTCGGGGCAAGCCCGCAGCCATCGGCAAGCTCCGACGCGCCGAGATAGCGACGCGTGGAAGCGTCCCAATAGGTCACGAGGCCTCCCTTCGGCGCCGAGGCGGCCACAATTTCACCGCCACTGTCGGCAGCGATCGAACCGATATAGTTGCGCAAGCCGAGTTGCGTCTCGGCGGGGGCTTCGACGATGACGGGGGTTTCGCCGCGGCGATGAAAGCCGACAAGCGCCGGTGCGTCTGCTTCAGGGCCGCGATATTGGCAGCCGAAGGCGATCGTTCCTTCCGCCGCGACGGCAAGGTGGCGGATGGAGAGCTGGTGCAGCTCGGGCGCGAGCTTGTGCTCTTCTAGCAGCTCGCCGGTCTCGGTATCGACATAAATGAGCGACGGTTGCATCTCGGACAGATTGAGTTCTTCGCGTCCGCTATCAGGATGCGTTTCGATGCCGCCATTGGCGATGACGAGGGTGCGCCCATCCGGAAGAAGCGCGATATCGTGCGGCTCGATGCCGTGCGCTGGAAACTCTCCGATCTGCGCATAGCCGCCGGTCGCGTCGCGAATGCCGATCATGCCCCGCTTATGCTCATAGTCGTTTTCCGCCGCATAGAGCAGCTTGCCGTCGGCGGAGAAAACGCCGTGTCCGAAGAAATGGCGGTCCGGACGCGACGAGAACCAAATTGGCGGCCGCGATCCGACCGGCACCGCCACGCCGAAGCGGCCGGGACGGCGGGCGAAGGCGACCCATTCGCTGCCGTCCGGCTTGAGCGCGATGTCGTGGCCGCGGCCCGGAAGCGCCACAGTCTGGACGTCGCCGTCGAGTGTGAACAAGGCGGCCGAGAAATTTCCACTCGCATCCTTGCGTGCGGCGGCGAAGCGTTCGGCGGTCAATGTCGCCGCGCGGCTTGGAAGAGCGCGGAGCGCCGTGGTCGCGGCGAGGCCAATCAGCAATGTGCGCCGATCGATCTGCATGGCTTCAATCTCCATCCATGGCGTTGAAACCGAAGCTAAGACCCGCTCCCTTCGCGATCAGGTCGCTTGCGGTGTCGCGCGCGCTTTTCAGCGAAACGCGGAGCGCTTCGAGAGCGGAACGGGAAGACGCATTTCTGAACGCCTGTTCGGCGGGCTCGTCGATGCCGCGCAAGACTTCGATCGCATGCCCAAGATCGAACAGGATCGAATCCTGCACTCCCGGCGATTCGCCGGCGACGATTTCAGCGAATCCCCCTTGCGCGAAGAGCGCACGTACGCCATCGAGATTGCCGGCAGCGTTGGCGAAGGCAAGCCCGCTTCGCCAAAAGGCCGCGAGTTTCGGTTTTGCCTCCTCGGGGCCGGCGCCAAGCGGCTTGCCGAGCTTCTGATCGCGAACGAGTTCGATTCCCGAAGTGAACGCCTTGAACAATTCGAGAGTCACTTCTTTTGACGTGCGGTAGCGCGGATCCTCCGGCGCCGGGCCGAGAAACGACTTTTCGTAGGCCGAGCCCTCGCGCCATCCCTCGACCACGTTGCGCGCGATACGGCCGATATTGGTGGAGACGGCGAGAGCGAAGCCGCACCGGAACGCGCCGGAACTCCCCATATCGCCTTTAGCCGCGAGGGTCTCGGCGCCGTCGCCATAGAGGAGATATTCGAGCGCCGGGAGGCCCTGGAGCGCCACGCTCTTTTCGGCAAGTTCATCGGGCAGCGCTACGGCTTGGTCGCCCTTGGCGATGGCGTCCTGCACCTGCTTGAGGCCGAGCCCCTTCGGGTCCGGCCAATAGAACAAGCGCTCGTAACGATGCTGTTCGGCCATCGGACCGAAGCGGAAAATCTCGACTTTGCTCCAAGCGCCGACGGTCTCCGCGAACGCCGCTTTTGCCTCCTCGAGCGCCGCTTGCGAGGGTTCTTGGCAGAGCGCCGCGACTTTCGCGTTTAGGGAATCCGCGGCATCGCGCAGCGCGGCATAGCCCGGGCGAATAACGTGAGTCAGAGAGGCTTCGGCAATGGCCGTCTGGTCGACCTCCGCATGCACTGGGGACAGGCCGGCGCAGGCAAGACTAAGGAATGCGGCAGTAAGTGCGAGAGTTGCGCGGCGCGAATGCATCACAGCGAGTTGACGAAGGCGAGAAGCGCCTCACGGTCCTCTTTCGGAAGCGCGGCGAATTTATCGCGCGCGGCCCTGGCCTCGCCGTCATGCCAGAGGATGGCCTCGGTCAGATTGCGCGCGCGGCCGTCATGCAGGAAAAACGTGTGCCCGCTCACGGTCTCGGTGAGACCGATCCCCCATAACGGCGGCGTGCGCCACTCGCTCCCGGACGCTGCGCCCTCCGGACGATGATCGGCAAGTCCTTCGCCCATGTCGTGCAAGAGCATATCCGTATAGGGCCAGATCAGTTGATGCGACAAATGCGGCTGGCCCGGCACCTCGCCCGTCACGAATTTCGGCTTATGACATCCCGTGCAGCCAATGGAATAGAAGATCTCCTTGCCTTTCAGCACTTGCGGATCGTCGGGCTTGCGCCGTGATGGAACCGCGAGATTCTGCGAATAGAAGACGACGAGCTTGAAGAGTTCGTCCCCCAGCTCAGCGTTCTGATGCTCGGGGGAAGCACCGTTCGGCGCCTGCAAGCATTCGGGCTGCTTCCCGGTGCAATCGCCGGAAGGCGCGGGCAGCATCGAGGTCGACAATCCGATGTCGCCGGAGGCGGCTTCGGCCGCCTGTTGCACAATCGTCGGCACACCCGCTTTCCAGCCGAAGCGGCCGAGCATCGGCTGCTCGCGCTCGATAGACCAGACTTGGTTCGGCTTGCCGGAAATCCCGTCTTTGTCGGCGTCGTCCGGATCGGCATTGGCAAGGATCTGTTCCTCGGGCACAGCTTCGAGGAGACCAAGGCCGATCATCGGCGGCGCAATGCGCGGCGACAGCATGACGTTTTTCTGCATCGGGCCATAGCCGAGGTCGACGATCTCGTAGGACGGTTTGCGCAGATTGACCACTTCGCCGCCGGCAAGCGTGACCGGCACTTCTGTGTATTCGACCTTCAATTTTCCCTCGGCCTTGAAACCTTGGATGGCAAAATTCTGGAGTTGGCCGCCGTAAACGGGCTCGGGAATGGAATTTGCCTTGTGCGCCTTGAGCATCTCTTCCTCTTCCGGCGATGACGGGGGCACCGAGAGGCGCACCAGCATCGAGCCCGAATCGTCGGGTATGTCGGCGGAGAAAGGCGGATGCCCCCGCCCGTCCTTCAAATGGCAATTCTGGCAGCCGCGCGAATTGAACAGCGGTCCGAGCCCGTTCGAGGCGTTGGTTGAAGATGGCGCCGATACCCAATTGCGGCGGAAGATGCCGTTGCCGATCTTGAAATCGAGCTCGCGCTTGAAATCCATGTTGCCGGAGGAGAGCGAAAAGGCGTTCGGCGTGTTGGTGGAACCGCGCGAGGTGGCGCCTCCGCCCGGCTTCGCCTCGCCCTCTTCAAGCTTGGTGAAATCGGTCGCGGGTTTGAGCAGCTCCTCCAGCGCGGCGCTTTTATCTTCGCCATAGGTCGAGAGCGCGCCGGCCAGAAGCGGCAAGCCGGCCCCAAAAAGAAGCGCGGCGACAAGGAGCGCCGAGCGGGCGTTCCTTGTCGCTTTCTCCGGCGTGATCGCGCTGAGGTGGAGACTTTGTTGGGGTGAGCGCACTCGTCCTTCTTCAGAAAGCTATACTCGAACGTGCCCCAATCACCGTCGCATCCTTCTGACCGGCGACATTCCCACCCGGCTGCCAGATATATTGGAAGTCGGGCTGCAACGACCAGCCAGGCTTGATCTCGAACGTATAGCAGATTTCAACCAGCGCCTCGTAGTTGCGCGCGACCGGCGCGCCGAAATCGACGTCGAAGGCGGAAACGGTGTCGGAAATATTGGTATAGGCGAAGCCGACGGCGAAGGCATCGTTCGGCCGGTTCGGAATCATGCCGGTGAAGGTGACGCCACCGTCGAAATACCAATCGATCAAATTGCGATCCTGCGGCGCGCCGATGACGCGGGCAAAGATGCCGACGCCTTGCGGATCTTCGCTGCCTGGCACACGCCAGACGAGTTGATCGACGATGCCGTAGAGCCCCCAATTGTTGTCGAGGGGGCGGCCGGGCTTCCCCGTGATGGCGATCAAGTTGCCGCCGATATCGACACGCTGGTGCTCGAATTCGCCGAAATGATTCCAACCGCCGAACTTGACGATGCCTCGCAAGCCATCGGGATTGTAAGTATAGCCACCTTCGATCATGAGCAAAGGCGGATCGTCCAATTCGAAGTCGACCCCGTGCGGATTGCAACGCTGCGGATCCTCGTTTCGGCAATGCGGGGCGGGATCGCCGTTATAGACGCCTACGAGGAGCGCCG
>DATLXW010000031.1:0-2928 GCA_035575415.1 Methyloceanibacter sp. | reverse complement strand
TCTCCACCTTCCCTTAAAATTGCCTAATCCAAACTCTCTGGAATTCGCCTCTCGGCCACCGTCCGGACGAATACCCGCCATAGAGTGTGGGCAGAAATCCCCCCGAATGAGAGTTCTGAAAATGCTTATACGCGTTCCGGCCGGAAGGTAAATTGCTAACGAAGCGGGCGTGGACGTTTTTGGCCTTCTTGTGACATTTCCGCCACGAAACATGCCTCGGTTCGAGGACTTCGCCAGCACCCTCAATCTTGCCGAAAAATAAAGCTTCGTCAATGTCTTGGATCGATCCAGACGGAGCGCCTTGCGATCTCGCACGCCGCACGCCCCGGTGCCGGTGAGAGGCTTCGCAGGACGGCCTGGGGAAAACGAATTGCCTAATCCGTGCTCAGCTTTGGCACAGAATAAAGGCTAGTGATTCTCCTTGCCCGGTCGATTCCGCGAGACCAATTCATCGCTCCTTCAAGGGAGGATAGCGAGACGAGCGCGAAACCGCGACGAGCCAGGTGAGGTGAGCCTCTTCCACCCGCCGCGCCAGCCGAATGCGCATTCGCGAATTCGGGGCGCGTCAGCCTTCTCTCCCGGGAGGGATAGTCTGTGTCGCAACCTAGCTCATTCGAATCGTTGGACCGGCGGCAAGGGACAAGGCCGGGCGCGGCAGGCGATAGAGGCCGCCCTCGCCGCTTTCCGCGCCTCGGGCTGCGGCCCAGAGGGTGAAGCTTCCCCCCGCGAAGGCGAGCACGAAAATCGCCGCGAGCAGACCGCCAAAGAGAAAGCGCGTCCCCCGCGGAAGCTTTGCGGAAGGGAATTCCGCGCGCGCAACAATAGCACTCAAGGTCATTTGAAACGCCCCGCTGAAGTCCTGAATTTCGACCGTCTGTCGCGGTCTTCGGGGGCCTTTTAGCAGGGAGTCCTTGTCTTTCCGTAAAGTCAGCCCGGCCCTTCATTTTGAGGCAGATCAAGACAGGCTTCGCCGCCTCCGCTAAGATTGACCAGATTAACGCATGCGGCAAAAAGTGCCGCTTTCGCCTAGGCTTGCGGCGCTTGTGAGGACCTCGCGATTGATGTTAGGTAGCCGTGGGCACCGGATGCGTGGCCACCATCTGCGTTTGGACCGCGTCGATTCCAAGGCGGCCCGGCCTGGGCAGAGGCCGGCTAAAGGGTTGAGATGAATAGAGGCAAGAATGGATTACGAGTCCCGCTTCCGCCGGCATCTTGAGTCGCTGCATGCGGAAGGCCGCTACCGGATTTTCGCCGACTTGAAGCGCCGCTGCGGGGCCTATCCGGCCGCCGACCATTTCGCCGAGGACGGCGTGCACGGCGTCACGGTCTGGTGCTCCAACGACTATCTTGGCATGAGCCAGCACAAGGTCGTACGCGAGGCCATGCACGAGGCGATCGAGGCGGTCGGCGCCGGCTCCGGCGGCACCCGCAATATTTCCGGGACCACGCATTACCACGTCGAGCTCGAGGCCGAGCTCGCCGATCTGCACGGCAAGGAGGCGGCGCTCCTCTTCACTTCGGCCTATATCGCCAACGATTCGACCCTTTCCACGCTGCAGCGGCTGTTCCCCGGGCTTATCCTCTTCTCCGACGAGAAGAACCACGCCTCGATGATCGAAGGCATCAGGCGCGGCGGCGGCGAGAAGTACATTTTCCGCCACAACGACGTGGAGCACCTCGAAGATCTGCTGAAAAAGGCTCCGGCCGGCGCACCCAAGCTCATCGCCTTCGAGAGCGTCTATTCCATGGACGGACATATCGCCCCGATCGCAGCGATCTGCGATCTGGCCGAGAAATACGGCGCGCTTACTTATCTCGACGAGGTACATGCGGTCGGGCTCTATGGCCCGCGCGGCGGCGGCATCGCCGAACGCGACGGGGCGATGCATCGCGTCGACATCATCAACGGCACCCTTGCCAAGGGCTTCGGCGTCATGGGCGGCTATATCGCCGCGAGCGAAGCCTGCTGCGACGCCATTCGCTCCTTTGCACCGGGCTTCATTTTCACCACCTCGCTCGCGCCTGCGATCGTGGCCGGCGCCCTTGCTTCGATTCGCCACCTGAAACGGAGCGAGATCGAGCGCGCGCGGTTGAGGGAGCGCGTCGCCAAGGTGAAGAAACTGATGGGCGAGGCGCGGCTGCCGGTGATGGAGAACCCGAGCCACATCGTGCCGGTAATGGTGGGCGATCCCGTGCACTGCAAGGCGGTGACCGACACGCTACTTTCGCACTACCGCATCTATGTGCAGCCGATCAACTATCCGACCGTTCCGCGCGGCACCGAGCGCATGCGCTTCACGCCGTCGCCCGTGCATACCGACGCCACATCGCCAAGCTTATCGCGGCGCTGCAAGAGTTGTGGGCCGCCTGCCCCGTGGGCAAGGGCCAATATGTCCGCCTCGCCGCGGAGTAACGCGTCGCATCCAGATTTTCCGCACCTCGCACTGCACCGTGAGTGCAGTTGACACGCGCGCGTGCCGGACGGAACGCCCGGCTCGTCTCGGCCTAATCCACCAAGGCCTTTCGTGAGGCTGCATTTCCGCCCCTGACGGCCTGCACTGCAAGTTCACTAGCAATCGTCGTCGGCCGTTCGCATTTTCCGCCGCGACGGCGCGATCCCAGCGCTCCCCTCACAACTTCAGGAGAACCCAATGAGCGGCGTTCACGCCAAATATCGACATCGTTTGCCGCAACTCGACGGCGGCTTCTTTCTGTCCGACGGCGGCATCGAGACCTGCCTCATCTTCCACGAGGGCTGGGAGCTTCCCATCGGCGAGGCTTTCACCCTTATGCAGAGCGAGCGCGGGAGAACGGCGCTCCGCGACTATTTCGACCGCTATCTCCCGATCGCAGTTGAGCGCGGCGCGGGCTTCATCCTCGAAAGCCCAACGTGGCGCGCCAACCCGGACTGGGCCGCCAAGATCGGCT
>DATLXW010000030.1:0-3268 GCA_035575415.1 Methyloceanibacter sp. | reverse complement strand
TGCCTCGTTCCGTTTCCCTTGCCGTTCTTGTTTTTTCTATTCGCGGTCATTGCGCTGCCCAGCCCTTCCCGTTAGAGCACGAGTTTTTTCTCGGTAGGTTCGAGATTGTCGTAGTTCCACAATTGCTTGCCGGCGACGATCTTGCGGAATTTGCCGACGCCCTCCTTCGGCAGGAGATCGTACATGCGAAGCTTCCGCTCGAGCCAAGCCTTGTCGAGGTCGGTCATCTCGCCCCAAACGGCGTCGACGCCGAGGCTCTGCGGCTCGCCGGCGATATAGATCGTGCCGTCGTACATCGAGTCGCCGAGATTCTTGCCGGCGTTGCCGCAAATCACCATCCGCCCGCGCTGCATCATGAAGCCGGAGAAAGCGCCGGTGTCGCCGCCGACGATGATGGTGCCGCCTTTCATATCGATGCCGGTGCGCGAGCCGACATTGCCCTTGCAGACGAGGTCGCCGCCGCGGATGGCGGCGCCGAATTGCGAGCCGGCATTCTTCTCGATCAGGATCGTGCCGCTCATCATGTTCTCGGCGCAGGACCAGCCTACGCGCCCGGCGATGCGTACGTTCGGACCGTCGATCAGTCCGCAGCCGAAATAGCCGAGCGAACCGTCGATAATGAGATTGAGCCGGTTCAGGATGCCGACCCCGATCGAATGCTTGGCGCCGGGATTGCGGATGACGATGCTGCCATAGCCGTCCTCCATCAATTCGCGAATGCGCAAATTGACCTCCTTCGACGGCATGTTGGACGCGTCGATCTCGGCGCGCCTGTTGAAATCGACGTCGAAGGCATTCGGCAGCGAAAACCCGTGCGCCGGTTCTTTCAGGTCGATGTCGAAGAAGACTTGCTGCGAGCGGCCTTTGAGCTGCTCGGTATGCATGCCCATCTCATGCGACCGGCGCTCCTGCTCGTTCAGCTCTCCGCGCGCTATCTCTGCCATACGCGGACCTCTTCGTCGTAAGGATCTGACGTATCGATCTCGCGCGGCACGATGGCGCGGATGGCGACTTCTTCGGAGGCCAGCGCAACGAGATTGTCGCTTTCGTACAGCACCATCGGCTTGGCGGCCATGGTGTCCTTGGCCATGCCGAGTTCCTTGTCGGTGGCGACGATATAGGTGAACACGCCGTCGATCTCCTTGATCGATGCCTTAAGCGAGTCTTCCAGCGTGGCGCCCTGTTCGAGATTGTTGGCGGTATAGACCGCGAGCAGCTCGGAGTCGCAGTTCGACATGAAGCGGTGGCCGAGCCGCTCCATCTCGCGCCGCAAGCTCCAATAATTGGTGATCTGCCCGTTATGCACGACGGCGATGTCGTTATAGGGGTAGGCCCAATAAGGATGCGCCGAACGGATATCGACATCCGACTCCGTCGCCATGCGGGTATGGTCGATGCCGTGAGTTCCCTTGAAGGCGGCGAGCCGATATTGCTCCGACACCCGCGCCGCGTCGCCGAGATCCTTGATCAGTTCGAGCGCGCTGCCGAAGGACAAGACTTCCGCGCCCTCGATCTGCTCGATTTCGGTGGCGAGCTTGCGCGTATCGCCGGCGTAGCGCAGCTGATAACGGAAGGCGTAAGGCGTAACCTGGACGTCCTGCACCACCACTGCGCCGAGTTCGGCGAGCTTCTTGTCGACCTCGGCCTTGCGCGCCTTGATCTTGTCGCGGATGTGGTAGTCCTTGCCCAAGTCTTCTTGCTCGGCAAGCTTCAACCGCATCACGTAATAATCCGGAGACGAAACGCCATAGACCGCAAACCCGGTCGAATCGGGCCCGCGATGTTTCAGACTTAGGAGCATGGCGGTCATCTCCTTGCCGACATTGGCAGCGCCGTCGCGGTGAATGACCCCGGCAATTCCGCACATTCGTCTTGTCCTCCTGGCTTCTCTTTGCGGACTTAAGGCAGACAGTCGAGATACGTCTTCAGGTCCCACTCGGTAGTGGTGTGCAGGAAGCGCTCCCATTCGTCTCGCTTGTACTCGTCGTAGAGGCGGTACATCTCGCCGGGCAGCGCGGCGCGGATGACGTCGTCCTTCTTCAGCGCTTCGAGCGCGTCGCCGAGCGTCATCGGCAGCTTCTTCACCTGCTTGCCCGCCTCCATGGCCTGATAGATGTTGCGCTCCTCGGGCGGGCCCGGATCGAGCTGGTTCTTGAGCCCGTCATCCATGGCCATGAGCAGAGCTGCGGCCATCAGATGCGGATTCACCATGGCGTCCACCGCGCGATACTCGAAGCGGCCGGGGGCCGACACGCGAAGACCCGTGGTGCGGTTCTGGAAGCCCCAATCCGAGAACACCGGCGCCCAGAAGCCGGTGTCCCATAGCCGGCGATACGAGTTCACCGTCGAACAGCCGATCGCGGTGAGCGCGCCGAGATGCTTGACGATGCCGCCGATCGCCATCAGCCCGATCTTGCCTGGCAACTGGACATCGTCGGTGTCGGGCAGGAAGGTATTCTCGCCGCCCTTGGCGTACATGTAATTGTATTCCATGCCCGGCAGATTATTCTCGTCGTTGCCGAGCGTCTTGAGCTTGTCCTTGCCGCCGCGCCACAGCGAGATGTTGTGGTGGCAGCCGTTGGCGGACACACCCATGAACGGCTTGCACATGAAGCAGGCGATGATGTCGAACTCGCGCGCCACCTGCGCGCAAATTTGCCGGTAAGTGGCCAGCCGATCGGCCGTCCGCATGCAATCGTCGAAGGTGAAGTTGAGCTCGAGCTGGCCGGGCGAATCCTCATGGTCGCCCTGGATCATGTCGAGGCCCATCTTGCGGCAATACTCGATCACCCGCATGTAAACGGGCCTCAAGCTCTCGAACTGATCGATATGATAGCAATAAGGATTGGAGTAGCCGCCGGCCGGTTGACCGTCCGCGCCCTTCTTCAGCCACATCATCTCCGGCTCGGTGCCGTGGCGCAGCTGAAGCCCATGCTCCTTCTGGAATTGCTCGTGCAAGCGGCGAAGATTGCCGCGCGCATCCGCGGTGAGATAGGCGCCGGGATCGACGCGCTCTTCGCGGTTGCGGAATAGCGTGCACCACAGACGCGCCACGCGCTTGTCCCACGGAAGCTGCATGAAGGTCTCCGGCTCGGGAATGCCCACGAGCTCGGCCGCTTCCGGCCCATAGCCGAGATATTCGCCGCGCCGGTTGAGGAACAAATTCATCGTGGCGCCGTAGACGAGCTGGAAGCCCTTCTCCGCCACCGACTCCCAATGATCGGCCGGAATACCCTTGCCGCAAATGCGGCCGGTCACCGATAAGAAT
>DATLXW010000029.1:0-9110 GCA_035575415.1 Methyloceanibacter sp. | reverse complement strand
GATCACCCGCCAATCCTGCACCCAGAGGTTATGCGCGTTGACGATGGCGATGCCCGCCAGAAGCGCGAGCACACCAGTGATGAAAATGAGCGCGCGCGAGCCGATGAATTCCTTCATTAGGCTCGAATAACTCTCGCCCTCCTGCATCAAGCCGATCGCCATGCCAATGGCGGCAAGGGCGAGCACCGGCCCCATTAGCCGCGCGAGATATTTCGATGTGGACATCTGCGCCTCCCCTCCCGGTTCAAGCTCCCAGCCGGGAGCCCACGTTTTTGGCCCTCCGGCCGCGCGAACCGAACGGCGGGGCTGGAGGTGAGACCTCGTCTCAACGCCAGAGCACCAGGTGACTTAAGGACGCGAACGAAGGCGCCGAACTCGTCCGGTATCGCGCAAAGGCGCCTTCAAACTTCCCCCATGTTAATGCCAACCCGCGCCAACACAAAGCCGGGCGACACCCTTTGCACACGGAAGGGACCGTGGGAAAAGACGGTCGCGGTGAGAAAATGGCCGCTTTCCGGGCCGAAGACCGCTTGCGACCATTTGGCGTTATGCTTTTTTGCAGCGGTGAAATCTTGCCCCTTGGGCCTATCCAGTCTAAGCCTCGTCATCATTCTGCCGCGCTTCACCTTGATTTGCGGACCTTGAGGTCCGGACGAGGCCGGCCCAAACCCCCGCAACAGACCGAGGTAGCGACGTGAATCAAGAAGCTCCGATCGACACAGGGACGCGCACGAGAAGCAGGGCCGCGATGATCCGTTGGACCGCGCTTGCCGTGCTCCTGATTGCGACTGTGGGCGGGGTGCTTCTTTATTGGCGCTATGCGGCGATCTATCCTTCGACCGACAACGCCTATACCGGCGCCAATGTCGTGCGCGTGGCCGCGCAGGTCTCAGGCCCGGCGCTGCGCGTCTATGTCCAGGAGGACGAGAAGGTCTCCGCGGGCGATCCGCTCTTCGACATCGATCCGACGCTCTACGACGCGGCCCTGCGCAATGCGCGCGCCCAGTTCGACGCCGCCGCCGACGCCGCCGGGACCGCCGCCGACGGGCTGAAAGCCGCCGCCACGAAACTCGAAGAGAAGCGGCGCGCGCTCGAGGACGCGCTTGGCAAATATCGCGACGCCAAGACCGCGCAGGCGCCGGATCAACCTCCCTCTTCCGCTCTCACCGATGCGTTGAAAGGTTGGCACGACGCGATGCAGGCCTATGAGGACGCCGAGGCGGAATTCGCCACCGAGCAGGACAAGAAGCTGACCGTCACCACGCCGACGGTGCAGCTCCGCGCCGCCGCCGCGCAGCTCAACAAAGCCGCGCATGAGCGCGTGCGCACCCACGTCACCTCGCCGGCCACCGGCTGGGTCACTAATGTCAATCTCCGCCCCGGCAATATTGTGCAAGCCGGAACGCCGGTTTTCGCCGTGGTCGAGGACGGCAACTGGTGGGTCGACGCCAATTTCAAGGAGACGGACCTCGGCCGCATCCAGCCGGGTCAACCCGCGACCATCCGCCTCGACATGTATCCGGGACTTGTTCTCGACGGAACCGTGGAAAGTATCAGCGCCGGCTCGGGCGCGACCTTCTCCGTGCTGCCGCCGGAGAACGCCACCGGCAACTGGGTCAAGGTCACCCAGCGCTTCCCGGTGCGCATCAAGATCAAAAACATGCCCAATCCGGAGCGGCCGCTGCGCATGGGCGCGAGCGCAACAGTCAGGGTCGATACCACCGGCTTTAAGCAAGGCGAGCAATGAGTCCGGCTAAACGCCCCGGCAAGGGCTCGCGGCGGAAGCCTCCGCCGGAGCCGCCGCGGCCCTCCCCGCCCCCCTCTTCTCCTCCGCACGAGCGCGTGCCGATCGCGCTTGTGATCGCGGTGGTCACCACCGCGATTCTCGAAGTGCTCGACATGACCATCGTCAATGTGTCGATCCCGCATATGCTCGGTACTTTCGCGGCGACCCCCGACCAAATCACCTGGGTGCTCACCTCTTATATCGTCGCCGCCGCGGTGGTAATGCCGCTCACCGGCTATCTCTCCAATTGGCTCGGCCGCAGGCGCCTGCTGCTGCTCGCCATCACCGGCTTTGTGGTCTCTTCCGCCTTATGCGGAATGGCCTGGAGTCTCGAGACCATGGTTGTCTTCCGCTTGGCTCAAGGCGTGTTCGGCGCGCCGCTCGTACCCTTGAGCCAGGGCATCCTGCTCGACGCCTTTCCGCGCGAGCGGCATGGGCAGGCGCTCGCCATCTTCGGCTTGGGCATCATGGTGGCGCCGGTAATCGGCCCGGCACTCGGCGGCTACCTCACCGAGACCTATTCCTGGCGCACGGTGTTCTACATCAACATCCCGCTCGGCCTCTTCGCTCTGCTTATGGCCGTCGGCTATCTGCCCAAACGCCCGATCAAGGATATCAAGACGGATTGGATCGGCATGGGCCTTCTCGTGCTTGCCGTCGGCGCCCTGCAATATGTTCTCGACCAGGGCCAGACTCGCGACTGGTTCAACTCCAAGGTCATCGTCGCCGGAACCATCGTCGCCGTCTTCGCCGGCGCGGCCTTCTTTCTGCGTGGTTGGAATAAGCGCGACAACATCATCGATTTGTCGCTGTTGAAAGACCGCAATTTCGTCGCGGGCACGCTTGCCATCACCGCCTACGGCATCAGCCTGTTCGGCTGGATGGCGATCATGCCGCTGTTCAGTCAGCGCCTGCTCGGCTATCCGCCCGACGTCGCCGGTACCCTGTTCATTCCGCGCGGCCTCGTCAGCGCGGTAACGCTCGCGATTACCGGCAGCATTCTCATCAAGTTATTCGACGCGCGATGGCTGGTCATCGGCGGCCTGGTGATGACCGCGCTCGGTACCCTGCCGATGGCCTACTTCTCGCTCTATGTGGACTATTGGGGCATCGCCACGCCGGGGATGCTTGCCGGCGTCGGCACCGGTCTCTTCTTCGTGCCGCTGACGGCCGTCGCCTTCGCCAGCATCCCGCGCGACCAATACGACGAGGCCTCAGGTCTTTACGCCCTGATGCGCGGCATCGGCGGTTCGGCAGGAATTGCCGTGGTGAGCTGGCTCTTTGTCCGGCAGACGCAGATCCATTTCAACGAACTCACCGCGCATGTCACCCCGTTCAACTACGATATCGTCCCTTATCTCAATCAATTCGGCCTCACGCCCTACTCGCCGCAATCGGCGCCGCTCATCGTGCATGAAATCGGGCGTCAGGCGCAGATGCTCGCCTTCAACGACATCTTCTGGTTCATCGCCATGGTCACCTTGGCGATCATTCCTTTGATCTTCCTGATGAAAAAGCCGGAGAAGGTATCGCTGATGCCGCCGGTCGTGCTCGAACCCGGTGCGGAAGCCGAGCGTGCGCGCTGAGATTAGCGGAAATGGGGATCGGCCCCGGGAGGCTCGCCCCGGGGCGCGATGCAGGGTCTTCTGGTCTACCAACAGGCTTTCGCGCCCGAGGTACAGACGTAAGGCGAAACGACGCCCGACCAGCAGATCGTATAAGAGGTGCCGGTGACGACATCGGGCTTGTGGAAGAGGTCGGCGCTCACGCTACTGCGCCAATAGGGCTGCGGCTTTGCCCGCATGGGCGTCACCGTCGGTGATCCCAGCCGCTTCTGTGTCCTATAGTCGACAATCGCCTGGGCTACTGCAGCCTGTGCGCGGGAAACGGCGGTCTCCCTATCGAATCCGTCAGCCGTGCCCGAGAATCCCATGCAAGCGGCACTCACCGGCGCGCTATGGACCAAGCTCACGCCCGCCACGACCAGCGCCAGCCCAAATACGCGCTTATACAACTTCATCGAAACGCCTCCCTCGCAAGGATAAGAACGCGCTAAGATTATCCCCGCCGCTTGCACTTGCTAGTGGATTTCCAGTCGCAGCAATGGGTTCCACGCAGCGCTGTAGCCTTTGTGCCACAGTCGCCGACGAAATGCGCGAGGCTCAGAAAATCCCGCGTCTTGGCAAAGACTTGCAACCTTATCGTGCGACGAAGGAGCATGAGGTGATGCGTCCAAGGGTAGTTCTGATAACCGGCGCTTCGAGCGGCATCGGCGAGGCGACCTCAAAGCTCTATGCCGCGCGGGGCGCGCATGTGTTGCTTCTCGCCCGCGACGCCGAGCGGCTGGGAGAAGTGGCAGAGGCGATTCGCGCTGCTGGCGGCAAATCCACGCCCTATGTGGTGGATCTCGCCGAGGCCCCGGCAATCGCCGAAACGGCGGCGCGCATCGAGCGCGAGTGTGGCACCCCCGACATTTTGATCAACAATGCCGGCGCAGGACGCTGGCTGCCCCTGCTCGGAACCAGCCCGGAGGAAGCGCGCGCCATGATGGCGGTGCCATATTTCGCGGCCTTCGATCTTACCCGCGCCTTTACCCCCGGCATGATCGCGCGCGGCTCGGGCCGCATCGTCTTTATCTCTTCGCCCGCCGCCTATATCGCCTGGCCGAGAGCCTCGGCCTATATCGCGGCGCGGCGCGCGATGACGGGTCTCGCCGACAGCCTGCGCGGAGAACTCAAGGGCAAGGGCATCGGCGTCACCCTTGTCATTCTCGGCACGGTGGAGACGCCGTATTGGGAGCATAACCCCGGCAGCCGCGAGAACATGCCGCAAGCCAATCCGCGCCTCTTTCCCGTTCTCACGTCTGAGCAAGCGGCGGAGGCGATCGTTACAGGCGCCGAGGCGCGCAAGGCGCTCGTGGTGAAGCCCGCACTCTATCGGGCTCTGTTCATATTGAACGCGCTTTTCCCGCGCCTGGTGGAGAGCCAACTCCGCCGTTCCATGCCGAAGCCGCGAAGCTAAGACGCGAGCTTCAGCTCTTTCGCTCCTCCGGCCGACTCATCGAGTCGCATCGTGCGCGGCTCTGGCGTCGCGGCGGCTTCGCGGCCGAACTTTCTGAGCAGCCGCTTCATATAGCGGCGGAAGCGATAGTGCTGAATCTCAAAACGGTGCCAGGGCGTGTCCTTCCACTTGATGCCGTGGCCGATATCGGGACAAGCGCGCGCCTTCAGCGTCCGGAACCACGCCGCGCGCTTCGGATCGTCCTCCAGGGCCTTGATGAAAGCGGCGATCAGCCGCGCCTGGAAGTCGGCGATCTGCCACACGCCGCCTTCGGCCGGCTCGAACAGACCGACCACGAAGAGATCGTCGAGCTCGCGGTGGAAGGTGTGAATGAACAGCTTCGACTTGTTCTCTTCATCGAGAATGTAGGACTTGTCCATAAACGGAAAGCTCGGCCGGAAGCCGGTGGCCCAAACCAGAAGATCGATCTCCTCGGCGGTGCCGTCGGTGAAGATCACACGCTTGCCGTCAAGCCGCTCGATGCCGGGCTTCACGACGGTGCGCCCATGAATGAGATGGTCGATATAGGTGTTGCAGGCGGTGGGGTGCGCCTCGAACAGATCGTGATCGGGCCGCTCCAGTCCGAAGCGGCGATGCGGGCCAACAACGATCCGCATGCCGAACCGGTAGAGCAGCCGCATCAACTTGCGCGGCAGCGGCACGCGGCTGGTGTAGTCGATAAACACGTCGGTCGGCTTGCCGAACACCGTCTTGGGAAAGAAATAATAAGTGCGCCGCATCGAATGGACGACGCGCCCGTTTTCGATCGCGGCATCCGACAGGATATCGACGGCGGAGTTGCCGGCGCCGACCACAAGCACACGTTTGCCCTTGAGTTGCTCCTTGCTCTTCACATCGTGCGAGTGCAACGCCTCTCCGTCGAAGTGGCCGGGATAGGTGGGGACGTAGGGCGCCCAATGATGGCCGTTGGCGACGATGAGCCCAGCGTAGCGGCGCGGCGCGGTTTCGCCCTCGATCTCGATCTCCCAGCCCTTCTCGCTGCGCTTCGCGGAGACGACGCGCTTGTTGAAGCTGATGAGCGGATACAGCCCATATTCCTTGGCATAGGCACGCAAATAGCTTTGCGCCTGCGCCCGGCTTGCATAGGGCGCCCACTCCTCGGGAAAATTGAAATCGGGATAGCGCGAGAGCTTCTTCGACGAATTCAGATAGGTCGAACCATAGACGACATGCGGACTCTCCGGATTCCATATCCCGCCGACATCGGACAGCGCCTCGAAACAATCGAAGGGGATGCCCCGTTCGGCGAAAGTCTTGACGACGGCGAGCCCGCAAGCTCCCGCGCCGATGATACAGTAACGCTGCACGGCTCCTTCATCCCTTCTCTCGCCCTTGAGCGGGCATTCACGCCAGACCTAACCATTCCAGCCCCGAGCGTTCAACCCCGGCGCCCCCGCTTTCCTCTCTTTGATCTGTGTCAAATCCTTGACCCGCGCCGCGGATTGATGTTTTCCCGCAACGCCGAGAGCCTGGATTCCGCTGCGCTTTGCTTTATGGTCTGACGCCCGGACGGGCGCCCTGGGGGAGTTCATGCAGATTAAGCAAGACGTCACCGTTAGGTCGTGGGACGGCACGTGGACCTACCGTCCCCGCGTGGTGGCGACGCCCGAGAGCGTCGAGGACATCGTCGAAATCCTCACCGACGAGGTGCGCTTCCCTTCGCCCGTGCGCCCGGCCGGTTCCATGCATTCGACCGCGCGCATGAACGGCGACGACGGCGGCACCATGGTCGATATGAAGGCGATGAACCGCATCCTGCATTTCACCGACGACACCGTGACGGTGGAGGCCGGCGTTACCCACATCGCTTTGGCCCAGG
The DNA here is from genome assembly GCA_035575415.1 of Methyloceanibacter sp. GTDB lineage: Bacteria > Pseudomonadota > Alphaproteobacteria > Rhizobiales > Methyloligellaceae > Methyloceanibacter. The sequence continues at coordinate 2,424 of DATLXW010000029.1, read as the reverse complement.
CGCTGAAGGAGCGGGGTCTCCAGCCTTACATCACCACCGAGATCGGTAACGTCACGCTCGGCGCCATGGCGACCGCCGCGACCAAGGACTCCTCCTTCCCCGGAGGTTTCGGACAGGTCAGTTCCTACGTCACGGCCATGCGTTTCGTCACCCCCGACGGCAAGCTGAAGGAGATCAACGAGCGCGACAATCCGGAAGAGATGCAGCTCATGCGTTCGAGCTACGGGCTCTTCGGCATCGTCTATGAGGTGACGCTCAGGGTGAGACCGACCACGGCGCTCGCCGTGCGCCATTATTCGCTGAGCCTCGAGGGCTTCCGCAAATATTTCCCGATCTACAAGGCGCGCGGCTATGCCGTCATGTATTACATCTTTCCTTACGTGAAACGTGTCGTCGTCGAGTTGCGCAAGGACAATCCCAACGTAGAGCCCGCCTCGCGCTACCGCTGGGTCTATCGCAACCGCTTCTGGCGCAAATACGGGCCCGCCGTCACCCAATGGATCCAGCGCAGCACCAAGAACCGCACTCTGCGCCTTCTCGCCGACAAGCTGCATTTCTTTCTGTTGCGGCAGGCTCTCGTATGGGTGGTACGCAGCGACCGCACTTGGCCGCATGCGCAGATCATCAACTACCCGCGCGATCCCGGCGCCAATAAATATCTGTTCAGCATGTGGGCGTTCCGCGAGGCGGGCTTCTTCGACATTCTCGAGGAGTATTGCAATTTTTGCATCGCCTATGAGGCGAAGACCGGCTATCGCTGCGATCTGCCGAGCGTCGGCTATGCCATCGGCCGCGACGTCGAGGCTCTGCTCTCCTATTGTTGGGAAGGCGCCACTTTAAGCATCGACCCCGCCTCGACCGGCGGTCCCGAGTGGGAGCAATTCTTGAAATATTACAACGAGTTCTGTAGCGCGCGGCGCGGCGTTCCGCTGTTCAACCAGACCCCGTTCCTAACCCGCGAGCAAGTGCGTAAGGCCTTCGGCGTCAGGCTTCAGCAATTCGCCGCCCGCCGCAAGGCCGCCGACCCCAAAGACCGTTTGCTCGATTCCTATTTCCGCGAATTGCTGAGCTAGGTTTGACCGATCGCGAGTTAAAAGTCCTGGGTGGGGAAGTGGCCGCAGCGGAACCTACCCTTGCACCGTCCTGGTGAACCAGCGGATCAGCGGGAACGAAATCGCCCGCGGCAGGGATCGCACCATCTTGAGAAAGATCGAGACCTGCGGCGGGAAGGCGATCTCGTAGGGCCTGCGCGGCAGCTTCTCCAGGATCTTGCGCGCGCAGCGCTCCTTGCTCATCACGAACAGCTTCTTCTTCGGGTCGTAGGCGGCGTTCAGCGGCGTATCGACGAAGCCCGGATTAATCAGGGTGATGTCGACGCCGGTTCCGTGCAGTTCGAGCTTGAGGCTCTCGGCGAGATTGATCACCGCGGCCTTGCTTGCGCCGTAGGAACCGTTCTCCGGCCAGCCCGCATAACCGAACAGAGAGCCCATGATGGCGATATGGCCGCTCTTCCGCGCGAGCATCGAAGGCAGCACTGCGGCTACGGCGTTGATGACGCCGTCGACATTGAGCGCCATGCTCTTGTGGAAGCCGTCGAGATCGACGTTGCGGATGTCGAACGGCGCATACATGCCGGCGCCAAGCAAGGCGAGATCGATCGGCCCAAGCTCGCTCTCGATCTTGCTGACGGCTTGCTTCAGCGCGCGAGGATCGAGCACGTCGGCTGGAATTGCCTTGATCCGGTCGCTCGCCGCGGCGAGCGCAGTCAGTCTCTCGCTTCCGCGCGCGGTCGCCGCTACAGTGACTCCCGCGGCGGCCAACCTGCGGGCGATCTCGCTGCAAATCGCGCCTGATGCGCCGGTAATCCAGGCGATTTTCCAGGGGTATTGCTGCGCCACCTAGCATTCCCTCCCTTGTCATTCCCGCGAAAGCGGGAATCCAGTAACCACTGGCTTCGCCATTCCGGACCGCGATCGTGACTGGATTGCCGGGTCAAACCGGGCAATGACAAGTGTAATCTCAATCCACGAAAGGGTCGTGCACGAGAATGGTATCCTCGCGCTTCGGGCTGGTCGACAGCAGCGCGACCGGCGCCCCGATCAGCTCCTCGAGCCGCCGCACATATTTGATGCACTGCGCCGGAAGATCGGCCCAGCTTCGCGCCCCCCGCGTCGATTGCGTCCATCCCTCCATGGTTTCATAGACCGGCTCGACGCGCGCCTGCGCGCCTTGCGCGGCGGGAAGATAATCCAGCGGCATTCCGTCGAGCCGGTAGCCGATGCAGATCTTGAGCTCGGGCAATTGATCGAGCACGTCGAGCTTGGTGAGCGCGAGACCGTTGATGCCGGCCACCTTGCGCGTCTGGCGCACGAGGCAAGCGTCGAACCAGCCGCAGCGGCGCGGCCGGCCCGTCACCGTGCCGAA
>DATLXW010000028.1:0-5512 GCA_035575415.1 Methyloceanibacter sp. | reverse complement strand
CATTCACGGCTGCAATCTCGGCGTTCCCGGCAATATCGAATCGACGCTCGCAACCGTGCGCGCCGCCGAGGCCGAGGGCCTGCGCGTCCACATGACGCACACGCAATTCCTGAGCTACGGCACCGAGGGTGACAAGAAATTCTCCTCCGGTGCCGCGCGGCTCGCCGAGCTTGTCAACAAGACGCCGAATGTCTCGATCGACGTAGGCCAGGTCCTCTTCGGGCAGACCTGCACCGCTTCCGGCGATTCCATGCGCCAATACGCCATCGGCAAGAGCGCCCACCCCAAGAAGCCCGTGATTATGGATATCGAATGCGACGCCGGCTGCGGCGTGGTGCCGATCCGCTATCGCGACAAGAGCTTCGTCAACGCCATGCAATGGGTGATCGGGCTCGAAACCTTCCTTCTGTTCGAGGATCCCTGGCGCATCTTTCTTACCACTGACCATCCAAACGGCGCGCCGTTCTTCTTCTATCCGCACCTGATCCGCCTGCTCATGGACAAGGGCTTCCGCGACGACATGCTGCAGAAGATCAATCCCGACGCACAAGCGCAGGCCGACGTACTGAAATCGATTTCCCGCGAATATACCCTCGACGAGATCGCCATCCTCACCCGCGCCGGGCCGGCCAAGAGCCTGGGGCTCGTCGATCGCGGTCATTTGGGCGTCGGCGCCGCCGCCGACATCACCGTCTATCGCGACGATCCCGACCGCGAGGCGATGTTCGCCACGCCCGAATATGTGTTCAAGGGCGGCGAGCTCGTGGTGAAGAACGGCAAGGTGGTGAAGGTGGTACAAGGCGCGACCCACGTGGTCCGTCCCGACTACGACAAGGGCATCGAAAAGCCGCTGAAGGACTATTTCGAGCGCTTCCACACCGTGGCGATGGAAAACTTCAAGCTCGACGGTGAGGAGATCGTCCGCGGCGACGGCGGCGCCATCGTGGTCCAGCCGACGCGTGCCCGCGCCGCCTAGGCGGACCGGCTTGCGCTCAGTCTTCGGTTTTTGGCGGACGTCCGACGATGTCGAAGTCGGCCTCTTGCAGATGATATTTCTGCACAATGCTCGAGGTCGCGGCGAGAGCGCGCTGGCAGGCTTCATGGCCCGCGCGTTTCTCCGCCTCGCCGAGCGTCTGTCCATCGGCGATGCGGTCGGCGGTGGCGAAACAGAGCGCGGCATCTTGCACTTGCGCGGAAGCTTGTGGCGCGGCAAGGAGAAGAGCCGCGAAAGGAAGAATGGCCAGCCGGGCGGTCATGTCGAAGCTCGCGACGATCAACCGATCTTTAGCACTGCGATCTTATAACCTGCGGCGGTGCGCAGCGCATGGCCTTGCGAGCGGGCACGCGCCGATTTGACGTTCGGGGGGTGACGGTGCCGCAATCTGGGCTTGCGCTTGAGACGCCGGTTGATCTGGGGACGGTGCTTGATGCGGGTCTCAAGCGCAGCCCCGCCGCGCTGGCGCTTTTGTCGCTCGAGGGAAACCTGACCTGGTCCGAGCTTGCCGAGCGCTCCGATCGGCTGGCCGCCCATTATCTCTCCTTGGGGTTGGAGCCCGGCGACCGCATCGCTTCGCTGATGCCCAACCGGCTTGCGCTGATCGCGCATTATCTCGCCTGCTTCAAGGCCGGGCTCGTCGCCACCCCGCTCAACTATCGCTACACGCCCCCTGAGATCGACCACGCGCTTAACGTAAGCGGCGCCAAGATCGTCGTCGCCCATGCCGAGCGCGGGGCGGACCTTGCCGCCAGCAAGGCGAGCGAACTTCCACTCGGAGTCATAACCTATGGTGCCGGAACGAGCGGCCCCGCCAGTCTCGAACATTTGCTTGAGGCCGACGCGCCAAAAGTCGCGTTTCCGGCGCCGAAGCCAGAGGCGCCTGGCGCCATCTTCTTCACCTCCGGCTCGACCGGGCCGGCCAAGGGCGTGACACACAGCTTCGCTTCGCTCGGCTTCATGTTTGCCAGCGTCGTCAAAGGCTACGGACTCAGCGCAACCGACGTGATGCTCCCCGCGTCCTCCTGCTCGCATATTGCCGGCTTCTGCTTCGTTTTTGCCGCACTTTCCGCCGGAGCTCCGGTCGCGATCGCCAGAGCTTTCGACCACACCGAGCTTGGGCCGCTTCTTCGTGCCGCGCGCCCGACGGTCATGTCGATGTTGCCCTCGGCCTTGTTCCACCTCATCCGCGAGCCCGGAACGGTATCCGGCGACTTCGCTTCGCTCAGGCTTGTGCGCTCGGGCGGCGACAAGGTGCCTGCCGAACTCGAGAAGGAATTCAAGGCGCTCACGGGCCACGACATCTATGAGGGTTACGGCATGACGGAGGTTGGCACCGCCACCAACAATCCGCCCTCAGGCGTCGACAAGCTCGGATCGATCGGCGTGCCCAATCCTGGCTTCACCTTCTCCATTCGCAGCGAAGATGGAAAAGAATTGCCCCCCGGCAAAGACGGCCGTGTGTGGATCGCGGCCCGAAGTCTGATGCTTGGCTATTGGAACGACCCGAACGCAACCGACGAGGTCGTCCGCGACGGCTGGCTCGATTCCGGCGACGTCATGAAGGCCGACGAGGACGGCTATCTCTGGTTCCTGGGACGCAAGAAGCAGATCATCGTCCATGACGGCTCCAATATCTCCCCGCAAGAAGTCGAAGACGCGCTGCTCGAACATCCTGCCGTGGAAGCCGCCGGCGTGATCGGCATTCGCGATGCCGTGCATGGCGAAAATGTGCGCGCCTATGTCGAGCTGAAGCAAAACATGCCGCGGCCGACGGCGGCCGAGTTGATTCAGTTCGCACGCGCCCGCGTGGGTTACAAGGCGCCGGAGGACATTGTGTTTCTCGACAACATGCCGCTCAACCCGACCGGCAAGGTCGATCGCGCCAAATTAAAGCAAATGGCCGCCGGCGATCACGCCCACCCTGTCTAGCGCGATTGGCCGCAATACCACCTAAGAGACGATCATCGCCTTTAGCGTTTCGAGCCGGTCTGCCTCTTCCACCGGCTTGTCCCAGCGGATGCGATTGATGCGCGGAAAGCGCATCGCCACGCCGGATTTGTGGCGGGTTGAGGGATGCACCGAGTCGAAGGCCACCTCGAACACAAGTTTCGGCTCGACTTGGCGGACAGGTCCGAAACTGTCGATCGTGTGCTTGCGCACAAAGGCATCGAGCTGGCGCAGTTCCTCGTCGGTAAAGCCGAAATATGATTTTCCAACCGGCACGAGCTCCGGCTCGCCGTTCTCGCCCTCGCGCCAGGCGCCGAAAGTATAGTCCGAATAGTAGGACGAGCGCTTGCCGCTTCCCCGCTGCGCGTACATCAGAACGGCGTCGATGGTGAGCGGCGCCCGTTTCCACTTGTACCAATGGCCCTTCGGCCTCCCGGCGATATATGGGCTCGAGCGGCGCTTGAGCATCAATCCTTCGATGCCGGTCTCACGTGCGCCGGACCAGAGCGCCTCTAGTTCCGCGATGGAGGAAAAGTCGATGAGGCTGGAGATGTCGGTGTGGCGAGGAGCATGCATCGCATGCCAAGCTTCGAGCCGCGCACGCCGCTCGATGAAGGGGAGGGGGCGCAGATCGTCGCTCCCCTCGAAGAGAATGTCGTAAAGCCGGATATGCGCGGGATGCGAGGTGAGCATGGCGGCGGTCACGGTTTTGCGGTTCAGCCGCTGCTGGAGATCGTTGAACGGCGCCACCACTCCGTCGCGGACCACGAGCAATTCCCCGTCGAGCACGACCCCTTCCGGAAGCGCCTCCATCACGTCGGGGAAAGCCTGCGAGATGTCGTCGCCGGTGCGAGAGAAGAGCCTCTTCTCGCTGCCTTGATGCGCCGCCTGCACGCGGATGCCGTCCCATTTCCACTCCGCCACGAACTCCTTGGGATCGATCGCCTTAAGTTCGCGCTCCTCGATCTGATGCGAAAGCATCAGCGGCCTGAAGGTCGCCCGCGTCCCGGTCTCCGGCCGCGGCCCTCTGCCCGACAGCCAGGCGAACAGGGCGGTGTAGGGCGGCGAGAGGCAATGCCAGACCTCCTCGATGTCGGAGAGGTCCTTGCCCGACCAGCTGGCGAGCGCCGTCTTGGCGAGACGTGCCGAAACGCCGACGCGGAGCGCGCCGGTCAGGAGCTTGATTAGAGCCCACCGTTCCGTTGCGTCGAGCTGATCGAGCCAATCCGCGAGCAGTTTTGGAAGCTCCATCGGCAGCGCGGATTGCAGCGTCTCCACCACGAAGGCGAGCCGGGGCGGCGCTTTCGTCTTGCCGCCGCCGGGCCAGATCAAGGCGATGGTTTCCGCGGTGTCGCCGACGTAGTCGCGCGAAAGATCGAACAGCACCGGATCGACCCTTGAGGCGACGAGATCGGTGAGAATGCGCCGGAGCGGGAGGCCGAAGAACAAACCGTCGGTCAAAGCTGCGAGCGCATAGCCGCGATCAGGATCCGGCGCCGAGGCGAAATAATGGGCAAGCAGGCCAAGCTTGTCGTTCCGGGACGGCGTATAGGCGAGCCGGTCGAGAAGTTCCGAGAAAGTCCTCACTCTTCGTCGTCCTCGCGTCCGATCAGCGATAGTGCCCGGCCGCGCCGGCCCGTGGTTTGAATATGATGCAGCAGCGCGTCCTCGCGCCCATGCGTCACCCACACCTCTTCGGCGCCCGTCTCCTCGATGGTGTCGATTAGCTCGCGCCAATCGGCGTGGTCGGAGATGACGAGCGGAAGCTCCACACCTCGCTGGCGTGCCCGCGCGCGGATGCGCATCCAGCCTGAGGCGAACGCCGTGACTGGGTCCGGCAAACGGCGCGACCAGCGGTCGGCGATTGCCGAAGGCGGCGCAAGCACGATTTCGCCCCTCAATTCGTCGCGCGGCGCGCCGGTCGCCGGCTTCAGCTCGCCGAGCCGCACCCCGAAGGATTCATAAAGTGCGCAGCATTCGGCAAGCGCTCCATGCAAATAGATCGGCCGCTGATAGCCTAGCGCGCGCAACAGAGCGATCAGCCGCTGGCATTTGCCACGCCCATAAACCCCGACCACATGCGCGCGGTCGGGGAACTGTTCGCGCGAGCGTAAGAGCTTCGCCGCCTCGGCGTTCGCATCGCCATGCTGGAACACCGGCAGCGCGAAGGTGGCTTCGGTAATGAACAGATGGCACGGAACCGGCTCGAAGGGTGGACAGGTCGGATCCGGGCTTCGCTTGTAGTCGCCGGAGATTACGGCACGCACCCCCTTCCACTCGATTAGCACTTGCGCGCTGCCGAGCACGTGGCCGGCGGGGAATAAAGTTACTGCCACCTCGCCGATGGTGAGCCTCTCGCCATAGGCGAGCGCCTGCGCGCTGCACTTTGCCGGCGTTCCGAGCCTCGCCGTCATCACCGCGAGCGTCTCTCGCGTCGCGAGCACATGGGCGTGTCCGGGACGCGCATGGTCGGCATGGCCATGGGTAATGACCGCGCGGTCGGCTCCGCCATAAGGGTCGATGTGGAAGCCCCCGGGGCGGCAATAGAGCCCCTTGCGGTCGACCGTG
>DATLXW010000027.1:0-3260 GCA_035575415.1 Methyloceanibacter sp. | reverse complement strand
CCGAGCGCCACCGCCACCGCTACGAAGTCAACATGCGCTACCGCAACCGGCTTGAAGCGGCAGGCCTGCGCTTCTCCGGCCTCTCGCCCGACGGCCTCTTGCCTGAGATCGTCGAGATTCCAGATCATCCCTGGTTCATCGGCGTCCAGTTCCATCCCGAGCTGAAATCGCGTCCCTTCGAGCCGCATCCGCTCTTTGCCTCCTTCATCGGCGCTGCGGTCGAGCAGAGCCGCCTGGTTTAACGCCTCCAGACGCACTGCCAACGCTTGCCGCTTTTGCGCGCAATTGTGCGAATGCTAAGCCGCCATTGACGCCCGGACCGCCGCGCCGCATGGTCCGGACATGAATGAAGCCCTGAAGCCCGGTCCGAGCGCTGTCGTTGCGGCCGGAACAGCGAGGTTCGGCAACGACTTGCCGCTGGCGCTGATCGCCGGGCCTTGCGTTCTGGAGAATCGGGCGCACGCGCTGGAAACGGCCCACGCGCTCAAGGAGATCGCAGAAAGGCTGGGGCTCGCCCTGGTCTATAAAAGTTCTTTCGACAAGGCGAACCGCACGAGCGCCAAGAGCGCCCGCGGCCTTGGGCTGAAAGAGGGGCTTCCGCTCTTCGCCGAGATCAGGGAGGTTACAGGCCTTCCCGTCACCACCGACGTGCATGAGCCAGAGCAATGCTCCGCCGTCGCCGAGGCGGTCGATATATTGCAGATCCCTGCCTTCCTCTGCCGCCAGACTGATCTTCTGCTTGCCGCGGCGCGCACAGGCAAGCCGGTCAATGTCAAGAAGGGTCAGTTCCTCGCGCCTTGGGACATGAAGCATGTCGTGGCGAAAATCGTAGGCGCCGGTAATCCCAACGTGCTCGTCACCGAACGCGGCGTCTCGTTCGGCTACAACGCGCTCGTCTCCGACATGCGCGCGCTCCCCATCCTCGCCGAGACGGGTGCGCCGGTGATCTTCGACGCCACCCATTCGGTGCAGCAGCCTGGGGGGCAGGGGGAGCGGAGCGGCGGCGAGCGGCGCTTCGTGGCCGTGCTCGCGCGAGCAGCCGTTGCGGTCGGCGTCGCCGGCCTGTTCATCGAGACGCATCAAGACCCGGACCGCGCGCCGTCCGACGGCCCGAACATGCTGCCGCTGTCCATGCTCGAGTCCCTGCTCAAGGAGCTGATCGAGATCGACCGCCTGACGAAGCGCGCACACCATTAGCCATCATCGCATGATGGCCATGGGCGGGGATAAGCTCAGCCGCGGCCGCGATAGGGCGACACCCCCTGGTCGGGGATCCACACGCTTTCAGGGGGCGTGCCCCACTGCCAGAACACATCGATCGGAATGCCCCCCCGCGGATACCAGTAGCCGCCGATGCGAAGCCACGCCGGCTGGATCAACTCCACAATGCGCTTGCCGATGCCGACGGTCGCATCTTCATGAAAGGCGCCGGTGTTGCGGAAGCTCGCGAGATAGAGTTTGAGCGACTTCGATTCGAGCAGCCATTCGCGCGGGGCATAGTCGATGACGAAATGCGCGAAATCGGGCTGCCCCGTCACCGGGCAGAGGCAGGTGAATTCGGGCGCAGTAAAGCGGGCAATGTAAGCCGTATCGGCATGCGGATTGGGAACGCGTTCCAGCACCGCTGCCGCCGGCGTCTTGGGCAGCGGCACCTTGGCGCCGAGCTGCCGTAGGGCTGCGGTCTTGCGCGCCATCTCTCTACTCCGCCGCAAGCCGAGGGGCCGGCCCGCGATAGATGCACCCCTCGCGGCAGGTGTCGCGCGCGATCTCGATCTCGGCGAGACCTGGCAAGCGGTTGTGCAGCCGGTCCCACAGCCACATGCAGATGCGTTCGAGCGTCGGCGCCTGCAACCCCTCGATCTCGTTCAATAGGCGGTGGTCGAGAGCGTCTTTAGCATCGGCCATCGCTTGCTCGAATTCGTCGAAATGAAGCACGACGCCGCTCTTCTCGTTCGGCTCGCCGTCGACGCTGACACGCACGCGGAAGGAATGTCCGTGCACGCGCGCATTGGGATGGCCCGGCGGCGCCGACGGCAGGAAATGAGCGGCTTCGAAGAAGAACTCCTTATAGACACGCATAACTCGACTCCACCGTCATGCCCGGCCTTGAGCCGGGCAGCCAGGGTAGCCAGCCCGGAGCGAGTGGCCCTGGATCGCCGGGTCAAGCCTGGCGATGACGGGCGTCCTTATTTCACCAAAGCGAAACATGCTCAAGGCAGCCCGAGCAGCTTGTGCGTCTGCAAGCTCAAGCGCCATCTGGGATGGGCGCGGCAGTAACCAATCGCGGCGCCAAGGTTAGCGGGCGTGTTCGCCCCTTCGTCCATCGGCTGCAACAAGAAATGCTTGAAGTCGAGACCTTCGAGCGTTTGCGGATCGATGCTTTCCTGCGGATAGACGAGCTTCAGCTCATCGCCTGAACGCTGCACGAGTGGCGCCCCGGCCTTCGGGCTGACGCAGATCCAGTCGATCGAGCGCGGCACCGGCAGCGTTCCGTTGGTCTCGATGGCAATTTCGAAGCCTTCGGCATGGAGGGCGTCGATCAAAGACTGATCGACTTGCAGCATCGGCTCGCCGCCGGTCAAAACGACGAAGGGCCGGGTACCGGAGTTGCCGCGCCAAGCCGCCCGGCAGGTTTTGGCGAGCGCATCGGCGCTCGCGAACTTGCCGCCGCCGGGACCGTCTGTGCCGACGAAATCGGTATCGCAGAAGCTGCATGTGGCGGCGGCGCGGTCTTCCTCGCGCCCCGACCACAGATTGCAGCCGGCAAAGCGGCAGAACACGGCGGCGCGGCCGGTCTGCACCCCTTCGCCTTGCAGCGTGTAGTAAATTTCCTTCACCGCATACATGGGTTGAACTTGGCCCTTCCGCCTCTCTCTGACAAGCCGCACGGCCTCGACAAGACATGGCGCATCGTTACCGCGGCGCAAGCGCGTCCGGTCTATGCTTCTCCTTCCCCCTCAAGACATGAGGGGGCGGCGCGCCGAAAGGCGCAGTCCAGTATGGTTCGTGCCTTGCGGCACGCGGGCGCCTCTCGGCGCGCCAGTTGCGGCGTCTTCGTCAACGCCGGACCCCGCTTTCGATTGGCCTTACCGCACTTGACCGGCTTTAGGCCGGCCTAACGCGAGGCCAAGTCGTCAGCCAGCTCCTGGCAGGGGCTCGTAGTGGCCCCGGGGGGAGCCCCGGCGCAGCCCGAGTGCCTGGCTGCGAACCAAGCCCGCGGGCGCCGCGCCCCGTCCCGCCTCACGAACGCCTCGAGAAAC
>DATLXW010000026.1:0-13357 GCA_035575415.1 Methyloceanibacter sp. | reverse complement strand
AGGCCAAGTCGTCAGCCAGCTCCTGGCAGGGGCTCGTAGTGGCCCCGGGGGGAGCCCCGGCGCAGCCCGAGTGCCTGGCTGCGAACCAAGCCCGCGGGCGCCGCGCCCCGTCCCGCCTCACGAACGCCTCGAGAAACGCCCTAAAACGGACGAGGTGGAGCGAAACTAAATCCGGTCGCGCGAACGGGGATAACTTTTTTTCAGATGGCCCATTGCCGGCCAATCAATCACAAAAACGCTGCGGCAAGGGCGATGCCGAGAGTGATCGCAGCCGCTCCGATTAGGTCGAGTATAAATCCGGCGCGCACCATTTGCGGCAGTTTGATGTAGCCCGTCCCGTAAACAAGCGCGTTGGGAACGGTGCCGACCGGAAGCATGAAGCCGCAGGAGGCGGCAAGCGCGATCGGCACGGCGATCAACACCGGAGCGGCGTCGGCCCCGAGCACAAGACTGCCGGCAAGGGGCAGAAACGCGGCCGCCGTCGCCGTGTTGCTCATCAATTCGGTTAGCAAGACGAGAAGCAGCGATATCCCGGCCACGAGCAAGACGAGGTGCATCCCTTTGAGGAAAGAAAGCCCGTCGGCCATCCAAGTGACAAGGCCGGAACTCTCCATTGCCTGCGCGAGACTCAGTCCCCCGCCAAAGAGAATGAAAATGTCCCATGGCACTTTGCGGGCCGTCGCGTAGTCGAGCAGGAAGGTCCGGTTTCGCCAATCGGCGGGAATGAAGAACAGGGCAATCGCTCCGGCAATGGCGATACCCGTATCGGTGACGCCGATTTGAGGACCCAGGAACGGGTCCAAAATCCAGCACGCGACGACCACGCCGAAAAGCGCGGCCACGCGCTTCTCGGGCGCGGTCATGCGGCCCATTGCCCGTAACGAGTCGGCGGCAATATGCGTTTCGATCCCCGCCAGTGCGGCAAAGGGAAACGCCCTGGTCAACACCAGGAAGGCAAATCCGAGAATGACCGCGGCAATGGGCAAAGCCAGCGCCATCCATTCGGCGAAGCTCACCTCGAGCTTGAACGTCTGAGCGATATAACTCGCCGCGAGCGCGTTGGGCGGCGAGCCGATCAAAGTCGCCATGCCGCCGATCGACGCGGCGTAGGCGACGCCGAGCGTCATGGCCGCGGCGAAATTGTCGCCGTCTCGCCCGTGGCTGCGCCCGGGCGGCAAGACCACGAGAATGAGCGAAACGGCGATGGGCAGCATCATGATCGTCGTCGCCGTATTGCTGATCCACATGCTGATCGCCGCCGTCGCCAGCATCACCCCGCCGACCAGATTGAGCGGCCGGCTGCCGGCGCGAAGAATGATGTTGAAGGCGATGCGCCGGTGCAAATCCCAACGCTCCACGGCAAGTCCGATGAGAAAGCCCCCGAGCAGGAGAAATATGACCGGATTGGCGTAGGGCGCCGCCGCAGCGTTGATGCCGGAAATCCCCAGCAGCGGCAGCAAAACGAGGGGCAAAAGCGCGGTGACGAAGAGCGGCAGCGCCTCCGTTGCCCACCAGATCGCCATCCAGGCGCCGAGCGCGGCCGTGGCCCAACCGGCATGAGAGAGGCCGGCTGGCGGCGGCGCGACCATCATGACGGCAAAGCAAACCGGCCCGAGCAGAAGGCCTGCAAGCTGATAGGTCCGGTAATCGACCCGGCCTTGGTCCTGCCCTAGCATGCCTCCCCGCGAGCCCCTGCAAACTCACCGGGAGAATGCGCTACCGTGGGCGATTCTGCACGCGCCGATTTGCGGCCTAAGACGCCCGCTTGAGCGGCAGGGGAATGGTCCAGTCGAGCAGGTGCAGGATCCGGGGCCGTTCACGCGGAACGTCGCTTTCCTTGCCCGCACGTTCCGGAAGATTGTGCAAATGCACGTCTTCCGCCGAATGACGCCGCAGGATTTCCAGCGCCAACCTTTCCCGATCGGCACCGCGCGTTCTCACCCACAACAGCAATCCGCCGCGCGAAAGGTGGGTGTCGAGATATTTCGCGTGTTCCTTGCCGATCTTGCGCGCAAGCACTGCGCCGATGAGCCCTCCCGCGCCGCCGGCAATCGCCGCCGCCGCAAACGCGCCGAGCAAGGTGCCTCCGGAGGCGGCGACGGCGAGGCTTCCGGCGATCGCTGGCACATAGACGCCGGCCCCGATCACCGCGCCTTCGGCATCGCCGATCGTCTCCTCCGGTACGAAGCCAATGCGTGGCGCCTCCGGGTCGTCCTCGAATTCGGCGGTAGAGCGATATTCGCGTCCGAGCTTCGATCTCACCGTCTCCTCATGCGCGAGCACGCTGAGGTCGCCGTGGTCGAAGCCGGCAAGCAGCAAATCGTCAATGGCGGCTTGGAAAGATTGGACGTCGTGGAAGACGGCGACGGCTTCCGTCCCTGGATTCGGGTCGCGCGTTTCTGCCATGGGGAAAATCCTCCATCAGCGGAACCCGCGGATCGGCGATGCGACGGAATAAGTCCGAGCGACCCGCGGCCTCCGGGCGCTTCGGCATGGCCGGAGTATACACCAAACGGGCGCGACAGTCGCGCGAGGTTCTCGTTAACTTCGCTGCCAACCCGGAAACGTATTTACTTCTGCTTTTGCGCGGATTTGTAACGCGCCTCAACCACCTTTTCCGGAGGATTGCTTCCGGCCGGATTGATCGAGCGAATAAAGGCGACGATCTTCCAGAGATGGTCGGATGTCTTGATGACATGCCCCATCATCGGCATCGGCGCATGCACCGTGCCCCACTGGATTCGCTCGAAACCTTGCTTCTCGAGATCGGCGGAGCCGAGCGCAATGAGCCGGAACAGTACGTCGTCCGTATTGCCCCAGAACCAGACGCCTTGGCTCAAGGCCGGGCAAAAGCCGCCGCCCCCTGTGCCGCCGTGACACTCGTTACACCCGGGCAGCCGGAATTGCTTGACCAGATTGGGATCCTCCTTGGCCAGCTTCCGCCAATCGTACGGATTGTGCAGGCCGCCCGGCGGCACTTGCTTAACGAGCTCGAGTGGAGGCGTCGTGTCTCCCTGCTTGCAGCAGCCGGCGTTCCCAGCCGGAGCCACTTCGCTTACGCTGGACGCTTTGTCCTCCGCGACAGCCGCAGCCTCGTCGGCCGCAGCAATTCTTTTCTCCTCCGCAGCGGCAGCCTCGTCCTCGGCGGCAGCCTTTTCTTCTTCGGCGGCCGCCCTCTCTGCGGCAGCCTGTTCGGCCGTTGGCGGCCTTTCCTGGATGGCGTCTGCCGGCGCCATCGCCTTTTGCACCGGGTCGCTCGACCAGACGCCGAGTCCCACAATAACAAGGGCGGCAATCGCCACAGCGGCCGCCCTCATCCACGGATTGCTTTTTTGTTCGCTCATCACCCTCCCCATCGATGTCCCGCGAGGACGCGCCCGCAGGGAAGGCCGGATTAGAGACTATTAGCCGCGTGTTGTCTGTGGCGCGGATCGCCTCAGGCTGGAGGCACTTCTTCCACGGCTTTCCGCCACTCGGCGAAGCCCTTGGCGCGAAGCTCGCAGGCGGGGCAGGCGCCGCATCCATAGCCCCAATCGTGGCGGACGCCGCGTTCGCCCTTATAGCAAGTGTGGCTTTCCTCGACGATGAGATCGACGAGCGCCTTGCCTCCGAGCGCCTCGGCGAGCGCCCACGTCTCGGCCTTGGTGCGCCACATCAGCGGCGTCTCGATCCTGAAGGGAACTTCCGTGCCAAGCCCGATCGCCTGTTCGAGCGCGCGCAAGGTTTTGTCGCGGCAGTCGGGATAGCCGGAGTAATCCGTCTCGCACATGCCGCCGACAAGCGCGGTCAATCCGCGCCGGTAGCCGAGTGCGGCGGCATAGACAAAAAAGACGAGATTGCGCCCTGGCACGAAAGTGGAAGGAAGACCCGACGCGAGCATCTCGATTTCCGCATCGGAGGTGAGCGCCGTCTCGCCGATGGCGCCGAAGCTCGCGATGTCGATCCGATGATCGGGGCCGAGCCGGTCCGCCCAGTGTGGGAATGCGCGCACGATCTCGTTCCGCACGCGGTCGCGGCACTCAAGCTCGACCGCATGGCGCTGACCGTAGTCGAAGCCCACGGTCTCGACGCGCGCGTAACGGTCGAGCGCGTAGGCGAGGCAGACGGTGGAATCTTGCCCGCCGGAAAACAGCACCAGGGCGCCGGACTCCGAACCGGCCATGATCACAGACTCTTTCCGTCGAACGGCGTCAGTGTGAGCGAAGCGACGTCGACGCCGTCGAGACAGCGTACATTGAGGGCAAAAATATTTTCGCCGCTCGGAGCCGGACCGTAAGAGTAGGACCCGACGCCGCAATGGCGGCAGAAGACGTGATGAATGATCTTGTTGTTGAACTGGTAGTCCGACAAATCGCTCTCGCCCGACAGGAGTTCAAATTCCTCCGGCTGGACATAAGTCCAGAGCGCGCCGCGCTTCCGGCAGATCGAGCAATTGCAATCGAGCACGCGCTCGAGGCTCGCCTTTGCCCGGTAACGCACCCGCCCGCAATGGCAGCCGCCCTCATAGATTTGCTTCCCGGCCAATGCCTGTTCCTCCTTCGCCAAGGCTCTTGCGCTCGCCTTCGAACCCGATAAAACCCGCTGGCAAACGTGTCACGGGCGGCCGTGGCAATCAACTCGCGAGTCAAAAGGGAGCGCCATGACCGCCATCGCAACCATCGTCGGCCGGGAAATTCTCGATAGCCGGGGCAATCCGACCGTCGAGGTGGACGTGGTGCTGGAAGGCGGCCATCACGGCCGCGCCGCGGTGCCTTCCGGCGCCTCGACCGGCGCGCATGAGGCGCATGAGCTGCGAGACGGCGATCCGCGCTATGGCGGGAAGGGGGTGAGGAAGGCCGTCGCGGCGGTAAATGGCGAAATCCGGACCGCGCTTAAAGGCTTCGATGCCTCGGACCAGCGCGGGCTCGACCGGCGCTTGCGCGACCTCGACGGAACCGAAAACAAGAGCCGGCTCGGCGCCAACGCCATTCTCGGCGTCTCGCTCGCCGCCGCGAAAGCGCAAGCCGCGGCGAGCGGCCTGCCGCTCTACGCCTATATCGGCGGAGAGGGGGCGAACCTGCTCCCCGTGCCAATGATGAACATCCTCAACGGCGGGGCGCATGCCGACAATCCGATTGACTTCCAGGAATTCATGATCGTGCCGGCCGGCGCCACCAATTTCGCCGAGGCCGTGCGTATTGGCGCGGAAATCTTCCATGCGCTGAAGCATGCGCTCAAAGGGGCCGGTTACGGCACCGCCGTCGGCGACGAGGGCGGCTTCGCTCCCAACCTCGCCTCGACCCGGGAAGCTCTCGACTTCGTCATGGCCGCGATCGAGGCGGCAGGCTACCGGCCCGGCGACGAGGTTTATCTCGCCCTCGACGCGGCCGCGACCGAGCTTTATGCCGACGACCGCTATTTGTTCAAAGGCGAGAAGCGTACGCTGACTTCGAACCAACTTGCCGCCTATTACGGCGAGCTCGTCGCCAATTATCCCATCTTCTCCATTGAAGACGGGATGAGCGAGGACGATTGGGAAGGCTGGCGGGCCCTGACCGAGGCTCTCGGCGATAGAGTTCAACTCGTCGGCGACGATCTCTTCGTCACCAACGTTACGCGGCTGAAACGCGGCATCGATCAAGGCATCGCCAACGCCATCCTGGTGAAGGTGAACCAGATCGGCACGCTGAGCGAGACGCTCGACGCCGTACGCATGGCGCAAGAGGCGGGCTACGCCGCCGTTATGTCGCATCGCTCAGGCGAAACCGAGGACGCCACCATCGCCGACCTCGCCGTCGCCACCAATTGCGGGCAGATCAAGACCGGCTCGCTCGCCCGCTCCGACCGGGTGGCGAAATATAACCAGCTTATCCGCATCGAAGAGGAGCTTGGCCCGCGCGCCCGCTATGCGGGGCGCTCGGTCTTGAAGCGCTAATGAATCGCACGGACGAAGCCCCGGGCATCCAGGGGCAATAATCGCTTGAGACTGTGCCCTGAATTGCCGGGCAAGCCCGGCAATGACGAGGTTGTGGGTGCTAACGCGGGATTAACGGGCTCGGAGGATGCTGAAGGCTGGTTCGGGGGAAATATGCGGGTCACGGCGTTCATCTTTCCGGTGCTTGCGCTCGGAGCTGCCGGCTATTTCGGCTATCATCTCGAGACCGGCGAACACGGGCTCAAAGCACGCGCCGAGCTTGAAGGCCGCAAGGCCGTGCTCGAGGGCGAGCTTGCCGGCTTGCGCGAGGTGAGGGCGCGGCTCGAGCGCGACGTCGCGCTGCTCCGGCCCGAGAGCCTCGACCCGGACATGCTCGACGAGCGCGCCCGCGCCATTCTCAACCTCGCCCATGACGACGACCTGATCCTCCTGAAGCGGCGCCAGCCGGTTCCAGAGCCGCCAATCCCCGCCCGCAACCGCTAAAGTCATTCAGAGGCGTTGCCGCCCGTGCTAGCTTCGGTTGGCGAATCCGACAGCTGACGAGGACCGGCAGTGACTCCCCCGACACTAAATCCAGGCGCCGTCAATCTCTGGCTCGAAGAGGAGCGGATGCGCCGCGTGGCAGGCACTCCGCCGCCGCTTACCGCCGAGCAAGGGCTGGCCGCCTATCGCCTCATGCTTCTCATTCGCCGTTTTGAGGAAAAGGCGGGCCAGCTTTATGGCATGGGCCTCATCGGCGGCTTTTGCCATCTCTATATCGGCCAGGAAGCCGTGGTGACCGGCATGCAAATGGCGATTTCGGAAGGCGATCAGGTCATCACCGCCTATCGCGATCACGGCCATATGCTCGCTTGTGGCATGGACCCGAAGCGGGTGATGGCCGAACTCGCCGGCCGCCGCCACGGCTATGCCAAGGGCAAAGGCGGCTCGATGCACATGTTCTCGCCGGAGCGGAACTTCTACGGCGGGCACGGCATCGTCGGCGCGCCGGCGCCGCTCGGCACCGGGCTCGCCTTCGCCAACAAATATCGCGGCAACGACCGCGTCTGCCTGACTTATTTCGGCGAGGGCGCGGCCAATCAGGGCCAAGTCTATGAGAGCTTCAACATGGCCTCGCTGTGGAAGCTCCCGGTGATCTACGTGATCGAGAACAACCATTACGCCATGGGCACCGCCGTCGAGCGCGGCAGCGCGCTCGCAGAGGAACTTTATAATCGCGGCTCGGTGTTCGGCATTCCCGGCGAGCAGGTCGACGGCATGGACGTGGCCGCGGTCAAGGCGGCGGGCGATCGCGCGGTCGCCGGCGCGCGGCGCGGCGAGGGCCCTAAGATTCTTGAGATGCTCACCTACCGCTATCGCGGCCATTCCATGTCCGACCCGGCCAAATACCGCAGCCGCGAAGAGGTGCAGGACATCCGCGAGCACCGCGATCCGATCGAGCTCTTGCGCAAACGCATGCTCGATGCGGGACACGCAAGCGAAGATCAATTGAAGGAGCTCGACCGCGAAGTGCGCGCACGCGTCAACGAGGCGGCCGAATTCGCGCAGAACGACCCCGAGCCCGATCCCTCCGAGCTTTACACCGACGTGACCGCCTAACCCATTCGAATCCGCATGCCGACCGAAATTCTCATGCCGGCGCTTTCTCCGACCATGGAGGAGGGGAAGCTCGCCAAATGGCTGGTCCGCGAGGGCGACCGCGTGCGTCCGGGCGACGTCATCGCCGAGATCGAGACCGACAAAGCGACGATGGAGGTTGAGGCCGCCGATGAAGGGCGGCTCGGCAAAATTCTCGTTCCGGAGGGAACCGAGCACGTCGCTGTCAATCGTCCCATCGCCCTTCTCTATGCCGACGGCGAGGATGTTTTCGACGCTCCGGCGGCGGCAGCAAGTTCCCCCTCTCCCCGGAGGGGAGAGGTCGCGGAGCGAAGCGACGCGGGTGAGGGTGAGCCAACGCCAACTGAGCCCCAAGTCTCCTCACCCCAGTCTTCTCCCCAAAGAGGAGAAGAGGTCGATCTCGGCGAGGAGCGGCCTCTCGTAGAAGAGGCGCCGGCAGGGCCGCAAGTCGCGCCGCAAGAGCCGCGCCGCGAGCCCGAAGTTCCGCCCGGCACCGAGATGGTCACGCTCACCGTGCGCGAAGCTCTGCGCGACGCCATGGCCGAGGAGATGCGCCGCGATCCGTCCGTTTTCGTCATGGGCGAAGAGGTCGGGCAATATCAGGGCGCCTATAAAATCACCCAGGGCCTGCTCGACGAGTTCGGCCCCACCCGCGTCGTCGACACGCCCATTACCGAATATGCCTTCGCCGGGATCGGCGTCGGCGCGGCCTTCGCAGGCTTGAGGCCCATCGTCGAGTTCATGACCTGGAACTTCGCCATGCAGGCGATCGATCACATCATCAACTCCGCGGCCAAGACGCTCTATATGTCGGGCGGCAAGATGCATTGCCCGATCGTGTTCCGGGGACCGAACGGCGCCGCCGCGCGCGTCGCCGCGCAGCACAGTCAGAATTTCGCCGCCTGGTACGCGCATGTGCCGGGTTTGAAAGTGATTGCTCCGTACACCGCCGCCGACGCCAAGGGCCTGCTCAAAGCCGCGATCCGCGATCCCAATCCGGTCGTCTTCCTGGAGAACGAGATTCTCTACGGCCAGAGCTTCGAGGTGCCGAAGCTCGCCGATTTCGTCTTGCCGATCGGCAAGGCGCGCGTGGCGCGGGAAGGGCGGCACGTTACCATTGTCTCCTTTTCGCGCGGCATGGCCTACGCGCTCGATGCCGCCAAGCGGCTGGCGGAGGAGGGAATCGAAGCCGAGGTGATCGATCTCCGCACCCTACGCCCGCTCGACATCGAGACGGTGCTCGCCTCCGTGCGCAAGACCAACCGTCTCGTGGCAGTCGAGGAGGGCTGGCCGGTCTGCTCGGTGGCATCCGAGATTTGCGCTGGCGTCGCTGCGGACGCTTTCGATTATCTCGACGCGCCGCCCCTCAAGGTCACCGGCGCCGACGTGCCGATGCCCTATGCCGTCAATCTCGAAAGGCTTGCGCTGCCTTCGGTCGATCAGGTGGTGCAAGCGGCAAAATCGGTTTGCTATCGGGAGTGACGCCTATGACCGACACTTCCATGCGCTGGAGGACTGGCGGCTGCCATTGCGGTGCGGTGCGCTTCGAGGTGCTCGCTCCGGAGGCGATCGAAGTCACCGAGTGCAACTGCTCGATCTGCCGCAAGACCGGATTTCTCCACCTGCTCGTGGAGAAGGAGCGCTTCCGCCTCCTTGCCGGGGCGGACAAGCTCTCCACCTATCGTTTCAACACCGGCACCGCGAGGCACTATTTCTGCTCCGTCTGCGGCGTGAAGAGCTTCTACGTGCCGCGCTCGAACCCGGATGGCTATAGCGTCAACGTCCACTGTCTTGACGGTGAGGTCGGCCTCGCCCGCGTCAAACCATTCGACGGCGCGCATTGGGAAGAGGCTTTCGCCGCCGCCAAAGGCAACGTTTAGACCCGATGCCGACACAGATCCTCATGCCCCAGCTCTCGCCCACCATGGAGGAGGGCAAGCTCGCCAAATGGCATGTGCAAGAGGGTGACAAGGTGCGCAGCGGCGACGTGGTGGCCGAGATCGAGACCGACAAGGCGACCATGGAGGTCGAGGCGCCAGAGGACGGCACCATCGAGAGGCTGCTCGTCCCGGACGGCACCGACCATGTCCCGGTCAACTTCCCCATCGCCAGTTTGCTGACGGAGGACGAGGCGGCCGCTTCCCTCGCTCCCCGGCGCGGAGAGGCCGGCGCGCAAAGCGCCACGGGCGAGGGAAGTCGTGCATCAATGGATTTTGGCACCACCTCATCCCAACCCCCTCGCCATAGGGGAGAGGGCGAGACCGAGCAGGTGATGGACAAAATCGCCGAACAAATCAGGCGGAACGGCAAGGACGGAGGCGCGGGCCGCATCTTTGCCTCGCCTCTGGCGCGGCGGCTCGCGCGCGAATTCGGGCTCGACCTGAACGCGCTGAGGGGCTCAGGCCCGCACGGACGCATCGTCAAAGCCGATGTCGAAGGCGCCGCGCGCGCGGCCGTGCGGCGCCCGGAGACGGCCGAGGAGGCCTTGCACGCCGAAGCGGAGGAAGAAGCCAAGGCGAAACGCCCGCAAGAGCTGGTCGCCCACCGTGCTCCAAGCGAGCCCGGGGTCCTGTCGGACCAGCAGGTGATGGCCCTGTTCAGGCCCGGTTCCTACGACATCGTTCCGCACGACACGATGCGGAGAGTGGTCGCCGAGCGGCTCACGCTCTCGAAGCGTACCATCCCGCATTTCTATCTCTCCATCGATTGCGAGCTCGACGCGCTGCTCGCCGCACGCAAGCGGCTCAACGACATGGCGCCGAAAGAGGGCCCGCGCTCCTTCAAGCTCTCGGTCAACGACTTCATCATCAAGGCGATGGCCATGGCCCTCCAGACCGTACCCGCCGCCAACGCCACCTGGACCGAGCAGGGAATCCTTCGCCATCGCGCCTCCGACATCGCCGTAGCCGTCGCGCTCGAAGGCGGCGGCCTGCACACACCGGTGATCCGCGACGCCGAAATCAAGAGTCTTTCGGAAATTTCCAACGAGATGCGCGACCTCGCCGCCCGCGCGCGTTCGAAGCGCCTCGCCCCGCACGAATATCAGGGGGGTAGCACCACCATTTCCAATCTCGGCATGTATGGCATCGACCGTTTCGATGCGGTGATCAATCCGCCGCAGGCCTCGATCCTCGCCGTAGGCCGCGCCGAAAAGCGCCCGGTGGTCAAGGACGACG
This sequence comes from Methyloceanibacter sp., assembly GCA_035575415.1. Lineage (GTDB taxonomy): Bacteria > Pseudomonadota > Alphaproteobacteria > Rhizobiales > Methyloligellaceae > Methyloceanibacter. The sequence goes on along the minus strand of DATLXW010000026.1, from coordinate 2,650 downwards.
CGCTCAAAGTCGCCACCATGATGAGCGTGACGCTTTCGGTCGATCATCGCGTCATCGACGGCGCCCTCGGCGCCGAGCTGCTCGCCGCCTTCAAGGCCTATATCGAAGACCCCGTCACCATGCTGGTGTGATGATACGCCATGCCATCTCGGCCCATCTTCCGGCCTGCAACCAAAGCCGACGCAGCGGCGCTTGCGGTGCTGGTGGACATCGCCGGTGAGGGAATGCCCTCCTATATGTGGGGCACGATGAAAGCGCCCGGGCAGTCGCCGCTCGAAGTGGGCCGAGAGCGGGCGCGACGGGAGACCGGCGGATTTTCCTATCGCCATGCCGTGATCGCGGAGATCGGTGGCGAGGTCGCCGCTACCCTCGTCGGCTACAGGCTCGATGACCCCTACGATCTCGAAGTCAGCCTCGCCGAGACGCCTAAGATCGTGCGGCCTTTGGTCAGGCTCGAGGCGAAGGCTCCCGGCTCCTGGTACGTCAATGTGCTCGCCACCTTCCCAGAGTTTCGCCGGCAGGGGATCGGCGCGCGGCTGCTCGTCATCGCCGAGCAAAAGGCCCGCGAGGAGGACGCGCCGGCATTGAGCGTGATCGTGGCAAGCTGGAATGAGGCCGCTTCCCGCCTCTACACCCGCGCCGGCTACGCAGCGCTCGCGCGCGAACCTGCCCTGCCTTTTCCGGGCTGTCCGCACCGCGGCGACTGGGTGCTTATCGTAAAACGGCTCGGCCCAACCGCGTGACCCCGGCGATGCAGTGGCCCGACCGCAAATTGATGCTGGCGCTGTTCGCGGCGGGAGCCCTGTCCTTCCTCGCCGGGTTCGCCTTCGTCGAATTGATCGAGGGCCTGCCCTGTAGCGGGGAGGGCTTGGTCTGCAAGATCAACGAAGCGATCGGCGCCTATGCCGTGGCGATCTGGGCGATCCTCGGGCCGCTGATCTTCGGTCTCGTTCTGTCAATCGCACGCAACCGCAAGGCGCTTCTCGGCGCCGCCATTGTGCTTCTCATTCCGCCGATAGCCTTCTTTCTCCTCACCCAGATCGAGCACACGCTCTATATCGGTCTCGAGCCCGAGCGCCAATTCAGGACCTTCCTCTCCACCTTCACGCCGCCCGCGCTGGCCGTGCTGGTGCAGTATATCATCCTGCGCCTCGCCGTGCCGAGGCCGGAGCGAACACCATGAGCGACCGAAACTACGACCTTGCCGTCATCGGCGCCGGACCCGGAGGCTATGTCGCCGCCATCCGCGCCGCCCAGCTCGGCATGAAGACCGCCATCATCGAGCGCGAGCATCTGGGTGGCATCTGCCTCAACTGGGGCTGCATCCCCACCAAGGCTCTGCTTCGCACTTCGGAGCTCTACACCGCGATGCGCCACGCATCGGAATTCGGACTCGCCGCCGACAATGTCCGCTTCGACCTGCCCCGCGTGATCGAGCGCAGCCGCAAAGTGGCCGAGCGGCTGTCGAACGGCGTCGCCTATCTCATGCGCAAGAACAAGATCGCCGTGATCGGCGGCACGGCGAAACTTGAAGGGGAGGGGCGCATCGCCCTCACCGGTAAGAACGGCGAGCCTCTGCCCGGCATCGCAGCCAAGCACATCATCATCGCCACCGGCGCGCGCGCCCGCACTTTGCCCGGGTTAGAGCCCGACGGGCGCCTGATCTGGACCTACAAGGAAGCGATGCTGCCGGAGATTTTTCCCAAATCCCTTCTCATCGTCGGCTCCGGCGCCATCGGCATCGAATTCGCGAGCTTCTATCGCAGTCTCGGCGCCGAGGTGACCGTCGTCGAAATGCTACCGCGCATCCTCCCCGCCGAGGACGAGGAGATCTCCAACCTCGCGCGCAAGGCCTTCGCCAGACAGGGCGTCGTCATCCACACCGGCACGACGGTCGAACGCGTGCTGAAGGGCGCCGACAGCGTCGCGGCGAAAATGAAAAAGCCCGACGGCGGCACGGAAGAAGTCGCCGTCGAGCGCGCCATCCTCGCCGTCGGCATCACCGGCAATGTCGAAGGGCTCGGCCTCGAAGCGCTCGGCGTGAAAGTCGAGAAGGGGCATATTGTGGTGGACGAATGGGGCCACACCGGCGTGCCGGGCCTTTACGCCATCGGCGATGTCGCGGGTTCGCCTTGGCTTGCGCACAAAGCAAGCCATGAAGGCATCGTCTGCGTCGAGAAGATCGCCGGCGTCGAAGGCGTGCATCCCCTTGACAAGACGCTGATCCCGTCCTGCACCTATAGCAGCCCGCAAGTGGCGAGCGTCGGCCTGACCGAGGCGCAGGCGCGTGCGGGCGGACATGACGTGAAGATCGGCCGCTTCCCCTATTCGGCGAACGGCAAGGCGATTGCGCTCGGCGAGACCGAAGGAATGGTGAAGACCGTTTTCGACGCGAAATCGGGCGCGCTCCTCGGCGCCCATATCCTCGGTGCCGAGGCGACCGAGCTCATTCAAGGCTTCGTCATCGGCAAGACCCTCGAAACGACGGAGGCGGAGTTGATCGCCGCCATCTTCCCCCATCCCACATTGTCGGAGATGATGGGCGAATCGGTGCTCGACGCTTACGGCCGCGCTCTCCATATTTAGTGCGGGTTCAGTGTCACCCGGGCCTCAGCCGGCAGCCCCGACAGAAGGGAGCAAATTATGAGCC
>DATLXW010000025.1:0-8928 GCA_035575415.1 Methyloceanibacter sp. | reverse complement strand
GTGTCTTGCCGGCTTCGTTCCAAAGAGGGATCGGCACGTTGTAATCGAGCGCATCGAGCACCGTGACGAGGCGGTGCAACAAGGGTGGAGGCAGCGCGCCGCTACGCACAAGCTCGACCCCTTGCGCGAGCGCGGTTTCGGCCTTCGGTCCGAGCGGATCGGTTGCCGCGAGCAGAAGCTCGAAGCTCTTGAGCCGCTCGCCCCCAGCATCGATCCAGCTCCAGGCGCTTTCCTCGTCGCCGGCGAGCGCCGCCACTTTTACGCCAGTCTCGGCGAAGGCGGCCGCTTGCGGCTCCTCAATCAGCTTCGCGTTCGCCTGCGCCAAGGCCTCGGCGATCGGCACCTCGATCCCTTCTTCGCGCGCGCCGGCGAGAAGGGCGGAGATCGACTCGGCACGGATCTTGGCCGAAGGCGCATTCTCGAAACTCGCAAACAGCTTGGCCCTGAGCGCGGGGGGAGATTGTGCCGACTTCGGCAGCGCTTTGGCAGCCTCGCGATAGGCTCGCGCGAGCGCCTCGCCGGAAATGACGTTTAGCGAAGCGGCTCGCTCGGCCGCCGCGGCGCGAAGTTCGGCCGGCGCCGTGCCGTCGTGCGCAAGCAAAAAGAGAAGCTCAGGTTCCGCCTTCGCCGCAAGTTCCGGCGCAGGACGCTTCTTGCCGAGGCTCAGAAAGAGATAATCGAGAACGCCCGCCTGCTTCGGCGTGGACGGCGGCTGCTGGGCAAGCACGGCCGCGGCGACGGCGACGTCGGCGCCACGATCGCGTGCGAGTTGGAGCGCGAGCTTAGCGGCAGGCAGGTCCCCTCCTGTTGCGGCACAGTAGACCGGGACCAGCAGCGCTTCTTTGGCGACCCCCTCGCGTAGTGCTGGCAACGCTTCGCCGAGATTGACTTCGCAAGCCTCATCCGCCCTGCCGGAAGCAAGCAAGGTGAGCGCATAAGCCGCAAGTAAAGCCGGTGCTCCGGTTCGGGCGGCCTTCTCCGAGACTGCAACCGCCTCGTCGATCCGGCCCGCCTTTCGCAATGCCTCGATACGCAGCAGAGCTTCCTCCTCGTCCGCCGGATCCCCGGTCGCGAGCGCGCGCGCCGTAAGTCCTGCCAGCACCGGCGATGGCGATGGAAGCGGCGCACTCTTCACAAGCGCCTCAAGGCCGGCTGCATCCACGCCGCGCCACAGATCGTAAGGCAACGGGCTTCCCGCCGAGGCACCACCCGGCAGCGGCTTACCGTCAGCTGGCGCAGGAAAAGACGGTTGCGGCGTTAGTTCCGGTGCACGCCCGGTTAGGTTAGACGTACCGGGTTCGGGGGCCGCACCCGGCAACGGCGGAAGTTCACTGCGCTCGACGGCTTGCGGCCGGGCTGGAAATGCTGGCAGGCTCAGGCTGAGCGTCAGCGTCAGCAGCAGTAGTAGAGGCTGTCGTCTCGTCGATCCGGCCCTTGACGTTGCGCAGAACCTTGGTGATTTCTTTCGGCTCGGGCTGGAAGTATTCGGCGAGCACATAGAGGCTTCCAGTGATAACACCGGCGATCACCCCCAGAATCATCAGGAAACGAAACAGTGTCGGCATCAGACGCTCGTATCCTAACGGACCCTTGTTCGCGAACAGGGCGTCATTATGACCCAAAATCGGGCGAGCGCTTACCCCGATTTGCATCATGGACGATTCGACAGCGGCTCGCCAGCATGGGACATTTGGCTCCCGAGTCGCTCTTTTGCGTATCGCCGGAGGCGGGCGTGCCCTAAAGCTTGACGCCGGGATGACGGTAGAACTGGCCCAGAACAACAAGGACGAGCAGGAGTGCTTGGCGAGGCTGCGCGCGGCGCTCGGGTCACGCAGTATCGTCTTGATCGGGCTCATGGGGGCCGGGAAGACGGCCGTCGGGCGGAGGCTCGCAAATCAGCTCGGCCTTCCCTTCGTCGACGCCGACACGGAGATCGAGGTCGCGGCGGGCGCAACCGTCAGTGAAATCTTCGCCGAGCACGGCGAGGCCTATTTTCGGCAGGGAGAACGGAAGGTGATCGCCCGGCTGCTGGACGGCGGACCTCAAGTCCTTGCCACCGGCGGCGGCGCCTATATCAACGCGGAGACCCGCGCCGCCATCAAGGCAAAGGGCATCTCCGTATGGCTGAAGGCGGATCTCAAAGTGCTCATGAAGCGCGTCGGGAGGCGTGACAATCGCCCTCTGCTCGCCGGCGGCGACCCGGAACAAGTGATGAAGAAATTGATGCTCGAACGTTATCCCATTTATGCCGAAGCCGACTTGACGGTCGAAAGCCGCGACGTGCCGCACGAGGTCATCGTGGCCGCGGTGATCGAGGCGCTCGCGGCCAAGCTCGGCTGCTCCGTGAATACGCCTAAGCCCTCCCAAGCGCCCGGCGGCAAGAAGGTCAAGAAGGAGACATGATGCGCGAAGGCGCGACCGCTTTGGCCGAGGGCCAGGGCGAAACCATCATCGAAGTCAAGCTTCCGGGACGCAGCTATCCAATCGTCGTCGGCGAAGGACTGATTGTCGCGGCCGGCGCCAGGATCGCCGTCGCCCTCCCCGGCGCGCGCTGCGCGGTGGTGACGGACCAGAATGTCGCCGCGCTGCATCTTCAGCCGCTCAAGACCGATCTCGAGGCGCGCGGCATGTTTCTCGGCGATGCGGTGGTTGCCGCGGGAGAAGCGAGCAAGAGCTTCGCCGTGCTCGCGCGGCTGTGCGAAACCCTGCTCACGCTCGGCGTGGAACGCGGCGATTGCGTCGTCGCGCTCGGCGGCGGCGTGGTCGGCGATCTCGCCGGCTTCGCGGCCAGCATCCTGCGGCGCGGCGTCAGGCTCGTTCAGGTGCCGACCACGCTGCTTGCGCAGGTCGATTCCTCCGTCGGCGGCAAGACCGGCATCGACACGCCGCAGGGGAAGAATCTGATCGGCACGTTTCACCAGCCAAGCCTCGTGCTTGCCGATATCGCCACGCTTTCGACGCTGCCTTTGCGCGAGTTCCGCGCCGGCTATGCCGAGGTGATGAAATACGGGCTGCTCGGCGACGCGGCGTTCTTCGCTTGGCTCGAACAGAATTGGCGGAACGTCTTCTCGGGTAAAGGCTCGGAGCGCCTCAAGGCCATCGAGGCGAGCGTCCGCGCCAAGGCGGCAATCGTCGAGGCCGACGAACGCGAGGAGACGGGCAAACGCGCGCTGCTCAATCTCGGTCATACATTCGGGCACGCGCTCGAAGCCTTCGCCGGCTATTCCGACCGGCTGCTGCACGGCGAGGCTATCGCAATCGGCATGCGGCTCGCATTCACCTATTCGGCCGAGCTTGGGCTTTGTCCGGCGGAGGACGCGGCGAAGGTCGCACGCCACCTTACCGAGGTCGGGCTCCCGTCCAAGATCGCCGACATCCCCGGTAAGGCGCCGAGCACAGGCCAGCTGCTCAGGCTGATGGCGCAGGACAAGAAGGTGACAGGCGGCAAGCTTGCGCTCGTGCTCGCGCGGGGCATCGGCCAGGCTTTCGTCGAGCGCGACGTCCAACTCGACCGGCTCAAGAATTTCCTCGAACGGGAGTGCGCGGCGAAATGACCTTGGGCCTTGGGATTCTGCTTGGGGCCATCCTTGGACTTCTGATCCTCTCTGCCTTCTTCTCCGGCTCGGAGACGGCGCTCACCGCGGCCTCGCGCGCGAGGATGCATGCGCTGGAAGAAGACGGCAATAGGCGCGCGCGGATCGTCAACCGCCTGCTCGGGATGCGCGAGCGCTTTATTGGGGCGATCCTGCTCGGCAACAATCTCGCCAATATCGCCGCCTCGGCGCTCGCAACCTCGCTATTTCTCAATCTGTTCGGAGAGGCGGGGGTGGCTTATGCCACGCTGGTCATGACGGTGGTCGTGGTGCTGTTTTCTGAGGTGCTGCCCAAGACCTACGCCATCGTCAATGCCGACCGCATGGCGCTGCTCGTCGCCCCACTCGTGCGCGCGCTGGTGGCGATGCTGGCGCCCGTCACGGCCGCCATGCAATGGATCATCCGCCATACCCTTAGGCTGTTCGGCGTCTCGATCAGCGACGAGGCGCAGGTGCTTTCCGCCGACGAAGAACTCAGGAGCGCGATCGAGCTGTATCACAAGGCCGGCGGCATGGTGAAACTGACCCGCGACATGCTAGGGGGCGTGCTCGATCTCCGCGAGCTGACCGTCTCCGACATCATGGTGCACCGGACCAAGATGGATGCGATCGACGCGGAGCTTCCGACCGAAGCCATCATCGATGCTGCCTTGAAGAGTCCGCACACACGGCTTCCGCTCTGGCGCGGCGAACGCGAGGAGATCGTCGGCATTTTGCACGCAAAAACGTTGCTTCGGGCGCTGCGCGACGCGCGCGGCGATACGAGCAAGATCGACATTCTGTCGCTTGCCGCCCCGCCCTGGTTCGTGCCCGATACCACGACCCTCAAGGACCAACTCAACGCCTTCCTCAAGAAGAAAGCGCATTTCGCCATCGTGGTCGACGAATATGGAGAGGTGATGGGCCTCGTCACCCTCGAAGACATCATCGAGGAGATCGTTGGCGAGATCAGCGACGAAACCGACGTTGCGGCGTCGCTCGCCAAGCCGCAGCCGGACGGCTCGCTGATCGTGGACGGCACGGTGCCAATCCGCGATGTCAACCGGTTGATGGACTGGGACCTGCCGGACGCGGAAGCGACGACGGTCGCGGGGCTGGTGATCCACGAAGCGCAGACCATCCCCAATCCAGGGCAGGCCTTCACTTTTCATGGCTATCGCTTCGAGGTACTGCGCCGCCAGCGGAACCGCCTCACCTCATTGCGGGTGACGCCGCTGCAACCGAAAACGGCAGCCAAGGCCGAAGCGAAAGCTTCGTAGCGGCTATCGCTCGCCCGGTGCAAGGGCGGTGATGGCGAGGGCGTGAATCTTGCCGCTAAGCTCTTCGGCGAGCGCGGCGTTGACCATGCGGTGCCGTTCCAGCCGCGACTTGCCGCCGAAGGCCGCCGACACCACTTTAACCGTGAAATGGCTTTCGCCGGTTCCAGGCGATCCGGCGTGGCCTGCGTGGCGACCCGAATCGTTGACGATCTCGAGCGCCTGAGGGGCGAAGGCCTTTGTCAATTTTTCTCTGATCCGATCTTCCACCGACATGGGGGTTCTCGCTTCTCGCGGGCGCGACGCAACCGCTCAGATTATCCCTTTCGCGCCTTAGGGGCCATGCTTGTTGTGCACCCACGCCGTTCGCATAATGCCTTTATCATGAAGCTCGACTCGAAGTTCTTCGACCGCCTACGGGTCAGGCCGGACCAGAACCGCCTCCTGCGCGACAGCTATCCGGTTTGCGAATGGGAAGGCTGCACCGAGCCCGGACTTTATCCTGCACCCAAGGGCCGTGGGCGCGAGGGCCAGTATTACCGCTACTGCCTCGACCACGTGCGCGAATACAACAAGTCCTACAACTATTTCGCCGGCCTCCCGGACGAGGAGGTGATCCGCCACCAGAAGGAGGACGTGGTCGGGCACCGTCCGACCTGGTTCATCGGCGTCAATCCTGGCGCGCGGCAGCATCCCCGCAACGGCGCACGCGGCGGCTTTGCCTACCGTTTTGCCACCTACGACCCCTTCGGCCTGTTCCCGGAGCAGCCGACGGCGAACCCCAGCGGAAAGCGCCCCGAGCGCCCGCTCAGGCGGGCCGAACGCAAATGTTTGCGCCAGCTCAACCTTGAAGACACGGCCACGAAGGCCGACATCAAGGCCCGGTTCAAGGAACTGGTTAAGCGTCTCCACCCCGACCGCAATCAGGGCGACCGAAGGTCAGAGGATAAGTTGCGCGAAGTCATTCAAGCCTATAACTATCTGAGGCAGGCGGGGCTTGCGTAACGTCGCTGGGCAGCCCCATTTCGCAAATTCCGGCCGCGCTTCGGCAGGCCGCAACGAGACGCGACACATCAGGCTTTCACCATCATGATCCTCGAAACCGCCCGCAACGGCGCCGGCCTGCCGGATATGCAGGTTTCCGTCCGCCAGGTCTTCGGCATCGACAGCGACCTCGAAGTGCCGGCCTATTCACGCCCCGACGAGCACGTGCCCGATGTCGATCCCGACTATCTATTCAACCGCGAGGTGACGCTCGCCGTCCTCGCCGGCTTCAAACACAACCGGCGGGTGATGATCCAGGGCTATCACGGAACGGGCAAATCGACGCATATCGAGCAGGTGGCGGCCCGGCTTAACTGGCCGTGCATCCGCGTCAACCTCGACAGCCATGTGAGCCGTATCGACCTCGTCGGCAAGGACGCCATCGTGCTGCGCGACGGCCAGCAGGTCACCGAGTTTCGCGAGGGCATTCTGCCTTATGCGCTCCAGAGCAACACTGCGCTCTGCTTCGACGAATATGACGCGGGGCGGCCGGATGTAATGTTCGTGATTCAGCGGGTGCTTGAGGTTTCGGGTAAGCTCACCCTGCTCGATCAGTCCAAGGTGATCAGACCTCACCCCGCTTTCCGCCTATTCGCCACCACCAACACGATCGGGCTCGGCGATACGAGCGGGCTTTATCATGGGACGCAGCAGATCAACCAGGGCCAGATGGACCGCTGGTCGATCGTGGTCACCTTGAATTATCTGCCGCACGACGACGAGGTAAATATCGTGCTCGCCAAGGCCAAGGCCTGGAACACGGAAGCCGGTCGCAAAGCCGTGTCCAACATGGTGCGCGTCGCCGAATTGACGCGTAACGCGTTCATGAACGGCGACCTCTCCACGGTGATGAGCCCGCGCACGGTCATCACTTGGGCGGAGAACGCCGAGATCTTCGGCGATATCGGTACCGCGTTTGCGCTCTCCTTCCTCAACAAATGCGACGAGCTCGAACGCGGGTTGATCGCCGAGTTCTATCAGCGCTGCTTCGGCGAGGATCTGCCGCAGTCGACCGCTAATGTTGCCTTGGGCTAGTCATGACGCTGACCCGGCGTAAAGAAGCGCCGCTCGAACCATTCAAACGCGCCGTGGCGCTGACGACGCGCTCGATTGCCGCCGACAGCAAGGTGGAGGTCATCTTCACCAGCGAGCCGCCGGGGTTGAGCGGCAAGCTGGCGCGGGTGCCTGAACCCTCGCGGGTTCCGACCAAGACCGAAATTGCAGTGATACGCGGCCATGCTGATGCGGCAGCGCTGTCGGTCGCCTGCCACGATCACACGCTGCACGAAGCCTTGGCCCCGCCGGGAGGAGACGCGCGCGCCGTGTTCGACGCGATCGAGGAAGCGCGGGTCGAGGCCATCGGCGCGCGGCGCATGCAGGGGGTGGCCGTCAATCTCGCCGCCCGCATAGAGCAGCGCTACGAGAAGAGCCGCTTCGCCGACATCAAGGACCGTTCCGAGGCGCCGCTTGCCGATGCGCTTTCTCTGATCGTGCGCGAGACGCTTACCGGCCAGGCGCCGCCTCCCAAGGCGCGAGCAGTCGTCAATCTGTGGCGCCAATGGGTCGACGGGCGCGCCCGCAACGTGCTTGAGCGCATGCCCGACATGCTATTGGACCAGGACGCCTTCAGCCGGCTCACGCGCGAATTGCTGGCGGCGCTCAATCTCGCCGATCAGCTCGATAAGCGCGAAGACGAAGAGACGTCTTCGGAAGAAACCGACGCAGATTCCGATGCTTCCGACAGCCAGGACGAAGGTGAGGGCGAAAAGCGCTCGCAGATTGCTGCCGAGGCTCGCGCCGACCAGGACGCCACAAGCGAGGAGGCGGTCGAGGATCGCGACGACGGCGCCTCCGACCGGCTCGAAAGCGAAGCGGAAGCGTCCGAACTGCCCCGCCGCTCCGATCCGTGGCGGCCCAATCTGTCCGTGCTCGATGATCCGGAAGCCTTCGGCTACACGGTCTTCACGCACGCCTTCGATGAGGTCGTCAACGCGGAGGACCTTTGCGATCCGGACGAACTCGACCGCCTGCGCGCCTTTCTCGACAAGCAGCTCGTTTCCCTGCATGGGGCCGTGGCGCGGCTCGCCAACCGCCTCCAGCGCCGACTGCTCGCCCAGCAGAACAGGGGCTGGGATTTCGATCTCGACGAGGGCATGATCGATGCGGCGCGGCTCGCGCGGGTCATCGTCGATCCGATGCAGCCGCTCGCCTATAAGCAGGAACGCGATACGCAGTTCCGCGACACGGTCGTTACGCTGCTGCTCGACAATTCCGGCTCGATGCGCGGACGGCCGATCATGGTGGCGGCCTGCTGCGCGGACATTCTCGCGCGCACGCTCGAGCGCTGCGGGGTCAAGGTCGAAATTCTCGGATTCACCACCAGGGCCTGGAAGGGCGGGCATGCGCGCGAGGCTTGGCTCAATGCGATGAAGCCGGCGAGTCCCGGCCGGCTGAACGATCTCCGCCACATCATCTACAAGGCGGCGGACGCGCCGTGGCGGCGGGCGCGGCGCAATCTCGGGCTGATGATGCGCGAAGGACTGCTCAAGGAGAATATCGACGGAGAAGCGCTCGCCTGGGCGCATAGCCGGCTGATCGCACGGCCGGAACAGCGACGCATTCTGATGATGATCTCCGATGGCGCCCCGGTCGACGATTCGACGCTGTCGGTCAACTCCGGGTCATATTTGGAGCGACATCTCCGGCAGGTGATCAATGAGATCGAAACGCGTTCTCCGGTCGAACTGCTTGCCATCGGCATTGGCCACGACGTCACGCGCTACTACCGGCGGGCCGTCACCGTGACCGATGCGGAGGAGCTTGCCGGGGTGATGACCGAAAAGCTCGCCGAACTGTTCGACGAAGATTCGGCCTGGCGGCAGCTTTACCGCACCCGGCCCTCCGCGGCGCGGGCCAAGCGCCGGAAGATGCATTAGGCCGGCACTATGCCGCTCGAGACGGGGTGAGGGTGCGCAACCGATTCGACCAAATCTTGCGCTGGGGGAGCCGAGCGCTGCTCTTCGTTACGGCGAGCC
>DATLXW010000024.1:0-31085 GCA_035575415.1 Methyloceanibacter sp. | reverse complement strand
ATCAGCCGCCCGCTCAAGCTCGGATTGGCGCGCGAGGGGGTCGTTGGCGATGGCAAGCTCCATCTGACGCAGTCGCTTGATCTCGTCGCGAAGCCGCGCCGCTTCCTCGAATTCGAGATCGGCCGCCGCGGCGCGCATCCGTTTCTCCATGTCGGCGATGACGGCTTCGAGATTGTGGCCAATGAGCAGCTCCTGCTCTTCCTCGCCGAAGCCAAGCCCCGCGTCGACGGTGACGTGATCGCGTTCGTAGACAGAGGCGAGGATGTCGCCGATGTTCTTCTTGATGCTTTCGGGCGTGATGCCGTTGGCCTTGTTCCACGCCATCTGCTTTTCGCGGCGGCGATTGGTTTCGGCGATGGCACGCTCCATCGAGCCGGTCATGCCGTCGGCATAAAGGATCACCCGGCCGTCGACATTGCGCGCGGCGCGGCCGATGGTTTGAATGAGCGACGTCTCCGAACGCAAAAAGCCTTCCTTGTCGGCGTCGAGAATGGCGACAAGAGCGCATTCGGGGATATCGAGGCCTTCACGCAGGAGGTTAATCCCAACCAGCACGTCGAAAGCGCCCAGCCGCAAATCGCGGATAATCTCAATCCGCTCCAAGGTCTCGACGTCCGAATGCATGTAGCGCACGCGAATGCCCTGTTCGTGCATATATTCGGTGAGGTCCTCCGCCATGCGTTTGGTGAGCGTCGTTACCAGCACGCGATAACCCTTCGCCACCACCTTGCGGCATTCGTCGATCAGATCGTCCACCTGGCTCGACGCCGGCCGCACCTCGACCTGCGGATCCACGAGGCCCGTGGGGCGTATGACCTGCTCGGCGAACACGCCGCCGGTCTGCTCCAACTCCCAGCCGCCCGGCGTCGCCGAGACGTAAATCGTCTGCGGCCGCATCGCGTCCCATTCTTCGAAGCGCAAGGGCCGGTTGTCCATGCAGGAGGGGAGGCGGAAGCCGTATTCGGCGAGCGTCGATTTGCGCCGGTAGTCGCCGCGGAACATGCCGCCGATCTGAGGAATGGTGACGTGGCTCTCGTCGACGAAGACGAGCGCGTTGTCGGGAAGATACTCGAACAGGGTTGGGGGAGGTTCCCCGGCTTTGCGACCGGTGAGATAGCGCGAATAGTTCTCGATGCCGGCGCAGGAGCCGGTCGCCTCGATCATCTCCAGATCGAACAATGTGCGCTGCTCGAGCCGCTGCGCCTCGAGCAGGCGGCCGGCGCCGTGCAGCTCGTTAAGCCGCTGCTTCAATTCCTCCTTGATGCCGCGGATCGCCTGTTTCAGCGTCGGCTTCGGCGTCACGTAATGCGAGTTGGCATAAACCTTGACCATGGCGAACTCGTCAGTCCTCGCCCCGGTCAAGGGATCGAACTCGACGAGGCTCTCGATCGTGTCCCCGAACAAGGAGATGCGCCAGGCGCGATCCTCCAAATGCGCGGGCCACAACTCGATCGTGTCTCCGCGCACGCGGAAGGAGCCGCGCACGAAATTGGCGTCGTTGCGCCGGTATTGCAGCGCCACGAGATCGGCCATCAATTGCCGCTGCTCCACCCTGTCGCCGCGCTTGAGGCTGAAGGTCATCGCGGTATAGGTCTCGACCGCGCCGATACCGTAGATGCAGGACACGCTCGCCACGATGATCACGTCGTCGCGCTCCATCAGCGCGCGAGTAGCGGCGTGGCGCATGCGATCGATCTGCTCGTTGATGGAGGAATCTTTCTCGATATAGGTATCGGTGCGCGGAATATAGGCTTCCGGCTGATAGTAGTCGTAATAGGAGACGAAATACTCGACGGCATTGTCGGGGAAAAAGCTCTTGAACTCGCCATAGAGCTGCGCGGCGAGCGTCTTGTTCGGGGCGAGGATCAGCGCCGGGCGCTGCGTCGCCTCGATCACCTTGGCCATGGTGAAGGTTTTGCCCGAGCCGGTGACGCCGAGCAGCACTTGGTCGCGCTCATGCGCGTTCACCTGCGCCACAAGCTCGGCGATGGCTTGCGGCTGGTCCCCTTTCGGTTCGAGATCGGAGACGATGCGCAACGGCACGCCGCCTTCGCTCTTCTCCGGGCGGGGAGGGCGGTGCGGCGTGAAGGCTATCGGCGCGCCGGCGACAAGGGGATGCTCCTGCATTAATGGCTGCGGCGCCTCGCCGAAGCCAGGCGGGCGCCGGTCGGCGCCGGCGGGAAGGCCGGTCGCCTCGCCGGTGACGGCGCGCGGTTCGGCGCGGGAGCCGAAAGTGCGGGGAACGCGATAGGGCATGGCGCGAATATGGCGGCTTCGTCGCAAGCTTGGAAGGGCTGTTGCTGGCGGAGCCAAAGCCAGCCAAATTGGCTCCTCCGCAAGGGGCCTTTGCCGTGCATTGGCGGGCCTTTGCACCCGAGGGAGCGCCGATGACACTGCTCCATCTAGTCCATGACGTGCCGCTCTGGGTCATCGCCATTGTCCTAATTGTCGGCGCTGGGGTGTTCAGCATCGGCCTTATGCTGCTGACGCGCTTCACCAGGGGCGTCGATAACCTGAAGCTCAATAACGAGGTTGCCGGCTTCAAATTCGCCGTTTTGGGCGTGTTCTATGCGGTTCTGCTGGCCTTCGTGGTGATCGCCGTCTGGGAAGATTTCCGTCAAACCGAGACCGCGGTTCGCGACGAGGCCAAGGCCGTCGTCGATTTGCATCGCTTAAGCTTCGCCCTCCCTGTGGCGAATGGTGCGACAATTCGCGAATATCTCGTGGCCTACGCCAATGACGTCCGCGAGCGCGAATGGGAGACTATGGCCGTAGGCGAACCAAGTGACGCCGTCATCAGGGATCTCGATCGGCTGTCCCGTGCCATCTTCGATGTCGACCCCCAAAACGCCAAGGAGGAGGCGCTGTATCATGATGCCCTGAGGCTGCTCGCGGTCATGACCGACAATCGCAACGAGCGGCTCGATAGCGCCGACGGGTCGATGCCTGGCATTCTATGGTTCGTGCTGATCGTTGGGGGCCTGATTACTTTGGCCTATCCGGCCTTCTTCGGCTCGACCAATGTTGTCGCTCAAATACTCATGACCGCAGCCTTGGCTGAGCTCGTTGCGTTGGCTTTGCTGCTCGGTCTTGCCTTCGACTATCCGTTCACCGGCGAAGTCCGCATCTCCCCCTATCCTTTCGACCAGGCCCTGCGCCAAATGCCGCCGGACTGGCCGCCGCCTTAACCCGCAAAACCGAAAGCTCCTGGGCGGACAGCCGCTTGGCATCCAGGACATGGCTCCAGAGGGAGCCGGCGCGCAAGCCGGTCCGGGGGCGCTCGACTAGGCGCGACGAAGCTTAGACGCGCTTGCGAAGCAAAATCTCGATGCGAAACGCGTTTCGAGTTGTCGCTTTCGCACTCGATCATCGTATAATGTAAAAAAAGACATTGACTCGGCCTGTGAGACGGCAAGCCTGGATGATTGGAAACCTGATTCGTACAGGGCGCGTCAGTTTTGGGCGGCCGAGCGCCGCATTGGAGCAGAATCGGAGCACAAGCCATGGCTACGAGAACGAGTGGGAAGAAGCGCACGACGGGTAGGAAGACGAAGGCGAGGAGCGCAAGCGCGCGCCGGACGGGCGCGAAAAAAACGAGCCCGCGCAAGAAGACGGCGGCCAGGAAGCCGGCTAAGCGCGCCACTGCGCGCAAAACTCCAGCGCGCAAGACCTCAGCACGCAAGACGATGAAGAAGGCCGCAACGCGTAAGCCGGCTGCACGCAAGGCCCCGGCCCGCAAGCCGAAGGCGGCAGCCAAGCCGGTCGCTGCGGCGAAACCGATGGCGGCAGCAAAGCCGATGGCGCTGGCGCCGAAGCCGGCCCCGGCGCCCAGCCCGGCGCCTGCAGCGCCTTCGATGGCCCAGCCTCCGAAGCCGGCGATGCCGGCCTCGTCCGGCATGAGCGGTGGAGGATCGTCTCCTTCGGGTCCGCGTCCGGCTGCGCCATCGGCCGCTCCGGCAAGTCCGGCCCACCAGCCTTATCGGCCGTCTTGGGCGCGCGACGACGACGATATGTAGAGCAAGACGGGGGAGGGCGGGTGGCCGCTCTCCCCGCTGATCTCGCCAAGCTGGCAGGATAGAGGTTTCGAGGCGCGACGCCGTGTCGGCGCCGAACACGCCGATTGGGTCTTGATTTGCCGCAGCATCCCTCGCAACGTTCGCACGCCGTTTAAACATCCTTACGAGGGTTAGATGCTGCCAGCTTCCACGGCGCCCGGCCTGTGGGCCCATGTGGCGCCGATCGTGCTTCTCGTTTGCTCGAATTTGTTCATGACGCTGGCCTGGTATGGCCATCTTAAATACAAGACCACGCCGCTGATTGTTGTGATCCTGGCGAGCTGGGGCATCGCCTTCATCGAATATTGCTTGGCGGTTCCGGCCAACCGGATCGGGAGCTCCGTGTATTCTCCGGCCGAACTCAAGACCCTTCAGGAGGTCATCACCCTCTTGGTGTTTGCCTGCTTTACCGCCGTCTATTTCAAGGAGCCGCTCAACCTCACCCAGGGCGCGGGCTTCGCGCTGATCGCGGTCGGCGCAATGCTCGTGTTTCGCGGCCAAGCGTGATTGGCGGGTGCCTTACATTCAGCACGTTTTATCGTTGGAATGGGAGAGTGGGCCCCGGGAAGAACGGCCGAAGGCCCACCGGGTGTCTACAACCCGCGGAACAGATTGCCGGCCGCGAGAATGATATAGGCGATGATCGCAGCCCAAAAATCGTGGTCGCTGATGAGTGGGATATGCACGAACCTGCCGATAATGGCCAACGCGGCCAAAATGATCGAAACGAAAAACACGATTGTGGTCGGCGCCGAAAGCGTCATGTCCCGCCCTCCCTCTTTGTTGACGGGCGGACTCTAATGGCTTTCTGTGAAAAATCGAGTGGTTTACTTTAGTCGAGCGGGGGGCCAACCTCCGGAAGGCGAACGCCGCATCTTTCGGCGAGGGAGGAGGAGAAGCATGGGGCCTTTGGCGCGATTGGTGCTGGGGCTTGCGGTCCTGGTCGGGATCATGGCCGGAGTGGCCTTCGGCCTGCCGGCCCATGTGACCGTTTCACGCTCCAAATCGATCAATGCTCCGGAATCGATCGTATTCCCCTATTTAAACAACTTGCATCATTTCAGCGAGTGGTCGCCCTGGCGGCAGCGCGATCCGGACCTGAAAGTGACCTATAGCGGGCCGGAGCAGGGTAAAGGCGCCAAGGTGACATGGACGAGCGAAAAGCCTTCGATTGGCACCGGCAGCATGGAAATCGTGGAAAGCGAGCCCAACCGCAACATCGAACTGAGCCTCAATCTCAACGGCCTTGAAGGCCAGGGCGCCTTCTCCGTCAATCCCGACGGCTCCGGCAGCAAAGTCACTTGGAGCTTCAGCTCCGAATCCGGATCGAGTCCGCTCAAGCGCTGGAAGGCTTTGATGCTCGAGGGATTTATCGGACCTGAATACGATGCCGGGCTCGACCGCCTCAAGGAGAAGGTCGAGGCTGACCGCCGTCCGACAGCCCCTGCCATTGGCCTCACGCCGGAGGGTGCCCCCGCAGTCCCCGGAGGCCCGGCGGCAGCGCTTCCGCCTGGCGGCGCGCCGCCTGCGCCTGAGGGCGGTACTGCTGCGCCGCAAGGGGCGGTTTCGCCACCCGGTCAGGCCGCACCTGCCGATACCGGCGCGACGGCATCGACGCCGGCCGCGGGAACCCCGCAGCAAGATGCTGGAGCGCCTACGGCAGCCGAAGCAGCGCCGCCTCCGGCAACACCCGCTCCAGCCCCTGCAAAGAAGAAGAAAAAGAAGCGCTACTGACCCGCTGTTAAAGCTCGGGACCGGCCGCCACCGGCGGCTCGGTTTTCGTCGCTTGAATGACGAGGGTGAGCGGGTCGCTCGCGCGCGGATCGACCGCTGGGCAGGTCACCAGCGATTCTTCGCCGGCGGTCGCATCATCGTCGGCGAGGTGCGGGTCGGCTGCTTTGCGACCCGTGACGCGGCAGACGAGCGAAGAGCCGCTCGCACTGGTCACCGTAATATGATCGCCGAGATTGAGCTCGCCGAACTTGGCGGCCGGCAGATGCGGGTCCTGCGCCGGTGCCGGGGTGATCACGGCCGCGGCCCCGTCGCTGTGGCTCGATGGCTCGATGAGCGAGGCGCTTATGCCGAGCCGCGGTACCGACGGCACGGCCGCTGGAACCTCGTCGGTCCAAGGCCACTGCGTCGGCGCAGGCAGTTTAGCGAGGGCGTGACGCCATGCGGTCTGCCGCAAGCCTTGGATGAGAACGCCGTCTGCCGGGTAATGACCGCTCGTTTGCACCAGCGTCGCGCCCGCGATTGCGCCGGCAACGACGCCGGCCGCCCAGGCGCCTCTCTTGCGGGCGCGAAAAAAGAGGAGGAGGAGCTGCGCCGACCCCCGTTGCGACATCAGATCCTCCTCCCGTTCCGCCGCGGGGAGGCAAAATCGCGGCGGTGGTAACGGCACACCAGCGTCGCCGCACTGAGTAGCTTGAAGACAATGGTTGCCGATGCAACCCCGCTCGCACGAGCCGCATTAGCGGTCTGGGCAGCCGCCGGGAAGGCAATCACCGAGGAGAATGGGAAGGTTGCCGGGCACACACCGAAGCGCGGGGTTAGGCGTCGCAGGGTCATCGACTCAAAGGCCTTGTGATCGGCACTCTGGCGAGTCAATCACGGCATTAGGGCGGAGCTTTAGCCGGATTGTGGCTCGCCTGCGCGGCCTGCCGCCACAACTGTGGCGCAAATTGGATTATGCACAAGCCGAAGGCGCGCCAAGAGGCGGTGGAGCCGCAAGCCGCAGCGGCAAGTTAGCAAGTCGAGGGAGCGAAGCGCCGCGCCTGGCAGACGTCGAGGCGCGCTTGTCTTAACCCCGACCAAGGAGGCTACGCCAGTCATGACCGCCATGAAATCGTTGGAGGACCTGTTCATTCACCTGCTTAAGGACATGTACTACGCCGAAAAACAGATTCTCAAAGCCCTGCCCAAGATGGCCAAGAAGGCCGACTCGGCTGAATTACGCCAAGCCTTCGAACGCCACCTCAAGGAGACCGAAGGCCAGGTCGAGCGTCTCGAACAGGTTTTTGCGCTATGCGAGCTCAGGCCGGCCGGCAAGACCTGCCCTGCGATCAAGGGAATCATCGAAGAGGGCGAAGAGGATATGAAGGAGGCGAAAGATCCCGATGTCCTCGATGCCGGCATGATCGCCGATGCGCAGGCCGTCGAGCATTACGAGATCGCTCGCTATGGAACGATGATCGCCTGGGCGCGGCAGCTCGGAATGAGCGACGCCGTGGATCTGCTGCAGCAAAATCTCGATCAGGAATACAACGCCGACCGGCTTCTGACCGAACTTGCCGAGGGCCGGCTTAACCGGCAGGCCGCCTAATCGTCCTTTAGCCGCGAGTCCGGCTCAGAAACAGCGCGGGCGAAGAGCCCGCGCATTTTTGTGCCTTGCAGCAAGTCGCTCCCTTGCCTAGGGTGCGCCCGCTTCGGCTTGTCTAAAACCAACGCTTCAGGAGATCGACATGGGATTGGTCGCCCGCACGCTCGAACGGGTCAAACCCTCGCCGACCATGGCTATAACCAATAAGGCGCGCGAACTCAAAGCCGCTGGCTTCGACGTCATCGGTCTTGGTGCGGGCGAACCCGACTTCGACACGCCGGATAACATTAAACGGGCGGCGATCGAGGCGATCGAGCGCGGCGAAACGAAATACACCGCCGTCGACGGCATTCCCGAATTGAAGCGCGCCGTGGCGCAAAAATTCAAGCGCGAGAACGGGCTCGACTATAAGCCGTCGGAAATTACCGTCGGCTCTGGCGGCAAGCAGGTGTTGTACAATGCGCTGCTCGCCACGCTCGACCCCGGCGACGAGGTGATCATTCCCTCGCCCTATTGGGTGAGTTATCCCGACATCGTGCTCTTGTCCGGAGCCACGCCGGTGATCGTCGACACCAAGCTGGAAGACGGCTTCAAGCTGAAGCCCGAAGCCTTAGCGCGCGCCATTACGCCCAAGACCAAGTGGTTCATTTTCAACTCCCCGTCGAACCCGACCGGCGCGGCTTATACCGAAGCCGAGATCAAGGCGCTCACCGAGGTGCTCTTGAAGCATGAGCGCGTCTGGGTCCTGTCCGACGATATCTACGAGCACCTGGTCTATGATGGATTCCGCTTCACGTCCCCTGCGGCGGTCGAGCCGAAGCTCAAAAGCCGTACGCTGACGCTGAACGGAGTCTCGAAGGCCTATTCCATGACCGGCTGGCGCATCGGCTACGGCGGCGGCCCTGAGCCTTTGATCAAGGCGATCGCCACCTTGCAATCCCAATCGACCTCGAACCCCTGCTCGATCAGCCAATGGGCCGCCGTCGAAGCGCTGGAGGGTCCGCAGGATTTCCTCAAGGACTGGGTCGCCTCTTTCCAGGAGCGGCGCGACCTCGTCGTAGCGATGCTAAATCAGGCCAAAGGCATTTCCTGTCCGAAGCCTGAAGGCGCCTTTTACGTCTATCCATCCTGTGCCGGCACGATCGGCAAGACCAGCCGTGGCGGCAAGACGATCGAAAATGATGAGGACTTTGCCACCGCTCTTCTCGAAGAGGAGGGGGTGGCTGTGGTGCATGGCGCGGCCTTTGGGCTTTCGCCCTTCTTCCGCATCTCCTACGCAACCGCGATCACGGCGCTGGAAGAGGCTTGCCGCCGCATCCAGCGGTTCTGCGGCAATCTGAGCTGAGGCAGGAGAGCCATATGGCCGAGATGAAATTCAGTACAGGCAACCAGATCCGCGGCAAGATCATGGAAATCCGCAAAGGGGCGGTGACGGCCATCGTCTATGTCGCCATCCCCGGCGATACCACGCTCGAAGCCAGCGTCACCATCGCTTCGCTCGAGACCCTCAAGCTTTACGAGGGCAAGCCGGTCGTATTGATGATCAATCCCGGCGATATCATTATCGGCTGCGAATAGCCATTTCGCCCATCAGGCCGTCAGGCTTTGCTGGTTGTGGGCGATGCCCTTTTGCGTCAGCAGTTCCTGCAGCTCCCCCGCCTGGAACATCTCGCGCACGATATCGCAGCCGCCGATGAACTCGCCCTTGACGTAGAGCTGCGGAATGGTCGGCCAGTTGGAATAGACCTTGATGCCTTCGCGCACGCTCATGTCCTCGAGCACGTTGATGTCTTTGAAATCAACGCCGAGATGGGCGAGGATCTGCGCCACATGCATCGAGAACCCGCATTGCGGCATGGTCTTGGTGCCCTTCATGAACAGCACCACGTCATTGGCGGCGATCTGCTTGGCGATCCAGTCCTGGACGTCCTGAGCACTCATGGTTCGATCCTTTCCTCGCGGCTATCGCCTAGCTAGGGCGTCGCGGTCTTGAGTGCAAGAGCGTGGAGCGCGCCGCCCATTTTTCCCTTAAGCGCGTCATAGACCATCTGGTGCTGCTGCACGCGCGTCTTGCCGCGGAACGCTTCCGAAACGATGGTCGCAGCATAGTGATCGCCGTCGCCGGCAAGGTCCTCGATGCGAATTTCGGCGTCCGGAAACCGCTCCTTGAGCAGCCGCGCGATATCTTCTGCTGCCATTGCCATGAGGTTGCTCCCGAATTGGCCGCAATCTTAGCCGTGCGCCATAAAGCTCGGCAACCAGGCCTCATGCGCCTGCCGGAGCGCCTGTAGCGCAAGCGGCGGCTCGCCGTCGAGCCCGATCGCGTCGCCGCCGACCGTGCCGAGCAGCCTGAGCGGCACTTTGGCGACGGCCGCGGCCTTGTGGATCGCATCGGCCTTGTCGGGCGAGGCCGCCACCACATAGCGGCCTTGGTCCTCTCCGAACCAGAGCGCATGCGCGGGGAGCGGACTAGGCACCGCATCGAGGGTGACGCCAACACTCCCGGCGAGCGCCATTTCGGCGATGGCGACGAGAAGGCCGCCGTCGGACACGTCGTGCACCGCCGAAAGACAGCCGCTGCGGATCAAGCTTCTGACCAGATCGCCGGCGCGTCGTTCCGCGTCGAGATCGACCGGCGGCGGAGCGCCTTTCGCCCCGCCGGAAATAACCTCCATATAGAGCGATTGCCCAAGATGGCCGGCCTCTTCGCCGATAAGCATCAAGACATCCCCCTCCCGCTTCAGCGCCACGGTCGCCATTGCAGCGATATCGGGAATAAGCCCGACGCCGCCGATCGCCGGCGTGGGCGGGATGGCGATGCCATTCGTCTCATTATAGAGCGAGACATTGCCTGACACGACCGGGAAGGACAGCGCCCGGCAGGCTTCCGCCATGCCTTCCACGGCTGAGGCGAATTCGCCCATGATTTCAGGCCGCTCCGGATTGCCGAAATTCATGCAATCGGTGATGGCGAGCGGGTCGGCGCCGACGGCGCAGAGATTGCGCCAGCATTCCGCCACCGCCTGCTTGGCGCCTTCGAAAGCATCGGCGGCGCAATAGCGCGGAGTCACGTCGCAAGAGATGGCTACGCCCTTTTTGGTGCCGTGAACGCGGACGACCGCCGCGTCGCCGCCGGGCCGCTGCACCGTATCGGCCATAACCATGTGGTCGTATTGCTCCCAGATCCAGCGCCGGGAACAGAGGTGAGGCGAGCCCATCAACCGCTCGAGCGCACCGAGAATGCTGTTCGGTGCAGCCACCTCTTCCGGCGGAATGACCGGTTGCGGGTCCTTTTTGGTGATCGGACGTTCATAGACTGGCGCTGCATGCGCGAGCGCTGCGAGCGGAATGTCAGCCTCGACGATGCCGCGATGACGCACTACGAGATGCCCCGTGTCGGTGGTGTAGCCGATCACCGAGAAGTCGAGCTCCCATTTCTTGAAGATGCGCTCGGCGATTTTTTCCGAGCCCGGCTTCAGCACCATGAGCATTCGCTCCTGGCTTTCGGAAAGCATCATCTCGTAGGCGGTCATGCCGTCCTCGCGGGTGGGTATGCGATCGAGCTCCAACTCGATGCCGACTCCGCCCTTGTCGGCCATTTCCACCGATGAAGAGGTGAGGCCTGCCGCCCCCATATCCTGGATGGCAACGATGGCGTCCTCCGCCATCAATTCGAGGCAGGCTTCGAGCAGGAGCTTCTCGGTGAAGGGATCCCCGACTTGCACCGTCGGGCGCTTTTCCTCCGAGGCCTCATCGAATTCCGCCGATGCCATGGTCGCGCCATGGATCCCGTCCCGGCCGGTTTTGGAACCGACATAGACCACAGGATGGCCGACGCCCTTCGCGGCGGACTTGAAGATGCGCGTGGCGTCGACCAGCCCGACCGTCATGGCATTGACCAGGATGTTGTCGTTATAGCGCGCGTCGAAGTTGGTTTCGCCGCCGACGGTCGGCACGCCCATGCAGTTGCCGTAATCGCCGATGCCCGACACCACACCGGCGACCAGGTGCTTGGTCTTCGGGTGCTCCGGTGCGCCGAACCTGAGCGCGTTCATATTGGCGATTGGCCGGGCGCCCATGGTGAACACGTCGCGCATGATGCCGCCCACGCCCGTCGCCGCGCCTTGATACGGTTCGATGTAAGAGGGATGGTTGTGGCTCTCCATTTTGAAGACGACGGCCTGCCCGTCGCCGATATCGACGACACCGGCATTCTCTCCGGGGCCCTGAACAACCTGGGGCCCGTCGGTTGGGAGCTTTTTCAGCCACACCTTCGAGGATTTGTAGGAGCAATGCTCCGACCACATCACCGAGAAGATGCCGAGTTCGGTGAGCCGCGGTTCGCGCCCCAGCGCCGCAACGAGCAATTTATACTCGTCGGGAGTGAGTCCGTGCTCGGCCACGAGTTCCGGGGTGATCCCTTCCGCCGTCCTCGCCGCGCGCGCCGCGATGTTCAATGGAGCGTCTCCATGAGCGAGAGGAACATCCTGGCGCCGTCAGTGCCGCAGAGAGCCGGATCCGCCAGGCGTTCCGGATGCGGCATCAGCCCGAGCACGTTGCCGGCCTCGTTATAGATGCCGGCGATATTGCGGCGAGAGCCGTTGGGATTGGCCTCGTCGGTGACGTTGCCGTTCGCGTCGCAGTAACGGAAGGCGATCCGTCCATCGCCTTCGAGCCGGTCGAGGGTCGCCTCGTCGGCGTAGTAGCAACCGTCTTTGTGGGCAATCGGGAAGCGTACCACTTCGCCCCTGGCATAGTGACTGGCGAACAGCGTGTCGTTGCGTTCGACGCGAAGCAGCACGTCCTTGCAGATGAATTTTAGCGTAGCGTTGCGCATCAGTACGCCGGGCAAAAGTCCCGCCTCGGTCAGCACCTGAAAGCCGTTACAGATGCCGAGCACGGGTGTACCGGCGCGCGCCCGCGCGGCGACCTCGCGCATGACCGGGGAGTGCGCCGCCATCGCCCCGGAGCGGAGATAGTCGCCGTAGGAAAAGCCGCCCGGTAGCACGATCAGGTCGCTGTCGGGGATGAGGCTGTCGGCGTGCCAAACCATTGCCGGAGGCTGGCCGGTAGCCGCTTGCAGCGCCACCGCCGCGTCGCGGTCGCAGTTCGACCCGGGAAAGACGATGACCGCGGCCTTCATGCTGTCCGTTCCTCCTGCTCCCCCCTTTTGGGGGAGCATGCGCGCCACCTCCCGCGATTCCGCTCCGCCGCTGAAGCGTCAAGGCATCGCAGCCCTCCCCGACAAGGGGGGAGGGGGAAACAAGCGGCACCGTTGCGGGATACGGTCAGTCCAATAGCGCCGGCGTCGTTCAGGCTAGGCAGCCTCGAGCTCATATTTGTAATTCTCGATGATGGTATTGGCGAGGAGCTGCTCGCACATGCGCTCAACCTCGACACGGGCGCGCTCGGGATCGCTCTCCGCCACCTCGACCTCGATATATTTCCCCTGGCGGACGTCGCCAACCGAGCCGAAGCCGAGCGCATGCAAAGCGCCGGCGATGGCCTTGCCTTGCGGGTCGAGTACGCCCGGTTTCAAAGTGATGGTAATGCGCGCCTTCATGCTCCCGCCGTTACAGCCCTATTTCGACCGCACGAGAACCGGTCCGCTGCGCGCGCGCGCCGGGTTGTCGACATGCAGCCCGAGCCTGCGCGCGACCTCCTGATAGGCCTCGACCAGACCTCCCATGTCGCGGCGGAAGCGGTCTTTGTCGAGCTTGTTCTGCGTCTCGATGTCCCACAGGCGGCAGCAATCGGGTGAAATTTCGTCTGCCAGCACGATGCGCATCTGGTCGTTTTCCCACAGCCGGCCGAATTCGCATTTGAAGTCGACGAGCCGGATGCCGACGCCGAGGAACAGGCCGGAGAGGAAATCGTTGATGCGGAGCGCGAGCGACATGATGTCGTCGAGCTCCTGCGGGTTGGCCCAGCCGAAGGCGGTGATGTGCTCCTCGCTCACCATCGGATCACCGAGCTGGTCGTTCTTGTAATAGAACTCGACGATCGAGCGGGGCAGGGGAGTCCCTTCTTCCATGCCGAGCCGGGTAGAAAGGGAGCCGGCCACGACGTTGCGCACCACGACTTCGAGTGGAATGATCTCCACCTCGCGGATCAGTTGCTCGCGCATATTGAGCCGCTTGATGAAATGCGTCGGCACGCCGATTTCGCCAAGCTTCTGGAACAGATACTCGGAGATGCGGTTATTGAGGACGCCTTTACCCTCGATTTTGTCGTGCTTCTTGTTGTTGAAGGCCGTGGCGTCGTCCTTGAAGTGCTGGACGAGGGTGCCGGGTTCGGGGCCCTCATAGAGGATTTTGGCTTTGCCTTCGTAGACGCGCCGGCGGCGGTTCATGGTCTGGTCCTCACTCATAACTGGCTTTGACTAATGACAAGCGCCGAGCGCGCGGGCGACAGGCTTACTGAGGCCGCGCGCAATCTCAAAATTGCCATTGCCGGAATCGATTCAAGAGTCTCGACGGGACCTTAGCGTAAGCGGGAGGGGCGCACAATGACCGCCAAGCCGCGGACAATATCTCCCCGCAATCGGTTGATTTCCCGGGCTTTGCCAGCTATGCCTCGGCCCCCCGAGGGGGAGCGTTTCCCCATAATTTTCGTAGGCCTGCCCGAATCGAACGGGCTCAAGGAGGCGGATCACCCGATGACGAATTTCGAAGAGCGCGAAAAGGGTTTCGAACGGAAATTCGCCCTGGACGAGGAGCTCAAGTTCAAGGCGACGGCGCGGCGGAACCGGCTGCTGGGCCTTTGGGCGGCCGAACAGATGGGCTTGAGCGGCGAGGAAGCGCAAGCCTATGCGCGTGCGGTGGTTAAGGCCGATCTCGCCGAGCCCGGCGACGAGGATGTTTTTCGGAAGATTCGGGCCGACTTCGACGCCAAGGGGGTCCAGCAGTCCGACCATCAAATCCGGCGCAGAATGACAGAGCTCATGGGCGAGGCGGTGAGCCAGATCGAAGCCGAAGCCAAAACGTGAGCGTCATGCGCGAAGATCGCTTCCGCAAGGCGGCAAGAGAGCGGCGCACGCTTTTCAACGCCTGGTTGACGCTCAACAATCCGCTCCTCATCGAACTGATCGGCGAGGCGGGCTGGGATTGCATCACCATCGACCAGCAGCACGGCCTCGGCGGCCACGACGTCCTCGTCCAATGCCTGACGGCGGCGCGAGGTTGGAATTTGCCGGCCATTGTGCGCGTGGCGAATAACGATCCAGGGCTCGTTGGGCGCGCCCTCGACGCCGGCGCACAGGCGATCATGTGCCCATTGATCGGCAATGTTGAAGATGCAGAGGCCTTTGTGCGGGCGGTGAAGTATCCCCCGCGAGGCAACCGGAGCTGGGGCCCTTACCGGGCGCGGCTCGAGCATGAAGGCGATTATTTTAAGCTCGCCAACGATTGGACCATCGCCTGTCCGCAGATCGAGACCAGGGGTGCGCTCGACCAGCTCGACGATATCCTCGCGCTCGATGGCGTCGATATGGTCTGTTTCGGTCCCAACGATCTCTCCGTCGCGCTGACGGGACGGCTCGATATTTGGGCTCCCGAAGTCAAGGAAGCCATGACTCTTGTTCTTAGCAAATGCCGCGAAATGTCTGTCATGGCGTTAATTTTCGCCAATGACACCAACTATGCTAGGCCTCGTATGGCCGAAGGCTGGGATATCGTCGCGGTCGGCACCGACGCTGGGTGGTTCTCCCAAGCCGCAGTCGCCGTCAAACAGGCGGCACAGGGCAACTCTTAGGCTGACGCTTCGCTTCCACTGTGCCATGATGGTGCAAAGCGGGGTTCGGGGGGTTCTATGCGGTCGCACGTTCTCGGCGTACTGTTTCTATGTGCATTCGCACTTTTGAGCGGCAGGGCTGAGGCCGACGGCCTCGGTTATGGCAACGAGCCAGGTTACGTGCCGGTTTATCCGCCCTATCCTTATCGAGCGGGCCATTATCCCAAAGCCGATTGGTATTACGACCTCCCGCCTTATGCTGCGATCGTACCGCGCTTCTATCGCAAGCGGTTTTTCATGATGGCGCAAGAGCGCAATCGCTATCGCTACATGCCGCACATTTTCAGCGGCTATAGCGCCGACGAGGGGATCGATTACGGCCCCGATGTCGATTTCAGCTATGAAATGATCACGCCGGAGGGCGAGTGACGTCCGGGGTCTCGCCGAACACGCGCCTGAAGATCGTATCCACGTGCTTCAAGTGGTAGCCGAGGTCGAATTGCGCGCGGAGCGTCTCCGGAGACAGGGCCTTGGTCACGTCCGGGTCGCGCAGCAAGGCCTCGAGAAAATCGTCGCCCTCGTCCCAGACCTTCATGGCGTTGCGCTGTACGATCCGATAGGCCTCCTCGCGGGGGACGCCGGCGTCGGTGAGCGCAAGCAGAACCCGCTGGGAGTGAATGAGACCGCCGAGCCGGTCGAGATTGCGCCGCATGCGTTCCGGGTAGACGACCAGGTCTTTGATGATGCCGGTGAGCCGCACCAAGGCAAAATCGAGGGCGATGGTGGCGTCCGGGCCGATCACCCGCTCGACCGAAGAGTGGGAGATGTCGCGCTCGTGCCAGAGCGCCACGTTTTCGAGCGCCGGCATGACATAGCCCCGCACTAGGCGGGCGAGGCCGGTGAGATTCTCCGACAGCACAGGGTTGCGCTTATGCGGCATGGCGGAGGAGCCCTTTTGCCCGGGCGTAAAATATTCCTCAGCCTCCAGCACCTCGGTGCGCTGCAAGTGGCGAATTTCGATGGCCAACCGTTCGACCGAGCTCGCCACCACGGCAAGCGCGGCGAAATAGGCGGCGTGGCGGTCGCGCGGTACGACTTGCGTAGAGACGGGCTCCACCTTCAGTCCGAGCTTCTTCGCCACATAAGCTTCGACCCTCGGATCGACATGGGCGAACGTCCCCACCGCCCCCGAGATGGCGCAGGTCGCCACCTCCTCGCGGGCGCGCACCAGCCGCTCGCGCGCACGGTTGAATTCCGCATAGGCCACGGCAAGCTTGAGACCGAAGGTCGTCGGTTCGGCATGAACGCCGTGGCTCCGGCCGACGGTCACCGTGTCCTTGTATTGATAGGCGCGGGCCTTGAGGGCCGCGAGCAGCTGATCCACGTCGGCGATGAGAAGGTCGGCCGCCTCAACGAGTTGCACATTAAAACAGGTGTCGATCACGTCGGAGGAAGTGAGTCCCGCGTGTAAAAAGCGGGCTTCGGGCCCGACATGCTCGGCGACCGAGGTGAGGAAGGCGATCACGTCATGCTTCACTTCGCGCTCGATCTCGTCGATGCGCTTGACGTCGAAGCCGCCGCGCTTACGCACGGCCTCGGCGGCATGTTTGGGGATCAGCCCAAGCTCGGCCATGGCTTCCGCCGCATAGGTCTCGATCCTGAGCCAGATACGGAACCTGGTCTCCGGCTCCCAGATACGGGCCATCTCGGGGCGGCTATAGCGAGGAATCATGCGGTCGAAGCGCCTTTCCGCGCCCAAAAGCGGGGAGGCGCCAACCTCTAGCAAAGCGAGCGCCTATGCTCAAACCGGCCGCCGCTAAATCTCTGCGGTCTTGGCCTCGCGCGGCCCGAACCAGGCGATATAGATCGCAGCGGCCACGGCCAGGGCGGCATAGGCCGGCCGCGGCGGCAACAACATATCCAGCAAGAACGTGTAGAAGTCGTTGAGAGAGGCAAGATAGAGGCCGGTTAGCGACCAGTCCTGCTGGTGGGGGTACTGCCAATGGATATAAATGAACCTGAGCAAGCCGCCGAAGCTACAGAATGCCACCACGAAAATGAACAGAGCGAACAGGAATCGGACTACGAAACCACGGCGCGCGGCAAAGCTTTGCACCCACCATGTCACAAGCGCCGCCAGGGCGCCCGCGAACCCTACGATGCGCAGCGTGTGCTTCATCTGCTCGTTGGGCTCCATGAACGTGTTCATGTAGTCGCCGACGAGCAGCGCGCGCATGGAAACGCCGATCGCTGCCGCGAACAGGATGGCAAGCACGAAGCCGACAACGTTGTTGAAGGTGATCTTTTCCATTGCCCGTGTGGCCCCTTTCCCGCCTTCACTATGCAAGGGAATTGCCTCCTTCGCAATCCGCGCGGGGGAACAGGCCGAGCAGGCTTGCCGCTTAGCCGCGTTTGTGGTCCGATCCCCGGCCGCGATAGAGGAGGCGCCCCGCCATGGCATTTGAGGACTTGAAGGCCGAACTTGCGCTTCTGCTCAACCAGATGGAGAACCAGCCGGAGGACCGGCACGAGCTCTATCTGCAGATCCGCGAGAAATTGAACGAAATGCGGGCCTTCGGCATGCCGCTTCCCGACGATCTCGTGCGTCTCGAGAGGGAGCTGGAGGCTGAATTCCGGGCGGAAGAAGCCGCCAAGAAGTAGGCCGGATGGCTATCCCGCCGGCGCCTCGTCGCCGATCTCTTCGTAGGCTCCGTTCGACCAGCGATAGACGGCATAAGGCGGCAGGTTCGGATCGCCCTTCTCGTTGAACCTGAACTTGCCGATGACCGTGTCGAACTCGGTGTTGTTGAGCGCTTTGATCACGTCGGCGGAGGCGGTAGATCCGGCCTTTTCCGCCGCCTGCTTCCACGCCTGGAACGCCGCGTAGGTGTAGAGTACGTAACCTTCCGGCTCGATGCCCTTCTCCTTGAATCGCTTCACCACGTCGGCGGCGGCGGGATTCTTGCGCGGATCCGGCGAGAACGTCATCAGCGTGCCCTCGCCGGCGGGTCCGGTGATCGACCAATATTCCTGCGTCACCAGCGCATCCCCGCCCATCAATATCGTGTTCATGCCCTGATCGCGCATCTGGCGTACGATCAAGCCGCCCTCGGTGTGATAGCCGCCGAGATAAAGCACATCGATATTGGCTTGCTTCAGTTTCGATACGAGCGCCGAATAGTCCTTTTCGCCGGCGGTGATCGCTTCAAACATGGCTTCCTGCTTGCCCGCCGCGTTCAACGCCTTCTTGGTCTCGTCGGCGAGGCCCTTGCCGTAAGCCGTCTTGTCGTGGACGATGGCGATGTTCTTGTCGGCGAAATGCTTGGCGAGATAGTTCCCGGCGACGCCGCCTTGCTGGTCGTCGCGGCCGCAGACGCGGTAAATGTTCGGCCCGGCGCGATTGTCGGTGAAGGCCGGATTGGTGGAGGCCGGCGAAATCTGGACCGTTTCGCTGTTGGCATAGACTTGCGAGGCGGGAATCGAAGAGCCGGAACAATAGTGGCCGACCACCAGCGCGACGCCGTCGCCGACCATCTGATTGGCGACCGCCACCGCTTGCTTGGGGTCGCAGGCATCGTCGCCCACTTCGAGAGCGAGCTTCTTGCCGAGCACGCCACCCGCCGCGTTGATGTCGGCGACGGCGAGGTCGGCGCCATTAGTCATTTGCTGTCCGAAGGAAGCATACTGGCCGGTGATCGGGCCGACGATGGCGACCGGCGTGGTATTGGCGTCCTCCGCGCCGTCGCAAGCCGCGAGCAAGAGGGCCTGAACAAGAACCGCGATGAGCCCCAAGCGCTTCATTGCCACCTCCCTAACAAACCCTGCGCCACTCTACATCACTTTTGGCCGGCTGCGCGCCAGTCCGCTCAAGTTTTCCGTGCGCGCCAAGTCAACGGACTCGTGCGCTCATAGAGCCAGCGATACTGGGTGACCATCTGTTTCGTCCGCATGAGGCGGAATCCGAGGCTCGCGATGGCGAGCAGCAAGACGTAGGTCACCGAATAATAATAGGGCGACAGCAAAGCGGCACCGAACAAGGCGTAATGGATGAAGCGCACAGCGGCCGCCAACAGAGCGATATAGACGAACATGCGCCAATAAGGTTTCCAGCCTCGCGCCAGTGCGCGGCCGGCCAGAAACGCCCCCGCCCCGCCGATGATCACGGTCAATACCAGAAAAACCCGAAGGCCGTCGTCGGAAAGTAGAGTCGTCACGCCGCGACTCCCTTGCCACCCTCCAGATAGGCGGTTTTCACTTCCTCGCTTTCGAGCAATTCCGCTCCGGTCCCGCTCATGGTGATCCTGCCGTTGACCATGACATAGCCGCGATTCGCCAGCTTGAGCGCGTGGTAGGCGTTCTGCTCGACGAGAAACACGGTCAGCCCTTGACGGTTAAGTTCTCCGATCGCGGCGAAGATCTGTTTGACGATCAGCGGTGCAAGTCCGAGCGACGGCTCATCGAGCAAGAGCAGTTTCGGCCGCCCCATCAGCGCGCGGGCGATTGCCAACATCTGTTGCTCGCCGCCTGAGAGCGTGCCGCCGCGCTGAGACTGGCGTTGCTTGAGCACCGGAAAGAGAGCGCAGACCCGCTCCAGATCGCGGTCGAAGCCGGCTGGATCGTTGGCGATAAGAGCGCCGAGTTGGAGGTTCTCCAACACCGTGAGGCGAGGGAAGATGCGCCGGCCCTCAGGGGATTGCGCGATTCCGAGCCGGGCAATTTGGTGCGCCGGTAGGGCGGTGATGTCGCGGCCGTCGAAACTGATCTTACCCCGGCTCGCGCGCGGGCGGCCGAAAATGGTCATCATGGTCGTGGTCTTGCCGGCGCCGTTGCAGCCGATCAGCGTCACGATCTCGCCCTCGGCGACGTGAAGGTCGATGTCGTGCAGCACGGGAATATTGCCGTAACCCGCGGTGACATGGCTGACTTCGAGCAACGGGGAGCTCATAGACCGACCTCCTGCTCGACCTTGGCTACCTCCTTCTCCGGCACGCCGAGATAAGCGGCGATAACGCTCGGATCGTTGCGTACTTCTGCGGCCGTGCCGTCGGCGATTTTCTTGCCGTAATCGAGCACGATCACGTGGTCGGAAATACGCATCACCACGCTCATGTCGTGCTCGATGAGCAGGATGGCAATTCCCTCGCGCGAGCGGATCGAATAGAGGAGCTCATTCAATTCTTCGCTTTCGCGTGCGTTCAATCCCGCCGCGGGTTCGTCGAGGCAGAGCAGGAGCGGGCGCGTGCACATGGCTCGCGCAATTTCCAGCCGCCGCTGGTCGCCGTAGGGGAGCTCGCCCGCCGGGGCATTGGCGCGGGCGATCAAACCGACACGTTCGAGCCATTCGACGGCGAACGCAACGGCCCGTTCTTCGGCGTCACGGTAGCCGCCGATGCTCAAAATTGCGCCGAAGGTGAATCCGGAGGCGCGGCTGAGCGTTGCGTGCTGCGCCACCATCAGATTTTCGAGCACGGTCATGCCTTTGAACAGGCGGATGTTCTGAAACGTGCGGGCGACCCGCGCGCGCGAGTTGATGTCGTGATCGTCGAGGCGCTCGAGATAAAAGCTGGTTCCGTCCGGATGGGTCAGCGTGATCATACCTTCGGTCGGTTTGTAAAAGCCGGTGATGCAGTTGAACACAGTGGTCTTGCCGGCGCCGTTAGGACCGATCAACGCGGTGATGTCGCCGCGCCCGGCCTCGAAGGACACATCGTCGACGGCCACGAGGCCGCCGAAGCGCATGGTGAGGTGCTCGACCTTGAGCACCGGGTTGTTGCGCCAAGGTCTCATTCCTTGGCTCCCTTGGCCCTCGTCTTGAGCAGTATGGAGGGCGTCCGCGACGCCACGATGCCGCGCGGGCGCCACAGCATGATCGCGACCATGGCGAGGCCGAATAGGAGCATACGGTAAAGCGCCGGATCGAAGTTCGGCCCGAACACGACCTTGAGACCTCCGGTATGGCGCAGCGCTTCGAAGCCGCCGATCAACGCGATAGAGGCAAGCGCGACCCCGAACTGGCTGCCAAGGCCGCCAAGCACCACGATGGCGAGGATCGTCGCCGACTCGATGAAGGTGAAGGATTCGGGGCTGATGAAGCCTTGGCGGGTGGCGAAGAAGGCGCCGGCAAGGCCGCCGAAGATGGCGCCGGTGGCAAAAGCGGAAAGCTTGGTGAGCGTGGTATTGATGCCGAGCGAGCGGCAGGCGATCTCGTCCTCGCGCAACGCTTCCCAAGCGCGGCCGACAGGAAGCTGTCGCAATTTCATGGTCACGAGATTGGTGGCCAAGACGAGCACGAGAATCAAATAATAGAGGAAAATAATCGCTTGCAGCGGATCGTATTTCAGACCGAAGAAGCCGCTGAAGGTCGCCTCTCCGCTCGGCGCGAAGGGGAGCCCGAAAAAAGTCGGTTTGGGAATGCCGGAGATGCCGTTCGGTCCGTTGGTGACGTCCGTCCAGTTGAGCAGGACGATGCGCAAAATTTCGGCGAAGGCGAGCGTCACGATGGCGAGATAATCGCCGCGTAGCCGCAGCACGGGCAGGCCGACGGCGCATCCCCACAGCGCGGCAAAGAGGCCCGCGATGGGAAGACACATCCAGAACGACCAGCCCAAATTGGTGGCGAGCAGCGCGAAGCTATAGGCGCCGACCGCGTAGAAGGCCACATAGCCGAGATCGAGAAGTCCGGCGAAGCCCACCACGATGTTGAGCCCAGACGCGAGCAGGACATAGGTGAGCACGACCGTCGAAAGATCGAACAGGTAGCGAAGCGGCAGGCCGAGATGCAGCGTCTTTTCGAGGATATAGGCCGCGATGGGGAAAAGCACCGCTATGCCGATCAGGACGAGCGCGCCGTATTGCGACGTGGCTTCGCCCAGTTTTTCCAGTCCTGCCGGCTTGGGCACGGACCAGGTTCGGTTCCACCAGAACAGTTCGAGCGCCAGCCTGCCGAAGAACACGATACCGACCACCGCGGCGAGGAGGAGGGGCCGCGGTTGGAGCGTCAGACCCTGCACGCTGTCGGCGGTGCGGACGCCGAGGATAAGACAGAACAGCGCAAAGGCGACGAGCGCGGAGATAGAGGCATTGACGAGCGCGGAGCGGAACCGGTGATGGATGGAAGCGCCCGGCTGGGTCAAGGCTCTCAAACCTTCTCTACTTCGGGACGGCCGAGCAAGCCGGTGGGGAAGAAGATGAGCGCGAGCGCCAGCATCGAGTAGGCGGCCACATCCTTGTACTGGACGGAGAAATAAGCGGACCAAAACGTTTCGATCAGGCCGATGATGAGTCCGCCCAGCATGGCTCCCGGCAGCGAGCCGATACCGCCGAACACCGCCGCGGTGAAGGCTTTGATGCCGGCGACGAAACCGATGAAAAAGTCGATCACGCCGTAATAGAGGAGGTAAAGCAGGCCTGCCACGGCGGCGAGCGCCGCGCCGATGACGAAGGTCAGCGAAATTGTGCGGTCGACGTCGACGCCGGAGAGCGAGGCCATGAGGCGGTCTTGCTCGCAGGCGCGTTGGGCCCGGCCGAGCGCAGTACGGGTGATGATCAGCCAAAACACCGTCATCAAAGCGAGCGTCGTCACCACGATGACGATCTGGATGTTTGCGAGCTGCACGACGAAGCCGTCCTGCTCGAACAGCTTATAGCCGCCGGTGACTACCGGCTGGAGTGGCTTGACGCGCGCGCCTTGAGCCACTTGGACGAAGTTCTGCAGTACGATCGACATGCCGATGGCAGTGATCAACGGAGCGAGACGGAACGATTCGCGCAAAGGCCGGTAGGCGATGCGCTCGACCGTCCAGCCCCAGACCGCGGTGAGCACCATGGCGAGGATGAGCACCACGACGAGGGCCAGGGGGATCGCCGTCACCCCGACGGCCAAGAGCGCGAGAAAAAGAATCAAGGCGATGAAGGCGCCGACCATGAAAATATCGCCATGGGCGAAATTGATCATGCCGATGATGCCATAGACCATGGTGTAGCCGATGGCGATCAGGCCATAGATCGAGCCGAGCGCGATGCCGTTGATCAATTGCTGTAGAAAATAAGCCATCGGCCTGCCGCCTTCCCCCTTTGGCGTCTTGCCAACCGCTGAGCCTCCCCGGGCCGCTGCGGCAAGCTTTTCTAGCAAGAAGGGCCTACCTCGCCAATGCAGCAATGCGAATTTGCGGATGAATCGGGCCTAGAGCAGCAAATGCGAGCCGTCGCAATAAGGAGGATCGCCGGTGTCTTTGCAGCCGCAAAGCAGCGCCATCTCGGTGCGCTCGGCCGTAAACATCAACGGCTCGATCCCCGTGCCCTGGTGCGATCCGTCGCAAAAAGGTTGCTTTTTGCTGCGCCCACAACGGCACCAGGCATAGCGTTTGCCTGCCTCAAGCTCCACTTGATAGGGGTTGAGCTGCGGTCGCTCAGGCTCCGCCATGACGTCATCCTTGCCCAGCCGGCCCAATGGCCGAATTATTGGCACCCTGCTTAGCCAATCCCGGGGCCAGGCACAAGAAAGGCCGGACCTGCGAGCGTTAATTTGACCGGTAACACTTGCGCCTAAGATCACCGTCCATGAGCGATTCGGAGGCGGCTGCCCATCGAAGGTGCCGCTTGATGAAGCAACAAAGAGCTTGAGCCGATGTCCCGACGGGACCATAGAGGTCTGACTGCCCAAAGCGCTACTGAGAGCGAGGGGAAGATTGAGGCCCGGAATGGCTGAGCTCATCTTCGCGCTCTTCTGCATCGGCGTCGTGCTCGCCCTCGCCATGGCGCGCGTTTCGCTGAAGGTTTGGGCGCTGGCGGCCGCTTCGCTCACTCTGGCGTCCCAAATGGGTTTGCTCCACGGCGTGTTGCATTGGCCGGTCTTTCCCCTGTGGTCGTTGTTCGGTTGGCTGATCGCCGGGGCGTTGTTCGCGGCAAGCTTCCCCGAGATCAAGCGCAACTACATCACCCTTCCGGCCTATCGGGCGCTCAAAGGGGCCATGCCGAGCATCTCCGAGACTGAACGCGAGGCGCTCGAAGCGGGCACCACCGGCTGGGACGCGGAGCTGTTTTCAGGCATCCCAGACTGGGACAAGCTCCGCCGTGTCCCTCCCATCACCCTGACGGCTGAGGAACGCGCCTTTCTCGACGGACCCACCGTTGAGCTGTGCAAGCGCCTCAACGATTGGAAGATCCGCCACGAGCTGCATGACATTCCCGGCGACATCTGGCGCTTCGTCTGCGAGCAAGGTTTTCTCGGCATGCTCATCTCCAAAGAGCATGGCGGCCTCGGCTTCTCCGCTCAGGCGCAGTCGCTCGTCCTCGGCAAGATTTCTTCGCGCAGTCCCGACGGCGTCACCATCGTCATGGTGCCGAACTCGCTCGGTCCAGGCGAGTTGATCGAAAAATACGGCACCGACGAGCAAAAGGCCTATTTCCTTCCCCGGCTCGCGCGCGGCGAGGAGATCCCCTGTTTCGCTCTCACCGGCCCGTTCTCCGGCTCCGACGCCGCCTCGATGCGCGATATTGGCGTCGTGACCCGCGGGATGCATCAGGACAGGGAGGTGCTTGGGATCAAGCTCAATTGGGACAAGCGCTATATCACGCTCGCGCCCAAGGCCACCTTGCTTGGCCTTGCCTTCCGCTTGTTCGATCCTGACAACTACCTCGACCGGGGCGAAGATATCGGCATTACGCTTGCGCTCATTCCCGCCGGTCATCCCGGCGTCGAGATTGGACGGCGGCATTTGCCTGCGGGGGCCGCCTTTCCCAACGGTCCGACCAAGGGCCGCGATGTATTCATCCCCATGGACTGGGTGATCGGCGGCCAGGAGCGGGCGGGACAGGGCTGGCGCATGCTGATGAGTTGCCTTGCCTCTGGCCGCGCGATTTCGCTGCCGGCGACGAGCGCTGCCGCCGCCAAGGCGATGTTGCGCTCGACAACCGCTTACGCCCGCATCCGCAAGCAATTCAACCTGCCGATCGGCTTCATGGAAGGCGTGGAAGAGCCGCTCGCCCGCATGATCGAGTCGGCTTACGAGATCGAGGCCGCGCGCGCGCTCACCGCCTCGATGGTCTCCGCCGGCGAGAAGCCCGCGGTAATCTCCGCGCTTCTCAAATACGTGTCGACCGAGCGCATGCGCCAGTGCGTCAACGACGCGCTCGATATCCATGGCGGCAAGGGAATCTGCGACGGACCGTCGAACTACATCCAGTCCGCCTATCAGATGGTCCCGGTCGGCATTACCGTGGAAGGCGCCAACATCTTGACACGCACCTTGATCACCTTCGCGCAAGGCGCTCTCCGCAGTCATCCTTATCTCATCTCCGAGATCGAAGCGCTCCAGGACGAGGATAGCGGGCGCGGCATCGAGCGTTTCGAGCGCGCACTCGAGGCCCACGCCGCCTTCACCGCCGCCAATGCCGCCGGCGCCTTTTGGCACAATCTGACTTTCGGGCTGTTCGCCGACAGGCCCTCCGACGCGCGCGCAACGGGCTATTGGTGGCGGCAGCTTGCCCGCGCCAGCCGTTCCTTTGCGCTTATCGCCGACCTGACGGTGGCCTTTCTTGGCGGCGGATTGAAGGTCAAGCAGAAGATTGCCGGACGCATGGCGGACGCGCTTGCGGAGCTTTATCTCCTCTCCGCCGTCCTGAAGCGCTTCGACGACGACGGGCGCCCGCAGGAAGACCTCAAGCTCGTCGGCTATTGCGCCAAGAATTGCCTCTATCGTTTCGACCAGGCTCTGCTCGGCGTCATCCGCAATTTTCCGCAGCGCTGGGCCGCCTGGATCATGGCGCCGCTCGTCTTTCCCTTGGGCGCGCGCCGCCGTCCCGCGAGCGACAAGGATGGCAAGGCGATCGTGCGGGCCGCGCTGGAACCGGGCGCTTTCCGCGACCGCCTCACCCGCGACATTTTCCTGTCCGACGACCCTGCCGACCGCGCAGGTCTCCTCGACTATACTTTCAAACGCGTTGTGGCCTGCGAGGAGGCGGAAAAGAAGCTCGAGCGCGCGATCCGCAAGGGCGAGGTGCACCGCTTCCACGGCAACGACTGGATCGCTGAGGCCGAGAAGAAGGGCGTGTTGACCGAACAGGAGGCCATCGACTTGGCCGAATTGCGCGATCTCGTCGCCCGTGTCATCGCCGTCGACGATTTTGCCCCCGAAGAGCTTGCCGCTCGCAAGGAGACGGCATCGCTGGCGGGAACAGTCTCGAAACCGGAACATCTAGCTGCAGAATAATCGCTTATGCCGACGACATTCCCCGACCTCCAAGATTGGCGCTTCAGCATCGACTTCGAGGGTATCGCCTGGGCGATCATCGACCGCAAAGGCGAGCGCATGAATTCGCTCGGGCGCCGCACCACCGAGGAGCTTGGCGAAATCGTCAAGGCCGTGGAGGCGGCGGCCGCGGTCGGCGAGGTTAAGGGTTTCGTGCTGATGAGCGGCAAGGACTCAAGCTTCATCGCCGGCGCCGACATCCGCGAATTTGAGACCTTCGACAGCGAAGCGAGGATTGCCGACGTGGTGAAGCAAACGTTGGAGCTGATCGATCGCCTCGACCGGCTGCCGGTCACGACGGTTGCCGCCATTCACGGTTATTGCCTTGGCGGCGGACTCGAGGTTGCGCTCGCTTGCGACTGGCGCATCGCCGATCGCGAGGAGGGGACACGGCTCGGCTTCCCGGAGGTGAAGCTCGGCATTTTCCCGGGTCTCAACGGTACCGTACGCGCCATCGAAGCCGCAGGCCCGACAGATGGAATGACCGCCATGCTGACCGGCCGCATGTTGCGGCCGTCGGCGGCGAAAGCGATGGGCTTCGTCGATCAGCTCGTCCCGACGCGCCACAATCTGCGCTGGGCCGCGCGCAAAGCGGTGCTGCAAAAGCGCCGGTCCAAGGGCGCTCCGTGGTGGAAGCGCCTGATGTTAAAGCAGCCCGTGCGCTCGATGCTGGCCAAGCAGATGCGTGCCAAGACAGCAGAGAAAGTGCGTGAGGAGCATTACCCGGCTCCATTCCGCCTGATCGACCTGTTCGAGCGTTACGGCGACGATCCAATGCGCATGAAGATCGCCGAGACGGAAATGTTCGTGCCGCTGATGGCGAGCGAAACCTCACGCAATCTACGCCGTGTGTTCAAACTTTCCGAGATGCTGAAGGACGAGGCGCCGAAGGACGGCTTCAAGCCGCGCAAAGTGCATGTCGTCGGCGCCGGCACCATGGGCGGCGACATCGCCGCCTGGTGCGTGGTGCAAGGCATGCAGGCGAGCCTTCAGGATCTCGACGAAGCGCAAATCAAGAAGGCGCTCGCGCGTGCCAAGAGCCTGTTCAAGCGGCATTTCCGCTCGCCGGTCGAAATCGATGCCGCGGTGGCGCGTCTGGTCGCCGATCCCGAAGGCAAGCATGTCAAGCACGCCGACGTTGTCATCGAGGCGATCGTCGAGAAGCTTGAGGCAAAGCAGAGTCTGTTCCAGAAGCTCGAGCAGCAGGCGAAACCCGGCGCTGTGCTTGCCACCAACACTTCCTCGCTCAGACTCGAAGATATCGCCAAGCCGCTTGCCGATCCAAGCCGGCTCGTGGGGCTGCATTTCTTCAATCCAGTGGCGCAATTGCCGCTCGTGGAAGTGGTGCGCGGGGAAGGGACGCGCGAGGAAGAGGTGCGCAAGGCCTGCGCCTTCGTCACCGCCATCGGCAAACTGCCCTTGATCGTCAAAAGTTGCCCCGGCTTCCTCGTCAATCGTGTGCTGGCGCCCTACCTGATGGAGGCAGTGCGGCGCTACCAGTTGGGCGAGCCGCGCGACAAGATCGACCAGGCTGCGCTGAAATTCGGCATGCCGATGGGGCCGCTGGAGTTGATGGACCTGGTCGGCCTCGACATCGCCGGCAAGGTAGGTCATGAACTTCAGCTCGCTCCGGAGGACGGCAATGTGCTGGACACGCTGGTGCAGCAGGGCAAGCTCGGCAAGAAGTCCGGCGAGGGCTTCTACATCTGGGAGGAAGGCAAGCCGAAACGCGAAGCGGCGACCTACGATCCCGCTGAGCTTGATCGTCTCGGGCGCGAGCTGGTGAAACCGATGCTCGACGAGGCCGAGCGCGCGCTGCGGGAGGGGATAGTGGCGAGCGCCGACCATGTCGATGCGGGAGTGATCTTCGGCACTGGCTTCGCTCCCTTCCGCGGCGGTCCGCTGCATTACCGGCGTAACCAGGAGCAAGCGGCGCGAGCCGCCGCGGCCTAACGTATCGAGACGGGGAGCCCGCAAGACACCATGGCTGAAGCTTCAACGCGCCG
This sequence comes from Methyloceanibacter sp., assembly GCA_035575415.1. Lineage (GTDB taxonomy): Bacteria > Pseudomonadota > Alphaproteobacteria > Rhizobiales > Methyloligellaceae > Methyloceanibacter. Next base: position 2,725 of record DATLXW010000024.1, on the reverse strand, counting down.
TGTGGCAGTGCTCGGAGGCTCGCGCATTCCCTTCTGCCGCTCGCACACCGCCTATGCCGAACTGTCAAATCTCGACCTGTCGATCGCCGCCCTCGGCGGCTTGGTGGAACGTTTCCGATTGCACGGCGCCCATATCGGCGAGGTGGTCGGAGGGGCGGTGGTGACTCACGCCAAGGACTGGAATTTGGCCCGCGAAGCGGTGATCGGCAGCGCGCTTGCGCCGATCACGCCCGGCATCACCCTGATGCAGGCCTGCGGCACGAGCCTTCAGGCTGCGCTTGGCATCGCCGCCAAGATCGCCACCGGGCAGATCGAGTCGGGCATAGCCTTCGGCTCGGACACGACGAGTGACGCCCCGGTCGTGTTTCAGCGCAAATTCGCCCAGCGCCTGGTCAAGCTGTCCCGCGCCAAAAGCCTTGGGGAGCGGATAGCCGCCTTCAAGGGCTTTACCCCCGGCGAGCTTGCACCGCAGCCGCCCTCGACGGCGGAGCCCCGCACCGGCCTCAGCATGGGCGAGCACTGTGAGTTGATGGCCAAGGAGTGGGGAATCACCCGCGAGGCGCAGGACCTTCTCGCCTATGAAAGCCACAAAAAGGCTGCCGCCGCCTATGACGAGGGCTTCATGGACGATCTCGTCGTCCCTTGTGCCGGCGTCTTTCGCGACAACAATATCCGGGCGGACATCTCCCTGGAAAAAATGGCCGAGTTGAAGCCGGTTTTCGACCGTTCGGGCTCCGGCACCATCACCGCGGCCAATTCCACCCCGCTCACGGATGGGGCGGCAGCGGTTCTCCTCGCCTCGGAAGAATGGGCGGAAAAGCGCGGAATTCCGGTCCAGGCCTATCTGACCATGGGCCGCACTTCTGCCGTAGATTTCGTGCAAGGAGAAGGGCTTCTGATGGCGCCGACGGTTGCCGTGAGCGATCTCCTCAAGCAAGCCGGTTACGCGCTTCAGGATTTTGATTATTATGAAATTCATGAAGCCTTTGCGGCTCAGGTCTTGGCCACGTTGAAGGCATGGGAATCAGAGGATTACTGCCGGCGCCGTCTGGGACTGAACGAGGCCCTCGGGGCCATCGACCGGGCGAAGCTGAACGTCAAGGGCTCGTCAATAGCTTTCGGGCATCCTTTTGCGGCGACTGGCGCGAGAATCCTTGGGGTTCTCGCCAAGCTGCTGCATACTGAAGGGGGAAGAAGGGGTCTGATCTCGGTGTGTACGGCCGGCGGCATGGGTGTCGCGGCGATTCTCGAAGGGGTGAATTCCAGAGTTGAAGCTGTGGCGGCTTAGCTGCCTGATCCAAAAGAATGAGCGCGCGGAGCGCGCCATGGGCGCAGACGGAGAGGGGGTCCTTGAGGCTCGTCAAAGACAGGGGGCGGAAAAGGTGATTGCCATGGCGGCAGTTCCGCCATGCGCGCGGCTTTTACGGAGGTGCTAATCATGAGGCATCGTGCATTCGCTGCGGCGATGGGACTGGCGACCGCTGCCCTCTTTGCTTCCGGCGGTCCGTCCCAGGCGGCCTCTGCCGATCCCACCGGCTATTGGATGAAGCCGGATGCGGAGCGCGAATCCAAGATCCAGGTGTTCAAGTGCGGCAAGGATAAGAAGCTGCTCTGCGCCAAGCTCGCCTGGCTGAAGAATCCGCTGGACAGCAAGGGTAAGCCTCTGACCGACGTCCGCAACGAAGATCCATCGCTGCGTGATCGCAAGATTGTAGGGCTCACGATTTTCAGCGGCCTGACCCCGACCGCTCCCGCGACCTGGACGGGAAAGATCTACAATCCGGAGGACGGCCAGACCTATACCGCCACGCTCACAGTGCTCTCCCGCAGCACGATTCTGCTCAAGGGCTGCAAGGCTTGGCTCCTTTGCGGCGAGCGCCAATGGTACAGAACCTCCGCGCCGGAAGAGGTCGAGCCCGCTGCGCCCGCCGAAGGCGCGCGGCAGATCGAAGCGTCGGTCACGCCGCCTCTGCCCAAGCCGGAGGCCGTAGCTGCGACGACGCCGGCTCGCAGCGTCGAACCTCCCACGTCGGCTGAACCCACAGGGCACGACGCGATCGCAGCGGCGATCGAAGCCAATAGTCCACCGCAACCCGCCGCCCCGGAAATCACCGCAACGCCTGTCGCCTTCGTCACCCAAGCCAATGCGGCAACCGGCGCTCATGCCGTGAGCGAAGGTCAACCAGGTTACCGCTTCTTGAGCATCGACGCTGACAAAACCGCCCCGGCCCTTACCGGCGACAATGTCACCGGCCTGTTCGCCATGGCGAATTCGGCCGCTGGAGGCGGCAGCACGCTTCCGGTAACGACGAGCGCGCCGGCATGGAGCGACTCCACGGCGGCAGTTGCAGCCAAGGAGCCGGTACAGGCCGCGCAACCGAAGCCTAAGCCGGCGCCGAAAGCGATCGCGGCATCCGCAGCCGGAACGCCGAAGCCTGCGGCAAAGCAGACGGCGTCTGCCGAACCCGCGGCGGGAACAGAGCCTTTGCCCGAAGAGGCGGAAGCCGAGGAGACTGGGATACAGGCCGCAGCGGCAGATGCGTCTCTGACCGACGCGGGTCTTACCCGGCGCGAACGGCGGCTCTTGCGCAGGCAACAGCGCCAGCACGAGCCCTTCCTGCCCTGGCTGCATTAACTCCGGCGCAATATTCAAACTTCTCGGCGGCGCGCCTGTGAGAGGCGCGCCGCAGTCTTTGTTTTTTGGCATTGAGGCGTGGGGCGCGTT